>JBKJRR010000455.1:0-3416 GCA_046594635.1 Burkholderiaceae bacterium
ACCCACACTGGCATCCTGCATGGACAACATCGGATTGGGCAGGTTCGCCGGTTCGCGGAACTCGAAGCTGAAGTCGGCTTCGGCCAGCAACGGCGCCAGGCGCTCCATGCGATCCAGCGCCTTGACCCGGCTTTGCGCCTGCTTGGCTTTACTGGCCTTGGCCTTGAAACGGTCGATAAATTTTTGCAGGTGTTCGATCTTGTCCTGCTGCTTGGAAAACGCGTTCTGCTGTAATTCCATCTGCTCGGCGCGCATGTCTTCGAACTTGCTGTAATTGCCACCGTAGCGCACCAGTTTGGCCGAATCGATATGCAGCGTGACATTGGTCACGGCGTCGAGGAACTCGCGGTCGTGGCTGATCACCAGCATCGTGCCTTCGAATTTTTTCAGCCAGGCCTCGAGCCAGACCAAGGCATCCAGGTCCAGGTGGTTGGTCGGTTCATCGAGCAACAGCAGGTCAGCCGGGCACATCAGGGCACGTGCCAGTTGCAGCCGCATACGCCAGCCACCGGAAAAGCTGTTTACCGGGTTCTCGAGTTCTGCGGTCTTGAAACCCAGGCCCAAGATGAGGGCCTGGGCCCGCGCCGGTGCGTCATGGGCGCCGGCATCGTGTAATTCCATGTAGGCATGGGCCATGCGGTCACCGTCGTCGCCGGCTTCGGCCGCTACCACTTCCTGCTGCGCGGCAAGCAGGCGCACGTCGCCCTGGACCACGTACTCGGTGGCCGACATGTCGGTCTCCGGCATGTTCTGTGCCACCTGGCCCATGCGCCATTGGGCGGGCACGCTGAAGTCGCCCGCATCTTCGTGCAGCGAACCGTCGAGCAAAGCGAACAGCGAGGACTTGCCCGCTCCGTTGCGTCCGACCAGGCCGACTTTCTCGCCAGGGTTCAACGTCACCGAGGCAGCATCGAGCAGGACTTTGGTGCCACGGCGCAGCGTGACGGCTTTCAGGGTAATCATGATGTTCTAGTCAATGTGTCCGTGGCTATCCACCCGGGGAGAAGGTGAAAAGGGCGTCCCGGGTCACGACACAGACCTGGTCATGACCGGCGCTGGTATCGAGCCAGACCACGCCAAGCGTGGGAAAGGCAGCCTCGAAATGGGGCCGCTCATGGCCGATTTCGAGTACCAGAACCGCCGCTTCGGACATCACTGCGTGGGCATCCTGTAGCAGGCGCCGCACGAAGTCCATGCCGTCCTTGCCGCCGGCCAGGGCCAACGACGGTTCAGCGCGGTATTCGGGCGGCAATTGTGACATGCTGTCGGAATTCACATACGGCGGGTTGCAAAGGATCATGTCGTACGGCCCCTTGCTTGCCGCCATACCATCTCCGTGCAGCAGGCGAATCTGCTCTCGCATGCCATGGCGTTGCACATTCAGTTGCGCCACCGCGAGGGCGTCGGACGAGATATCTGCGGCATCGATCTGCAGGCCCGGATAAGCCAGGGCGGCCAGGACGGCCAGGCTGGCGCCACCGGTGCACAAGTCCAGCAGTCGGGTCGCGTCTTCGGGTAACCAGTAGTCCAGGGAGCCCTGGGCCAGCAACTCGCCAATCAGGCTGCGCGGCACGATGCAGCGTTCGTCGACAAAAAACGGAACACCTTGCAACCAGGCCTCACCGGTAAGGTAGGCGGCCGGAACCCGCGATGTGATTCGCTTTTGCACCAGCGCGTGGACTTGCGCCAGTGCGTCTTGCTTCACGGCCTCGACCGCTATGCCGCCTTCACCGTCGATCGGCGTGTCCAGTGGGTGCCCGAGTTGCCACAGCACCAGCCACGCGGCCTCATCGTAGGCGTTGGTGGTGCCGTGCCCGAAGCAAACGTCTGCGGCTTCCAGCGCATTGGCACTGGACGCTATCAGTTCGCCGATGGTCATCGCAATGGTTCCGCGTCGAGAGTTTCGAGGATGCGGCGGACCCAGTTTACGGACGCCTGAGCGATCAGCTGCCCGGTCAGCCGCAGCGTGTCCGACATCAGTGCTTGACGTCCAGTGTGATCTCGGTGAACGAAGGCTCGTCGTCCGGATCTTCCTCTGGCTTGGTGGAGTTGCGGGCACTGGCGAAGTCGTTCTCCATGCGCCACATCAGGTTGGTCGGCGAATCGGCGTTGGCCAGGCCTTCCTTTCGATCAACAGTGCCATCGATGATGAGACGTGCAATGTCGGCCTCGAAGCTCTGCGAGCCTTCAGCCATGGATTTTTCCATCGCCTCCTTGATGCCCGAGAAATCGCCTTTTTCGATCAGTTCAGCGATGAGCTTGGTGTTGAGCAACACTTCCACTGATGGCGTGCGCGAGCCCGAGACGGTACGCAACAAACGCTGCGACACCACGGCACGCAAGGCCGCCGCCAGATCGCCCAGCATGGTCTCGCGCACCTCCACCGGGTAAAAACTCAGGATCCGGTTCAATGCCTGGTAGCTGTTGTTGGCGTGCATGGTCGCCAGGCAAAGGTGGCCGGACTGTGCGTAGGCGAGAGCGGCCGACATGGTCTCGCGGTCGCGGATTTCGCCCACCAGGATCACGTCGGGCGCTTGGCGCAAGGCGTTCTTGAGCGCGATTTCGAGCGATACGGTGTCGGTTCCGATCTCGCGTTGGTTGATGATGGATCGCTTGTTCTTGAACAGGAATTCGACCGGGTCCTCGATGGTCAGAATATGGCCGGCAAGATTCTCATTGCGGTAGTCGATCATCGAGGCCAGCGTGGTGCTCTTGCCGGCGCCGGTGGCACCCACCATCAGCAGCAGACCCCGCTTGGCCATGATCAGCTCTGACAGGATGTCGGGCAAACCCAGACTCGACAGCGGCGGTACCTCCGGCGTGATGAAGCGGATGACAGCGGCGATCGTGCCGCGCTGGCGCATGGCGCTGATCCGGAACCGTCCGACACCCGCCAGCGGAAAGCCCATGTTGAGTTCACTCGAAGTGTCGAGTTCGGCCATGCGTTCGGCCGCTATGACCTCTGAAAGCAGATTGCGCGGCGCATCGGGTGGCAGGATCTGGTTGTTGATCGGTATGCACAGACCGTTGATCTTGATCAGCGCCGGGGCATGGGCCGACAGGTAGACGTCGGACGCCTTCTTGTCCCCCATCAGCCGCAGAATCCGCTCCATCGTGCTCATAAATATTCTTTCGGCAAGAGTTTTGGTCCGCTGCGCTCCACAAAACTCTTGCCGAGGTCAGTCAGCAAAAAAGCTTGGGGCGGCCCGGCGCTTTTTTGAGTCATTGAATTCAACGGTTAAGGACGCAGCAGGTCGTTGAGGGACGTCTTGGCACGGGTCTGGGCGTCGACCCGCTTGACGATGATGGCGGCGTACAGGTTGTACTTGCCGCCGTCCTTGGGCAGGCTGCCGGAGATCACCACCGAGCCGGCGGGGATGCGGCCGTAGCTCACCTCGCCGGTCGCGCGGTCGTAG
>JBKJRR010000234.1:0-9148 GCA_046594635.1 Burkholderiaceae bacterium
CTACCTGCGCGAGGACTCCGACAAGCCGATGGTGCTGCTGGCATCGGGCACCGGTTTTGCTCCGATCAAGGCCTTGATCGAACACATGCAGTTCCAGGGCATCACACGTCCTGCCACCTTGTATTGGGGTGGACGCCGGCCCGAAGACCTGTACCTGGACGCGTGGGTGCAGCAAAAACTCGCCGAGATGCCGAATCTGGCTTATGTGCCGGTGATTTCCAACGCCACGCCCGAGGACGCTTGGACCGGTCGGACCGGCTTTGTGCACAAGGCGGTGATCGAAGACCTGCCCGACCTCTCCGGCTATCAGGTTTACGCGTGCGGCGCACCCATCGTCATCGACTCGGCCAGACTGGACTACAGCGACCTGGCCGGCTTGCCGGAAGAAGAGTTCTACGCAGATTCATTCATCACGGAAGCGGACAAGGCCCAGGCCTGATGTGCGTTCCACAGTGACTTCGCCCTGGCTTCGTCCAGGTCATCCCCCTGACCTGGGCCGGTGCGCCGCCCGGGCGCCCATTCAACAGAAATCAGTCCATGAAAATATCAGCCATTGCCAGCATCACGGCAGTAGCCGCGAGCCTGTTCGTCCTGCCCATCGGCGCCAACGCGCAAACCAAAACCATCCGGATCGTCGTGCCATACGGCCCCGGCGGCCCGATCGACGTGACTGCGCGCATCCTGGCCGAACGCGTCAAGGACAGTTTGGGTACGGTCATCGTTGAGAACAAGCCCGGCGGTGGCGGCAACATCGGCGTCGACGTGGTTGCCAAATCGGTGCCAGACGGCACGACCATCGGCATTGCCGCCGTCGCCACCCATGCCATCAACCCGTGGCTTTACAGCAAGATGCCGTTCAATGCGGCCACCGACTTCGCGCCCGTCACGCAGATGGTTCGCGTGCCCAACGTGCTGGTGCTCAACGCCGACACCGCCAGTCGCCTGTCCATCAACAGCGTGGCCGACCTGATCAAGTACGCCAAGGCCCATCCGGGCAAACTCAACTACGGCTCAGGCGGCAACGGCAGCGGTGGCCACCTGGCCGGCGAGATGTTCAAGTCGCAGGCCGGCATCTTTGCCGTGCATATTCCGTACAACGGTGGCAACCCCGCGCAACTGGCGCTGTTGTCGGGTCATGTCGATTTCAACTTCGACAATCTGGCCACCGCATCCGCCAACATCAAATCGGGCAAGCTCAAGGCATTGGCAGTGACCACCGCACAACGCAGCCAGGTCCTGCCCGATGTCCCGGCCGTGGCGGAAACGCTCAAGGGCTTTCAGGTCGATACCTGGTGGGGACTGGTCGTGCCAGCGGCCACGCCCAAGGACGTGGTGGTCAAACTGAACCAGGCCTTTGTCGCCGCACTCAATTCTCCGGAAGCCAAGGCCCGTTTCGCAACCTTGATGGCCGAGCCGGTTCCCACGACACCTGAGCAGTTCGGCGCGCTGATGAACGCCGAGCGCGCCAAATACGAGCCGGTCGTCAAGGCATCGGGCGCGAAGGTCGACTAATCTGCCAGTCCCGCGGGCGACTGCCGCTGTGGTGGCCGCGCCGCGAACACCATGTCAATGCGGTTTCGCTCGCCCTCGCGCAGGTAGCGAAACTCGTCAGCCAGGCGAAATACCATCAACAGTCCCAAGCCGCCTTCGGGTCGCTGCTCCAGGGAATGGGCGGTTCGGCGCAAGGCCTCGTCCAGCTTGGCGACGGGATCAAATGGGGCAAACGGGTCCTCGTAACGCAACACGAGGCCGTCGAACCGTGCGTCAGCGGCCATCCAGACCACCGGCGACGGCAACTCCAGCGCACCACCATGCACAATGGAATTGCTCAGCAACTCCTCGAGTACTGTTTCTGCGCGCAACACGGTCGATGCATCCAGCGCGGAGGACACCGATTTCAGATGCGCCACCATGGAAGCAAGGGATTCCATACTGGCGGGAAAACGGTATAGTGAGGCGGCACTCATCTGTTTGAATTAGAACAGCCATTCGGAGGCAGGGCAATTGAACCATTGCAAATCCATCGGCCTGGCGCTGGCCTTTTCGCTGGCCGGCCACTTCGCCATGGCCAGCGACGAAGCCGGTGTCGTGAAGATCAGCCAGGGCGAAGTGATGGTCGAGCGCGCGCAACAAAAGCAGCCGGCGCCGGTCGGTACCCGCATCTATTCGAGCGACCGCGTGCTAACCGGCGTCAATAGCGCCGTAGGCATCACTTTGCGCGACAACACATTGTTATCCGCCGGTCCGAATTCGACTATCGACCTGACCAAATTTGCCTTCGACAGCACCACCCATGCGGGCGCCATCGACGCAACGGTGCGGCGCGGCACCTTGTCAGTGATCTCCGGGAAAATCGCCAAGGCCACGCCCGAGGCGGTCCGATTCTCCGCACCAGGCATGACGCTGGGCGTGCGCGGAACCAGCTTCCTGATCGACGCCGGCCAGTAGCCGCGGTGCAGGCCTGAACCACCATGCTGCTGTTCGCTGTCGGTCTTGCAGGCATCTTGTATCTGGGCCTGACGGCGCAGCCCACCAGCACTGTCGTGCTGCTGCCAGATGCCAACGGCCAAGCCGGACAGGTCGAAATACAGACCGCGAGCGACCGGCTGGCTCTGAATCAAGCGTACTCCAACGCTGACATCACCCATCGAGGCCATTTCGTCGCAAGTGTGCGAAATGCCGAGGCAGTCCAGCAAAGTTATGCGCCCACGCTGGCGGCTCGACCCGCTGCGGCGCAATCATTCACATTGGTATTTGAATCCGGTTCGGCGGTGGAACTTGCGCCTGAGTTCAATGCCGTGCTCGATCGCCTGCTTGCGGCGATCGCGCGTTTCCCGGCGCCAGAGGTGACTGTGATCGGTCATACCGATCGGGTCGGATCCGTCGAAGACAACGACCGCCTGTCGATTCGGCGCGCAGAGACCGTCCGCGACAAACTGGTGCAGGTCGGCGTGGCTGCCTCCATGATCTCGATTGCCGGGCGTGGCGAACGCGAGCCGGCGGTAGCGACCGAAGACGGCGTGGCCCACGCGGAAAACCGGCGCGTCGAAATCAGCGTGCGCTGACCGGCAACGCCGAACAGCGTCATCAGGTGCCAGCCGTCTCGCCTGTCGGCTCGACCGACCCGTTCCAGCGCACGACCAGAATGGCCAGGTCATCTGAGGCCTCTGCCCCATCAACAAAGTCCGCTACATCACTGCGCAGCCGCTGAACGATCGACTCGACCGGCGCAGCATCGTCGATGGCGGCCAGCGCCGCGCGCAAGCGCGCACTGCCATAGAGTTCTGCTGCCGTATTGGCCGCCTCGGTGATGCCGTCCGTCGTCATCACGAGATCGTCGCCGGGCACCAGTTGGAGGTGTTGCACGGTATAAATGAAGTCGTCCAACACACACAGTGGCGGCCCACCCTCCTGCTCCGGTGCATTGACCTGCCGCGGTGGCCGACCGGGCCCGCGCAACCAGGGCGAGTCATGGCCGGCGTTGACCAGTTCGAGCGCACCGGTCTGCACGTCCAGCACACCCAGCAGCATCGTGACGAAAAGGGTTTCCACATTTCCGCGCGACAAGTCCAGATTTGCTGCCGACACCACGGCCGATGGCCCGCCTGCCAGGCGCATCGCAAAACTGCGCGCCAGCGTCTTGGTCACGGCCATGAACAGGCTGGCAGGAACGCCCTTGCCGGACACGTCGCCAATTAGAAAACAAAGGCGGCGCTCGTCCACCATGAAGAAATCGAACAAATCGCCTCCCACTTCGCGCGCCGGCTCGAGCAAAGCGCCAATGGCAAAGCGCTGCTCGCCTGCAAACGCCGTGCGGGCATCGGGAAGCGATCCGAGTTGGATGCGGCGCGCCGCTTCCATCTCGCCGGCAAGCCGGGCCGCATCCTCTCTCAGGTCGTGCTCGAGCGCGGCAAGCCGCCGGTTGTCGCGTTCGACCTCCAGCGTCGAACTCGACACCAGTCCGGCCAGCATGGTGGCAAAGGCGATCGACATGCCCGCACCGTCAAACAACCAGCCCTGGACATGGAACAACACAATACCGGAGACCAGCAGCATCAGACATACAAACGATACCCCGGCGCCAACCCGGCGCGGCCTGCTACCCCCGAGCGCGTCTCGGCGCGCCAAGGCGCCCGGAATCCAGACGATCATTGCCAACCCCAACGCCAGAAGAAGCGCCAGTTCGGAATACGGCATCCACCATGGGCGCAGCAACATACGGCCGTCGAGCAGACTCTCCAGCAATTGCGCCTGGATCTCGATGCCGGGTACGCTTTCGCGCAGCGGCGTTGTACGCCAATCATTCAATCCTGTCCCGGTCAGGCCAACCAGCACAAGCTTTTTTTCCAGTGCGTCGCCGGACACCTTGCCGGCGAGCAATTGCACCGCCGAAATGTTGCGCAATTGCGCACCCGCTTCGCCGGGGGCGAAATGCAGCCAAACGTCACCGCTCGCTTGGGTCGGCACGGATAATTCTGCAACCCGCACGGTGCGCACACCATGGCGATCCACGTCCAGTTCAATGGCACTGCTGTCGCTTGCCACACGCAGCATTTCCATCGCCAACGACGGCGCCGGCACCGGCCCTATCGATGCAACCAGCGGAATGCGTCGCACAACCGTGTCCTCGCGTACCGTCAACAGGGCTTGCCCATGTGCTGCTACCTGCAACTCCGGCAAACTGGTCAGCACAAAAGGAAAGTTATGCAAGAACGCCAACGCATCACCACCTCTGACCTCGATTGGCACCGTACGCATGCCCTCGCGCGTGCTGTAGGTCGAAAATTTGAAACCAGCAGCGCCTAACACCGTGGGAGCGTCGCGAAGCGATCGCGCCAGCCGCACGTCATACGGGGGCAACCGCCTGAGTGCATCCGCCAGCCCCGCCTGGTTCGAATCCAGTCGGTCAGCCACGCGCTCAGGTGAACTCTGATCGGCCTCTGGCATGTAGACATCGAGTCCGATTGCCGCAGGGTCGTGACGGGCGATCGCATCCACGAGTGCGGCCACCTGACTGCGCGGCCAGGGCCACTGGCCCAGGGCCTTGAGACTGTTCTCGTCAATGGCGACCACGGCCACAGGCTGGCCCTGGCGCTTGCGCGGCAGCAGGCGCTGGTACGCATCAAACAGCCACTGCTGGACGCTGGCCAGCGGCGCGGTGACGGCAAAGAGCACCTGCTGCACCGGTATCTGCGGAGTATCGATGCGTGCGCGCAGGTTTCCAGCAGCAAGCAGCACGGCAAACACCGCAAGTATCAAGGCTGCGGCCAATCGACCACGCCCGTAAAGGAACAGGCGGCCGAACAGGGCGTCGTGCCGGGTCATACGCTGACCTCCGTGCTGCGCATCCGGCGGCTCATGGCCTCAGAGCTTCAATTCGAGACCATCCCAGGCGGACAAGACCTCGAGCACGTGGCCGTCGCGCGTGATCTGCTCGAAGCGCCGGGTCTCCTCCAGCACCTTGGCTATCTGCGAATCGCTGTACGCGGGTTCGTGGTGAAACATCAGCAGGCGCCGAACATGGGCAGCCTGGCACAGCTCGACACCGACAATATTGCTCGAATGCCCCCAATCGGCCTTGACTGAGATCGCATCGGCCAATGAGTACATGGCATCGAACACGACCACGTCAGCATCGCGAAACAATCGGATGAAGCCGGCGCGCTCCTGCTCGTCTTCAAGCCGGTGCTCGGAATCGGTCGAATAAACCAGGCTTTTGCCGCCGCGCTCGAAACGCCAACCATACGAGTCACCGGAATGGCGTTGTGCGTGCGCAATGACCCGCGTGCCATCCACCTCGATCGGCTGTCCCGGCACCACGGTATCGAATGTGAAATCCGCCGAAAAATGATCGAACCGTACAGGAAAGGATGGCTCGGCCTGCTGCCGGCGCAGCGCAAACTCGGCATGCGGATGGCAGCTGTGTACGACGATGCGATTGCCCGGAATGTAGACCGGCGTGAAAAACGGCAGCCCCATGATGTGGTCCCAGTGCAAGTGGGACAGAAAGACATGGTAGGTCTGCGGCTTGTCTGCGCCATACTTCGCGAGCATGTGCGCACCCAGCGGCCGCACGCCTGTACCCAGATCCAGAATGATGTGTTCGGCGCCTTCCGTCTCGATCTGCAGGCAGCTTGAGTGGCCACCGAATGTGCCGGCGACGTCAAAGCCCAGGCCATCGACATACGTTGCCATGGCACCCGGCCCGGACAGGTCAAGCCCTTGAGCACCTTCGAGCGCAAGCACAATCTTGGCCCTGACGTCGGGCGCCGTCAGTGAAACCGGGATCGAACCGCGCGTGCCCCAACAGCGCAGTTTCATGACGCCAGCCCCGCCGCCGCGGCAGCGACGTCCGGATACACCGACAACACCAGATTGAAGTGGCTGACCTGAAACACCTCGGTGACGATCGGGCTCAAGGCCGCGATCGCAATCCGGCCCTGCTGCGCCTTGACCTGCTTGGCCGCCAGCAACAACACGCGCAGACCCACGCTGCTGATATAGACGACGTCGGAAAAATCGAGCACCAGTGGCGTACCCGCAGCCGTGCAGGCCACGAGATGTGGCGCAAGTGCCGCTTCAAACTCCTTGGCATGCGAATGGTCGAGCCGACCTTGCACGCGAAGCACCCGTGTGGAACCCTGATTACCCGAAGAAACTTCCATGCAGACCTCGCCTTGCCCTAGTCCGAAACGAGTATAGCCACCGGGGCTGAAAACCGGCATCTAACTTGGTCGCCCGCCGTCTCACCCATGGCGTTTATAGTTCTGGAATGTCCAGCTGTAACACCTCACCATCATGAAAACCAAAGCTGCCGTGGCCTGGAAGGCCGGTGCGCCCCTGACGATCGAGACCGTTGACCTGCAAGGGCCGAAATTTGGCGAAGTGCTGGTCGAGATCAAGGCCACCGGCATCTGTCATACCGATTACTACACCTTGTCAGGCGCCGACCCGGAGGGCCTTTTTCCGGCCATCCTCGGGCATGAAGGCGCTGGCATCGTGGTCGATGTCGGTCTGGGTGTCACCGGCTTGAAGAAGGGGGACCATGTGATCCCGCTGTACACGCCGGAATGCCGCCATTGCAAGTTCTGCCTTTCGCGCAAGACCAATCTGTGCCAGTTGATCCGCGGCACGCAGGGCAAGGGCCTGATGCCGGATGCCAGCAGCCGCTTCAGCCTGGATGGCAAACCCATCCTGCATTACATGGGCACCTCGACCTTCAGCAACTACACGGTGGTGCCGGAGATCGCCCTGGCCAAGATTCGCGAGGATGCTCCGTTCGACAAAGTCTGCTACATCGGCTGCGGGGTCACTACCGGCATTGGTGCGGTGTTATTCACTGCGAAGGTCGAGACCGGCGCGAACGTCGTTGTATTCGGTCTGGGTGGCATCGGCCTGAATGTGATCCAGGGCGCAAGAATGGTGGGCGCGGACAAGATCATCGGTGTGGACATCAACCCGGCGCGCGAGGCCATGGCACGCAAGTTCGGCATGACCCATTTCATCAACCCGAAAGAGCTCGAGGCTGCCGGCGAGAACGTCGTGGACCGCATCGTGCAGCTCACCGACGGAGGTGCCGACTACAGCTTCGAGTGCATCGGCAATACCAGGATCATGCGCCAGGCGCTAGAGTGCACACACAAGGGTTGGGGCCGCAGCATCATCATCGGCGTTGCCGAAGCCGGCGCGGAGATCAGCACCCGACCGTTTCAGCTGGTCACGGGGCGCAAGTGGGAAGGCTCGGCATTCGGGGGCGCGCGCGGGCGCAGCGACGTTCCACGCATCGTCGACTGGTACATGGAAGGCAAGATCAACATCGACGACCTGATCACCCACACCATGCCGCTGGAGGACATCAACAAGGGATTTGATCTGATGAAACGCGGCGAGTCCATTCGCGGCGTGGTGGTGTACTGACGTCCGGCACCATGCCAGGGCCGAATCTGCACCAAAATCTGGCCTGACGGTCAGACGCCTGCCAAAGCAGGCCACGTGCCGGCCTCGGCACGTTTTCGGCTTTTACTGGGGTCCGGGGCCTCGTCCGGCAATATGGCGGAAGGTGATACGGCCCTTGGTCAAATCGTATGGCGACAACTCGATCGACACCTTGTCTCCCGCAATGATGCGGATGTGGTGCTTGCGCATCTTGCCGCCGGTATAGGCCACCAGCTGGTGGCCGTTGTCCAGCGTCACGCGAAAGCGCGAATCGGGCAGGACCTCGGTCACCAGACCGCTCATTTCAATCAGTTCTTCTTTGGCCATGGCCAATACTCCCGTGAATTTCCAACAAACTGGATATGCGGCGACCGTCAGGAAATACGGGTCGGCGCGACCTTATCGCGCCCATCACCCGCCGTGCAGCGCCACGTGCGAGCAAGGTTCCCATCGGTGCCCCACCCCACGCCGCCCTGACACCGGCCGTCACATTGCACGGATAGTCAGACGCTCCGTGCCCGGCCGCAGGCATCTGGTGCCCGGGGCCGTCAAAGCCTTCAAGTATATAGCGGCGCGCGAGGCACCCGCCAAAGGCAGGGTGCAGCAACTTTGACCCCGTCAACGCGTCGCTGTTGCGGCGTTGGCCCTGTCCACTTCGTTCTGCCCTTGCGCGCTACCGGACTGCGGAACCATCTCGCCTTCGCGCGCGCAAACAGCATCGAGTCGCAAGGCCAGTTGCTCGGCAGCATCGTCGCCAGTGCCAATCCAGACGCCGCGTGTCAGCGTGATATGGGCAGCTTCGAAGGTGCCGGCGCCAGCACACAGAATGGTGCGGTTGGGTGCATCCTTCGAAGCCAGCACGAGCATGGCCGGCGTGACTGCGTGTGGATCGAGCGCCTGCAGCACGGCTTCGGGCATGAGTCCCTGCGTCATGCGGGTGGCGGCCGTCGGTGCCAGACAATTGACGCGGATGTCGTACTTGGAACCCTCCAGCGACAGCGTCTGCATCAGGCCCACCAGTGCCATCTTGGCTGCACCATAGTTGGACTGACCGAAATTTCCATACAGACCCGATGACGAGGTGGTCATGACAATGCGTCCGTACTTCTGCGCCACCATTGCCGGCCAAACCGCCTTGGTGCAGAACACCGCACCCATCAGATGGACATCAAGCACCTGGCGGAAATCTTCCAGTTCCATCTTGGCAAACGAC
>JBKJRR010000319.1:0-6187 GCA_046594635.1 Burkholderiaceae bacterium
CTTAAGAGTGATGCTAAACTGATGTTTTGATGCGATGCTAGGAGCATGCCATGCGCACCACGATCTCCCTCGATGACGATGTTTTTGCAGTCGCGCGTCAGCGTGCCCAGCGCGAACGTATCTCACTGGGCGAGGCAGTGTCGCGTTACGTGCGCGATGCCTTGCGTGCCGGAGCCCACGCACCCGCAACCGCTGTGTCACTGCGCAGCAAATATTCCGTGCTGCCGGCGCGCGATGAAATCATCACCACCGAGCACGTCCGCAGCCTGATGGATCAGGAGGGCATTTGAGCAGAGGCCGTAGCACCCGCTTGCTGCTGGACGTGAACGTCTGGATCGCGCTGTTGGACGATGCACATGTCCACAATGCCCAAGCGCTGGTCCTGTTTCAAGAGCCGGGTCTCAAGATCGCTACTTGCCCTTTGGTGGAAAACGGCGTAATTCGCATCCTTAACTTGCCCGCCTACAGCCCGCATGGGCCAGCAGGATTCGAAGCCGTGCGCGCCAAGATGGCGCTAGCCTGCGAGGATGTCGACCACGCATTCTGGGCCGACGACATCAGTTTGCGCACTGATGGGCTGGTGGACTGGAGCCGCGTGTTCGGGCACAGCCAGATTACGGATTTGTACCTGTTGACGCTGGCCGTGGCGCACAAAGGCGCACTAGCGACTTTCGATCACAGGATTGCGTTGAATGCTGCAGTCGGAGCGGAAAAGCGGCACTTGCTGCTTCTGTAGCAACCTGCCAAAGACCTGGGGGACAGTTGGGAGTAGAGCCTGCGGCCAGCATGTCAGTTTTGTGGGAAGTGTGGGTCCCGCTCGCCTTGGCATTGACCGGCGGTCTGGCAGCCTTCTGTAGACGTGCAGTCTGTTGCTCGTTTCACAGCCGCTTTGTCATCACGCCAACGCGGGGAATACCGTCTATCAGGAAAAGATAGCGCCGCTACTTGACTACGTGGGAAGTCCCTGTAGATGGTG
The DNA here is from genome assembly GCA_046594635.1 of Burkholderiaceae bacterium. Classification (GTDB taxonomy): domain Bacteria; phylum Pseudomonadota; class Gammaproteobacteria; order Burkholderiales; family Burkholderiaceae_C; genus CAISIP01. The sequence goes on from JBKJRR010000319.1 coordinate 977, forward strand.
GAGGCCGCACAGCGGGACTTTTAAACACTGCGTCAAGCAAGGGGGCTGTCTCAAAAGATGTTGGCCGAAATGTTGCATGTGCAGCAGCCCTCGATCGCAAAGATCGAGAAGCGGACCGACATGTATCTTTCGACCTTGCGCAGCCTGCAATATGTTCGGAGTGGGATCTTGTGATCCGGCCTGAAGCATTTGCCACACCAGGGGCAGGTTGAGTAGCTGTGAAGATTTCCGGTGCTAAATGTGCAGGGGAACTGGGCCAGGAGGTGGGTCAGGCGTCAGGCTCAACAGCACCAAACACGCTATGTACGAAAACGCACAGACCATACACGGGCATCGACGTAAGCTGAATTCGTAAAGACTGTATTTGTCTTGCCGTCCAAGGTCGCGCTCGACTTTCTGCTGCTGTTGTTGAACCATGGGGTTACCTGGGTCAATTCGACAGCAATAACCCCATTGGAAAACAAAATGAGTGAATTCAAAAGCCTATCCAAGCAACGGATGTGGTTTTTTGCCCTCCTGCTGACCACATTCGTGGCCGGTTGCGGGGGTGGAGGCGATAGTGCGAGCGTAAGTGCAAGCGTTGCGCCCGGTGCTGTCGCAGTCCCAGGGGTTGCCGGCACCGCAGGTGCCGCGTCTTCCAATCCCACGGTGATTTCCTCGAGCCCAAGCAGCAGCGTCACAAATGTACCGACCAGCACCAATGGCACGGGCAACGTGGTGACCGGCAAGGTACTGGCCGCAACTTTCGATGGGGCGATGCAACCCGCCACGCTCACCACGCCAGGCACGTTCACACTCTCGGTGACAAACGGAGCCGCGGTAGCCGGTGTCGTCACGATGAATGCCGCAAACACGATTGCGACCTTCACTCCAACCGCCTCAACGCTTCTCGCAAATACCAACTACACCGCCACGGTGAGTACCGCGGCCAAGAACGTCGCTGGCACCGCCATGCCCAGTCCCGTTGCATGGAGCTTTACGACCAATGCCGTGGCGCGTATCGGTCAGGCGCCGGTAAATCTTCTGACGGCTGGCAATTTCGTGATTCTGACCAAAACAGGGATCACGAACGTCCATACTTCTGCAATCACCGGGAACATCGGCGCCAGTCCGATCACCGCTGCGGCGATGGATAGTGTGTTTTGTTCAGAAATTGCCGGAACAATATTCGGTGTTGACGCGGCCTACACAGGCAGCGGTGCCGTAACCTGTTTTGCGGGTAACCCGCCGGTGGCCAACAAGACCTCGGTGGACAACGCAGTGCTCGACATGGCTACCGCGTTTAACGATGCCAAGGGACGAACCACGCCCGATTTTGTTGATCTGGGTGCAGGAAGCATTGGCGGGCTAACTCTCGCTCCTGGCCTCTACAAATGGAATACTGGCGTTCTGATAGCAACGGACGTCACGATTACGGGTGGCCCAGACGACGTTTGGATATTCCAGGTCGCAGGAGATATAACCCAGTCCAACGGGATCAAGGTGACCCTGGCTGGTGGCGCGCTGGCCAAGAACATCTTCTGGCAGGTCGACGGCGGTACCGGTGTGGCGATTGGCACGACTGCGCAAATGAATGGAGTAATACTGGCTGTAAAAGCGATCACGCTGGCGACCGGTGCGGTGGCCAACGGCAGACTGCTGGCACAGACTGCGGTCACTCTCCAACAGAGCACGGTTGCCCAACCCGCCCCGTAAGTCAAACGCTTACGGGGGTGCGAGCACGTTAGCGGATACCGGCACACTGCGGATGTGCCAGTTTTCGGCGACGCAGCCGCACTGGTTGTTGGCACCGAGCGGACCAAGTCGCGAAGACTGATCGTTGTCGACCTGTTCGTGCGCGATCGCGTTATAGCGCAAACACAGTCTGCTGATCTGACTCCTTGCGGCAGACCCGCGTTGCACTCAGCAGCGATACTTGCGCAATGCAATTGCAAGACGTTCTTTACTCTCAGGGCTTCGGCACCCGGCGCGTATGTGCCGGACTGATTCAACAAGGGCTGGTGCAGGTTCACGAACCCGCGCACGGCGGCGAGCTGCATTTGGTGACCGACGCGGCTTTCGATGTAAACGCACAAGGCCTGCGTGTGCGTGTGCAAGGTGTGGACTGGCCGTACCACGAGAAGGCATATTTGATGCTGCACAAGCCGTCCGGGACCGAATGCTCGCAGAAGCCGTCGACCTATCCCAGCATCTACACGCTGTTGCCGTCGCCGTTGCGCATGCGCCCGCAAAAGGCCGCGGTGCAGGGCGTGCAGGCGGTAGGGCGGCTCGATCAGGACACCACGGGTCTGCTGCTGCTAACGGATGACGGCAAGTTCATTCACCGCATGAGCTCGCCGCGACACCATGTGCCCAAGGTCTATGAGGTGACGGTCAAGCATGCGCTGGACGATGACCAGGTCGCCCGTCTGCTGGATGGAGTTGTACTTGACGACGACCCCAAGCCAGTCCGGGCTGCTGTCTGTGTCGCCATTGACGCCCACCACCTGAGCCTGACGCTGACCGAGGGAAAATACCACCAGGTCAAGCGCATGCTGGCGGCGGTCGGCAACCGGGTCGCAGGTTTGCACCGGTCCCGCATAGGCGCACTGTCCTTGCCGGCTGACCTGCTGCCGGGGCAATGGCGCTGGCTGGATGCAGACGATATCGCGCTGGTGTCGGGCTGACGGGTCTCGCGCCGTTTCAGCTCCAGGTGGAAGTCGGACCCGTATGGACGGGGCTGCATTTCAGGACCCGTGCGTTCATGCGTAGGACGCGAGGAACTGCGCGATCAAGGTGGTAGTTTGATCGGCCTGTTCACGGTGTGGTGAGTGCCCGCATTCTGCCAGCACTTCGCGGCGGATCTGCTGCATCGGCAAGTCAATGTCGTTGATCTGCGCCAGCGTACCGTACACATCGTTGGCACCCTGCAAAGCCAGCACGGGTGCCGTGATGTCCCGGCATTCGGCGCGAATGTCGAAATCGGAGAATGCCGGATTCAGCCAGATATCGTTCCACTGCCAGAATGCACCGTCCACGTTCCCGTGGTAACGCTCCAGACGCTGGCGCAAGTCGCCGTGTTGATAAGCCTCTCGTGCCTGGGTAATACTCTGGATCGAGATGTCCTCGACGACGATGTGCGGTGCCAGAACCACGCAGGCCGACACCGGGTATCGGCTGGCATGCAACAAGGCAATCGTGGCGCCATCGGAATGCCCGACGAGCACCGGGCGCTCGACGCCCCATTCAGCCAACAAGGCGGGCAACACCGACCAGGCTTCGTGGTGCATATAGTCCGGGCGCAGGCGACCATTGCGCAGGCCGCTTATCTCGGTTGACGGGCCTCGCACGTCACGAACCGCTTCAGACAGACCGTAGCCGCGTCGAGAATACACCCATCCAGCGCGCGCGGTTTGCGTGCACAGGCGCTGTGGCCAGTCCCGCCACATTGCCACCGAGCCGAGCCCTTCGTGCAGGAATACCAGAGGCGCGCGCCCAGGCTTGTGCAATGGCGCAGGGATATGCAGCACTTCCAGAGGCGAAACGGTGGTCGGGCGGATGGGCATGGCGACAATGCTACCCAAAGTCGCTTGCATCTTTGCGCCGCGCGTTATGCTCTCCCAATGACCCTGTTTCTTGATTCGTTCTGGCGCGCCGCAGCAGACTGCCTGCGTCCGCGGGTGATTGTGTTGTCGATCCTTCCTCTGATCCTGATGGTGGCCTTGTTTCTGACCCTGGGCTATTTCTACTGGGACGCCGCGCTCGATGGTGTCCGAGCCCAACTCGAGAGCTCTACTCTGCTGGGGACGCTTTTCGAATGGTTGCAGGGCATCGGCGCAGAAGGATTCAAGACCGTTCTAGCCCCGCTGATCGTCGTGTTTGCCATCACGCCGCTTATCGTGTTGTTATCGCTGCTCGTGGTCGCAATCATGATGACGCCGTCGCTGGTGAACATGGTGGCAGAGCGCCGCTTCAAGTTGCTCGAACGCAAGCGCGGGGGCTCGCTGCTGGCGAGTCTGCTGTGGTCGCTGGGCTCGACTTTTCTTGCGATCATCGCCTTGCTGGTATCTGTGCCGCTGTGGCTGATACCGCCGCTGATTCTGGTGTTGCCTCCACTGATCTGGGGCTGGCTGACCTATCGGGTCATGGCCTTCGATGCGTTGGCCGAGCACGCCAGCAAGGCCGAGCGTATCGAGTTGCTGCGACGCCATCGCTCGTCTCTTTTTGCCATCGGCGTGATTACAGGCTTCATGGGAGCCGCACCGAGCCTGCTGTGGGCCTCTGGCGCTTTGTTTGTCGTGGCCTTTGTCATTCTGGTACCGATCGCGATCTGGATCTATACCCTGGTGTTCGCATTCTCGTCGCTCTGGTTTGCCCACTACAGCCTGTCGGCGCTGCAGACCCTGCGCGCCATCGGCAATGACGCCTCCTTGTCAACTCCAGCCCCCGCCATATTGCCCCATGACCCACGATTCTGACAACGCTGCGCTGCAGCCCCGGCACCTCCCTGTCCCGGCCTTCGGACTGATCATCATCGGGGACGAGATCATGTCCGGCAAGCGGGCCGACAAGCATCTCCCCGCGGTGATCGAACGCCTGCAGGCCCGGGGCCTTGCGTTGGCGTATGCCGATTACGTGGGCGACTCGCGCGCGCGCATCACCTCGTCTTTGCAGCGTGCGTTTGCCTCCAGCGATGTGGTTTTTTCCTGTGGCGGCATTGGCGCCACGCCGGACGACCATACGCGGCAATGTGCCGCAGCGGCCCTGGCACTGGAACTCGAACTGCATCCCCAGGCGCGGCAGTTGATTGAGGATCGCATGCGTGATGTCGCGCGCGAGCAGGGCGAGGTGTTTGATCCGGACCGCGCCGACAACGTGCATCGATTGAACATGGGGGTATTTCCGGCCGGCGCCAACATCATCCCGAACCCCTACAACAAGATCCCGGGTTTCAGTTGCGATGCTGCCCGATTGACGGGGCATGGCAATGGTGTCGTGTTTTTCGTTCCGGGCTTCCCGGTCATGGCCTGGCCAATGATCGAATGGGTGCTCGACACCCAATACGCCGATTTTTTCCACCGAAACCCGTCCATCGAGAAATCCGTCATCGCCTACGGCGCCATGGAGGCGGCTCTGACACCCCTGATGGAGGATATCGAGCGCCAGTTTTCCGAGGTGCGGGTGTTCAGCCTGCCCAGCGTGGATCATCCCGAATTCGGTCGGCATATCGAA
>JBKJRR010000464.1:0-5168 GCA_046594635.1 Burkholderiaceae bacterium
CCATCTGGTGTTGGCAAGAGTGAGCGGGGCGCCAGATGGCGTCAAGGGCATCAGCCTTTTCGTGGTGCCCAAGTTCATGGTCAATGCTGACGCAGTGCACATCGTTGCGCGCGCCGCAACTACCGTCAGCCTTGACCATGAACTTGGGCACTACGAAAAGGCTGATGCCTTTGACGCCTTCTGGCGCCCCGCTCACTCTTGCCAACACCAGATGGACGATGTTCTCGGCCATGTCGTGTTCGCCATAAGTGATATAGATCTTGGTACCAAACACCTTGTAGGTGCCGTCGGGCTGCGGCTCGGCGCGCGTGCGCACCATTGCCAGATCGGAGCCGGCCTGAGGTTCGGTCAGGTTCATGGTGCCGGTCCACTTGCCGCTGACCAGGTTCTCCAGGTAGATCGCCTTGAGCTCGTCTGAGCCAGCCGTCAGCAAGGCTTCAATCGCACCGTCGGTGAGCAGCGGACACAACGCAAAACTCATGTTCGCGCTGTTGACCATTTCGATGCAGGCCGCACCAATGGTTTTGGGCAATCCCTGACCACCGTAGTCGGCCGGGTGCTGCAAGCCCTGCCAGCCGGCCTCGGCGAATTGCAGATAGGCCTGCTTGAAACCGTCAGTGGTGGTGACCACGCCGTCCTTCCAGGATGAAGGGCGCTGGTCACCGTCCCAGTTCAACGGCGAGAGCACCTCCTGGTTGAACCGCGCGGCCTCTTCCAGCACGGCCTGCGCGGTTTCCATTCCGGCATCTTCAAAACCGGGCATGGCCGCAACCTGCTCCAGATTGGCCAGATGTGCGATGTTGAACAACATGTCCTTGACGGGTGCGACGTAGCTCACAATAACCTCCAGATACAAAAACGCCGCGCTGCCAGAACGGATGGTCCCACAAGCGCGGCGGATGGGGCTGCAGCGTCGCGCAGCTTGCGCGACCGGTGCCAACGATCAGATCACAGCGCCTTGACCAACTCCGGCACGGCGACAAACAGATCCGCCTCCAGCCCGTAGTCGGCCACACTGAAGATCGGCGCCTCGGGGTCCTTGTTGATCGCCACGATCACCTTGGAGTCCTTCATGCCAGCCAGGTGCTGGATCGCTCCACTGATGCCACAGGCAATATAGAGCTGCGGTGCGACAATCTTGCCGGTCTGGCCGACCTGCCAGTCGTTGGGGGCATAACCTGCATCAACTGCGGCGCGCGAGGCACCCATGGCGGCGCCGAGCTTGTCCGCCAGCGGCGTCATGACTTCGGTGAATTTCTCCGCGCTGGCCAGGGCGCGGCCGCCGCTGACGACAATCTTGGCGGCGGTCAGTTCCGGACGGTCATTCCTGGCAATTTCACTGCCGACAAACGTGGTGTTGGCACTGGCCGTGACCGCCGCAACAGTTTCCACGGCGGCTGTACCGCCTTCAGCCGCAGCCGGGTCGAAACCCGTGGTGCGCACCGTCAGCACCTTGACGGCGTCCAGGCTTTGCACCGTGGCAATCGCATTGCCGGCGTAGATCGGGCGCTCGAAGGTGTCGGGGCTGTCGACCTTGGTGATGTCCGACACCTGGCCGACATCGAGCTTGGCCGCCACGCGCGGCGCAATGTTCTTGCCCGAGGCCGTGGCCGGGAACAGGAAATGGCTGTAGTCCTTGGCAATGGCCAGCACTTGGGCGGCCATGTTTTCAGCCAGCCCATGCGCCAGGCCGGCGTCGTCGGCATGCAGCACCTTGGCCACACCGGCGATCTTGGCGGCCTGGGCCGCAGCGGCGCCAGCGTTGAAGCCGGCCACCAACACGTGCACGTCGCCACCACATTGTGTTGCAGCTGTCACGGTGTTGAGCGTGGCTACCTTGATGCTGTTGTTGTCGTGTTCGGCAATTACGAGTGATGTCATGAATGTTCTCCGTTGATCCGTTGCGAACGCGCTCAGATGACCTTGGCTTCGTTCTTGAGCTTGTCCACCAGCGTGGCCACATCAGGCACTTTGACGCCGGCGCTGCGTTGCGCAGGCTCGGTGACTTTGAGCGTCTTCAGGTGCGCCTTGATATCCACGCCCAGGTCGGCCGGCTTGTAGTTGTCGAGCTGCTTTTTCTTGGCCTTCATGATGTTGGGCAGCGTCACATAACGCGGCTCGTTCAGGCGCAGGTCGGTGGTCACGATGGCGGGCAACGTGATCGACACCGTTTCCAGGCCGCCGTCGACCTCGCGCGTCACGTTGGCCTTGCCGTCGACGACTTCGATCTTGCTGGCGAAGGTGGCTTGTGGCAGGTCGCACAAGGCGGCCAGCATCTGGCCGGTCTGGTTGCAGTCGTCATCGATCGCCTGCTTACCCAGGATGACCAGGCCCGGCTGCTCTTTCTCGACCAGCGCCTTGAGCAACTTGGCCACGGCCAGTGGCTGCAATTCTTCGGTGGTCTCGACCAGAATGGCGCGGTCGGCACCAATCGCCATCGCCGTGCGCAGCGTCTCCTGGCACTGCAACACACCGCATGACACAGCGATCACCTCGGTAGCAGCGCCCTTCTCACGCAGACGGACCGCCTCCTCGATGGCGATCTCGTCGAACGGGTTCATGCTCATCTTGACGTTGGCGATGTCCACGCCGCTGCCGTCGGACTTGACGCGCACCTTGACGTTGTAATCGACCACGCGCTTCACAGGCACCAGTACCTTCATTGCTGCGACTCCATTGATTGGTAAAAAGTTGATCTCTTTTGGCGGGCATGCTTCACCCGGCGGGAACGATCCATTCTATGCGTCGTATGCCATGCCGGGCTTTGCTGGCGCGACACGCGCGCTCCACAAAGCAACAACCGGGCAACAAGAAAAAGAACGATCGTGCTTTTTCATTATAGACAGGACACAGAATTCAAGGCCAGGCGCACCGGCTTTTCGGTGCCGACACAGCCGATGCCGCGGGTTTCCATGGACATACAGACGCACCAAATGGCACTACAGTCAAGCTTTGCCCATTCGGAGTTTTTGACCCATGAAAACACTAGCCATCACCAGCGTTGCGGCCGCCGCAACTGCCTTGTTCTCCAGCCTGGCCGGTGCCCAGACGGTATTGACCGTTTCGTCCTGGCTTCCGCCCAGCCACGCCCTGAGTGCAACCCAGAAGGACTGGTGCGACCTGCTCGAGAAAAACACCGCTGGCAAGATGAAGTGCAACATCCTGCCGCGAGGTGTTTCCGCCCCTCCGGGCACCCTTGACGCCGTCAAAAACGGCCTGGCCGACGTGTCGTATACCGTGCACGGCTACACACCGGGACGTTTCGTGGCAACGCAGATGGCCGAATTCCCTTTCCTGGGCAACAGTGCCGAATCGATTTCGGTCGCGTTCAACAAGATCGCCGCCAAGTACCCGGAGTTCAATGCAGAACACCAGGGCGTCAAGGTGCTGACCATGTTCACACACGGACCCGGTATCGTCTTCAATACCAAGCGCCCCATCGCCAAGGTTGACGACCTCAGCGGCCTGAAGTTCCGCGTGGGTGGCGGCATGGTCAACGAGATCGCCAAGACGCTGGGCATGAACGTCACGCTCAAGCCGGCGCCAGAGTCCTACGAACTGCTGTCTGGCGGCGTCATGGACGGCACCTTGTTCCCGGCCGAGTCGACCGAGTCCTTCAAGATCGACAAGATCATCAAACATGCCACGAGCTTCCCGGGCGGCCTGTACAACACCAGTTTTGTGGCCATCATGAACCAGGCGCGTTATGACAAGCTCAGCGCCGACGAGAAGAAGGCGGTCGAGGCGATCTCGGGCGAGACCTACGCACGCATGTTTGGCCGGGCCTGGGACAAGGTCGACCTGCGCGCGACAGCACTCATGCAGGCCAACGGCGTGCAAATCACCAAGGCCGATGCCAAATTTATCGCCGACGTGAAGGCCAAGACGGCACCGCTTGAGGCCAAATGGGTCAGCGACGCCAAGGCCACAGGCCTGAAAGATCCGGCCAAAGCCCTGGCCGAGTTCCGCGCCGAGATTGCCAAGCAGGAAAAATAAGTCGGCGCGTGCCGTTCTGCGGCGACATCTCATCATGTGGCTCTCATGGACAATGAGGGCCACGTGCGTTTTGGCGAGTCGGGAATAACGTGAACAGATTGTTTGAATGGATATGCGGCGCCCTGGCCGCCGGTGCACTTTTTTGCATCATGACCCTGACCTTTTTCGACGTCAGCGGGCGCAAGCTTGCCTCGGCGTCGATTCCTGGATCACTGGAACTGACCGAACTGCTGATGGTGGTGGTGATCTTCGCTGCGCTTCCGCTGGTTTCGATCCGCCGCGAACATGTGGTGTTTGACTCGCTGGACCATGTCATGCCCCCCCCGCTGCGCAGACTGCAGTCGGTACTGGTCAACCTGCTTTGCGGGTCGCTGCTGATCGGCCTGGCCTGGCTGATGTGGCAGACTGCCGGCGAATTCGCCCAGGCCGGCGAGACCACGGCACAACTCAAATTGCTCAAAGCGCCGTTCATCTACGGCATGTCGGTGTTGTGTGGCCTGACCGGCCTGGTGCACCTGCTGCGTTTCGTGTTGCTGCGTGGTGAACCCTCACCCGAAGGCTCCCCGCCATGACCGAAGCCTTGCTGGGTTTCGGCGCCATATTCTTGTTGGCATACCTGCGCGTGCCGCTGGCCTTCGCCATGGCCATCGTCGGCGTGGTCGGCATGGGCCTGACGCGCAGCTGGCCTGCGGCTTTTTACAGCACCAGCCAGGTGGTCTATGAGACTGGCTTTGCTTACACGCTGTCGGTGATTCCCCTGTTCATCCTGATGGGCAACTTCGTCGCGCGCGCCGGCCTGGCGCACGAACTGTTCCGCGCCGCCTATGTCTTCATCGGCCATCTGCGCGGCGGCCTGGCGCACGCCACCATCGCAGCGTGTGCCGGCTTCGGTGCTATCTGCGGCTCGTCGATCGCCACTGCGGCCACCATGAGCAAGGTGGCCTATCCATCCATGCAGAAACTCGGTTACAGCGACTCCTTGTCGACCGGCGTCATGGCAGCCGGTGGTACGCTGGGCATCATGATTCCGCCGTCCACCATCATGGTGATCTACGGCATCGTGACCGAGACCAACATCGGCAAACTGTTCGCGGCCGGTGTCGTTCCCGGCCTGCTGACAGCGCTGGCGATGATGGCCGCCGTGGTGGTCGTGACCTCGCGCGACCCCGAAC
>JBKJRR010000022.1:0-12671 GCA_046594635.1 Burkholderiaceae bacterium
GATTTCAATCGCCGCGGTATCCAACCCTTACCTGTCTTCTTTTGACTTTCTCTTTGCGCTCTCGATCATTCCGCTCATCCTGAACTCCAAGGATCAGCCCGGTCAAAGGCCCGTGAATGAGTGGGCGCTGTCGTGAGTTCCCATGGGAAAGTGGCAGCCGTCGTCACCACCTTCCAAGGAGGCGATTCCATTCGTCCGAATATCGAGCGGATTTCAGCTCAAGTCGACGTCGTGATCATCGTGGATGATTCCGGAGATCCGTTTCGGGCAAAAAGCGTGAACTACGCCGACTTTGGCAATGCCCTGGTCCTGCAAAATGACGACAATCTGGGAATAGCCGCCGCGTTGAACCGGGGAGTTGCGCAGGCGGGCCTGATGGGGTGCAACTGGGTCATCACGCTGGATGACGACACACTCGTATCCACGAGTTATATGGACGAGGTATTCAACTTCGTTCAGACGGGCACACAACCCTCCGCGGGTTTGATCGCGTGTTCCCGTGGTGGCGGAAACCCCCGGCCTACCGGCAATGACGATCGCAACGGATTCACGATAAAGCGAACACTGATCACCTCCGGGTGCGTATTTGAACTCCAGACATTCCGGGACGTCGGTGGCTTCGACGAAAGCCTGTTCATTGATCTTGTGGATTTCGATTTCTGCACCAAGCTGAGGAAGTGGGGCAGAACCATCGTGCTTCTGGACAAAGTGGGCATGGAACATCGGGTCGGCAACTCCCGAACGGCTCGCTTGCTGGGCAAGACCGTCTTGATCTACAACCACTCGCCTTTCAGGCTCTACTACCAGATGCGCAATGTGTTCGCTTTCGCGAGAAAGCATCTGACCTTCGATCCTGTGCTGAGCCTGTATCTGCTGTTGGATGTCCTGCGTTTGCCGCTGAAAGCACTTTTGTTCGAACAGGAGAAACGCGCCCGATTTTTCTATCTTGCCACGGGCCTCCAGGACGGGCTGCTGGGCCGGACGGGGAGGCTGACGCGCAGATTTCGTGCGCCCTCCTGAAATTGCCACATATGAAAATTGGATACGTTTGCACCAACTACAACAACAGCGCTTACACGCTCAAAGCTGTAGAGACCCTGCTGTCAAACACGCACCACACATACGAGGTCGTTGTTGTCGACAACAACTCCAATCCAGGCGAGTCTGCGCTCTTGAAGCCTCTGAGTGACCGCCTGAGCAATGTTGATGTTATTTTGCACGCATCAAATGCCGGTTATTTTCGTGGACTCAACATCGGTATCAAGGCGCTACGTTCCAGGCACCCCGATATCGAGTGGATTGTGGTTGGCAATAATGACCTCGAATTTCCCGCGGATTTTGCTGATCGGCTGGCCCGTGCAGCGCACAAGCTGAAGACTTATCCAGTGGTATCACCCGACGTGGTGACGATAGAGGGGGAGCATCAGAATCCCCACGTCATCTCTGGCATCAGCACCATTCGGGAAATTTTCTACGACCTCTACTATGCCAACTATTACCTTGGCATTGTCATTCAACGGCTGGCCAGGCTGTTGCCCAAACTATCAGAGCGGACTGACGAGGAACAATGGCGCGTGTCCCGTTCAATTTACCAGGGACATGGATCTTGTTATTTGCTTGGACCTCAATTCTTTGCGCATTTTGCAGAACTCTGGGCACCCACATTTCTGATGTCAGAAGAATATTTTCTGAGCAAGCAATTGAGCGATGCGGGTTTCAAGGTCTTTTATGAACCCGACATTCAGGTCATCCACCATTGGCATGGATCACTGGAAAAGCTCCCAAGCCGTCAGCGCTGGAATTTAGCGCGCGAGGCACATCGCGAATATCGAAAATATGTCAAATGGCTTTGATCCTAGTTTGCCCTGCCCGTATATCGGTGCAAAACAAAAATTTCGGAGAGTAATGTGAGTTTGAACAAGCGACCGTATCAGCAATGCAGCCATTGCGTGATGGATACCAGCGACAGCAAGATTGGTTTTGACGAAAGTGGCGTCTGTGATCATTGCACAGACTTCAGGGACAACGTCCTGCCCAACTGGCGGACAGACGCCAGCGGTCGCGCAGAGTTTCAACAGCAGGTTGAAAAGATAAAGGCGGATGGCAAAGGGCGCTCATTCGATTGCATCATGGGAATGAGCGGAGGACTGGATAGTTCGTATCTGCTGCACCTGGCGGTCAAGGAGTTTGGTCTTCGACCATTGGTGTTTCATGTTGACGGTGGTTGGAATACAGACATAGCCGTCAACAATATTCAGGTGATCGTAGAGAAACTGGGTCTGGATCTCTACACAGAAGTCATCAACTGGAATGAGATGCGGGACTTTCAGCTCGCCTTTTTCAAGTCGGGCGTGCCTCACCTCGACATTCCTCAAGATCATGCTTTTGTCGCTACGCTCTACCATTTTGCCAACAAGCATGGGATCAAATACATACTGAATGGTGGAAATATTTCCACCGAATGTGTTCGCAATCCCAAGGACTGGCTGTACTACGGAACTGACATGGCGCAGTTGAACGACATTCACCAGCAGTTTGGAACATTGAAACTTGAAACATATCCATTCAGCAGTGTTCTATTTCACAAGATATACCTTCGGTACATAAAGGGCGTTCAGGTCATCAAGCCTCTGAATTATCTGCCATATACCAAGGTTCAAGCCGCCGACACCTTGACCCATGAATACGGCTGGCGTCCCTATCCGCAAAAGCATTTCGAATCCCGTTTTACGCGGTTTTACGAAGGCTATTGGCTTCCTACCCGATTTGGATACGACACACGACGGGTGCAATATTCCAGCCTGATTCTCACCGGCCAAATGACCCGCGCTGCCGCACTTGAGAAACTCAAGCAACCTGCCTACGATCCTGCAACCATCGACGAAGATTTCGAATACATCGCAACCAAGTTGGGCATCAGCGCTGCAGAACTGAGGCACTATCACGAAATGCCCTTGAAGACCTACAAAGACTACAAGAATCGCGAGTGGATGTTTGACTACGGTGCCAAGGTATTGAAGGCCCTGGGCGTGGAAAGGTCGGTCAAGCGATGATTGCGATCGTCGACTATGGTTCGGGCAATGTCGCGGCGATCGCCGACATCTTCAAGCGCTTGAAAGTGCCCCACAAGATTACGCGTGACCATGCCGAGTTACGCGAGGCTGATCGCTACATCCTGCCGGGCGTGGGCGCATTTGATTCAACCATGAGGACACTCAAGGACTCTGGCCTTGTGGGCCTGCTCAATGAAGAGGTGCATGGCCGGAACAAGAAGATCCTGGGTATCTGCGTGGGCATGCAGGTGCTGGGTGACTCGAGTGACGAAGGGGTACTCCCAGGATTAGGCTGGATTCCCGGGCACATCCGTCGGATCGACACCTGGGCTATCGAAGAGCAGGCCAAACTCCCCCACATGGGATGGAACTCCGTTCTGCTGAAGCGGCAATCGCCATTGTTCGACGGCGTGGATCTGGTGCACGGCTTCTACTTTCTGCACAGCTACTACTTTGACGCCACCGATCCAGCCAGCGTATTGGCCACGGTCAGCTATGGCGGCGAGTTGCCTTGCAGTGTCGTTTCCGCAAACGTGTTCGGCATGCAGTTCCACCCTGAAAAAAGCCACGCCAATGGTGTGGCCGTATTCCGGAACTTCGCTTTGTTATGACCACGTTGCGCTCTCGAATAATTCCGTGCCTTCTGCTGCACAAAGGCGGCCTGGTCAAGACACGCCAGTTCAAAGAACCCAAATATGTTGGCGACCCCCTCAACGCGGTCAAGATATTCAACGAGAAGGAGGTCGACGAACTCATGTTTGTCGACATTGATGCCACTGTGGAAGGGCGCGAGCCGCAGATGCCTCTGCTGCGCAGTTTGGCCGTGGAATCTCGCATGCCATTGTGTTACGGCGGAGGGGTCACCCATGCGCAGCAGGCCACACGCATTGTGGCCACCGGCTTCGAAAAGGTGTCGGTGAGTGCAGCTGCCCTGGCGAGGCCATCGTTGATCAAGGAAATGTCCGAGGCGATCGGGGCGCAGAGCGTCGTTGTGACGATCGATGTCAAGGCCAATCGATTTCTTGCCGGCTACACCATCCATACCCACAACGGCCAGCAAAAGTACAAGCAGCCGCTGCTGGAGTTCTGTCAGCAAGCGGTGTCGCTGGGTGCGGGCGAGATCGTGATCAACTCGATCGATCGCGATGGTCAGATGGAGGGCTACGATCTGGACCTTGCGCGCCAGGTGCGTGGCGCGATTGATACGCCAATGAGCATGCTGGGCGGCGCCGGCAGTGCCGAGCATATGCAGGCCCTGATTGACGCAGTCGGTACGGTTGGAGCTGCCGCGGGAAGCATGTTCGTCTTCAAAGGTCCCTATCGGGCAGTTCTCATCAACTATGCCCGGCCAGCCAGGCATCACGGGCGACCCCCCAAATGAAGCAGATTCTTCAAGACATGGCCAAGGGCCATACCGTGATCGCGTCGGCTCCGGCGCCACAGGTCAGCCGTGCCCATCTGCTTGTCAGCACTACCGCCTCGCTGATCTCGGCCGGTACCGAGCGCATGCTCGTTGGCTTCGGAAAGGCATCCTATCTGGACAAGGCCAGACAGCAACCGGAAAAAGTAAAGATGGTGCTGGAAAAAGTGGTCACGGACGGATTGCTGACCACCATTGAAGCGGTGCGGTCCAAGCTCGCGCAGCCACTACCCTTGGGCTACTGCAATGTTGGCGTAGTGACCGAGGTGGGCGCAGACGTGAATGATTTTCTGGCAGGGGATCGCGTGGTATCCAATGGGCCACACGCCGATGTCGTGAAGGTGTCCAGGAACCTTTGTGCTCGTATCCCTGAAGGCGTTAGCGATGAGGCGGCCACGTTTGTGGTTGTCGCCAGCATCGGGTTGCAGGGAATGCGTCTGGCGCAACCCACCCTGGGCGAGTCTTTTGTGGTCACCGGTGCAGGCCTGATCGGGCTGTTGACGGTGCAGTTGCTGCGGTCTCAGGGGTGCCGCGTGCTGGCCATCGACTTCGACCAGTCCAAGCTGGAGCTGGCGCGGCAGTTTGGTGCACAGACCTGCAATCCCGGCGCCGGCGAAGATCCGGTGGCGGCTGGCATGGCACTGAGCCGTGGCCTGGGCGTGGATGGCGTCATCATCACGGCGTCGACCCAGTCCAGCGATCCTGTCACCCAGGCGGCCAGAATGTCGCGCAAACGCGGTCGCATCGTTCTGGTGGGCGTGACTGGCCTGGAGCTCAATCGCGCTGACTTCTACGAGAAGGAGCTGAGCTTCCAGGTGAGCTGTTCGTATGGCCCGGGCCGCTACGACCCAGCCT
Organism: Burkholderiaceae bacterium; assembly: GCA_046594635.1. Taxonomy (GTDB): domain Bacteria; phylum Pseudomonadota; class Gammaproteobacteria; order Burkholderiales; family Burkholderiaceae_C; genus CAISIP01. The sequence continues at coordinate 5,329 of JBKJRR010000022.1, forward strand.
ACGAAGAAAAGGGCCAGGACTATCCCCTGGGCTTTGTGCGCTGGACAGAGCAGCGCAACTTTGAGGCGGTGCTCGACCTGCTGGCGAGCGGACAGCTCAACGTCACGCCGCTCATTACGCATCGATTCGCCTTTGAAGACGCCCCCAAGGCTTACGACGCACTCACGTCCAACAACGCGGGCCTGGGCATTTTGCTGCAATACAGCTCTCCTGCAGCGCAGCGCATGGTGCGCAGTATCCAGCTCAAGCCAGACGCCCACTTTGCTTCACACAAACCAGTTGTAGGCTTCATCGGCGCGGGCAACTACGCTTCGCGCATGTTGATTCCCGCTTTCAAGGCGGCGGGGGCCCAGTTCCACACCATCGTCACAGCCGGCGGCATCAACGGCGTGATCCACGGCGAAAATGCGGGTTTTGCCGAAGCCTCCACCGACCTGGACGCGCTGCTGGCCAATGCCACCATCAACACGGTGGCCATCGTCACTCGACACGACACGCACTCGCGCTTCGTAGTGCAAGCGCTTCAGGCTGGCAAGCATGTGTTTGTCGAAAAACCCCTGGCGATCGATGCCGATGGTCTCGCCGCAGTGCGCGCCGCCTACGATGCAGCGCATTCAGACACCCGGCGAGGTGGCCCGCAGATGATGGTGGGTTTCAATCGTCGCTTCTCGCCGCAGGTACAGAAGATGAAGGCACTTCTGCTGCCGGTGAAGGAGCCCAAGTCTTTCATCATGACGATGAACGCGGGCGCGATCCCGGTCAATCACTGGACGCAGGACAGCGCGGTAGGCGGTGGTCGCATCATCGGTGAGGCGTGCCACTTTATCGACCTGATGCGTTTTCTCGCAGGCAGCCCCATCGTATCGGTCCAGGCCCGCCGCATGGGTGACGCACCCGCGGTGGTGATTACCGAAGACAAGGCCTCCATTACGCTGGGATTCGAAGACGGATCGTTTGGCACCATCATGTACCTTGCCAATGGCGCGGCGAGCTTTCCCAAGGAGCGCGTCGAGGTATTCGCCAGTGGGCGCGTGCTGCAGTTGGACAACTTCCGCAAGCTCAAGGGCTACGGTTGGCCAGGCTTCAATAAGATGAACCTGTGGAAGCAGGACAAAGGCCAGAAAGCCTGCGCCGCAGCGTTCCTGCAAGCGCTGGAATCCGGTACACCGGCTATCTCGTCCGAAGAAATTTTTGAGGTGGCACAGGTGACGATCGAAGCGGCCGGCCTGCTGCGTCACCAGTAACGGGCACACATGGCTCGCTGGTTGTCCCTGGTGCGCACGGCGTTGTCGCTGGGCCTGCCCAACATCGCACGCGCTACCGGCTACCGCCTGGGTGTGCGGCTGGGCTGGAACCCGGTGCACCAGTTGCAGGGGACCGTACCTGTGGGCCCGTTTTTCGCTCCCTCACGGGCCGGCGCCTTGACCGTACCCCCGGTGGCCGAATGGCAGACCTCGGCCCGGCTCTTCAGCCGTTGGTCAATCGCCGTGTCGCACAAACCACCAGACTGGCTGGCCAATCCGCTGACGGGGCAACACATGGTGGCGGCGGACCGCCCGTGGTGGCAGATACCGGATTTCGATCCGGTCGTGGGTGACATCAAACTGATCTGGGAGCTGTCGCGCATGGACTGGGTGCTGGCGCTCAGCCAGCGTGTCAGGCTGGACGAGCCGGGCGCGCTGGATCGACTCAATTGCTGGCTGGCCGACTGGTGTGCACACAACCCGCCATACAGAGGACCGAACTGGAAGTGCGGACAGGAGGCCTCTATCCGGGTGATGCACCTGGCCTGCGCGGCGATGCTGCTGGGACAGGCCAAGGCGGCGCCGCCTGGCCTGCGCGAACTGGTGGCCTTGCACTTGCAGCGCATCGCGCCCACGGTGCAGTACGCCATGGCGCAGGACAACAACCATGGCACTTCGGAGGCCGCCGCATTGTTCATGGGCGGCAGTTGGCTGACCGAGCTGGGCGATGCGCGGGGCCATCGCTGGTCCTTCACCGGGCGCAAACTGCTGGAGAACCGGGCACAGCGCCTTATCGGCGAACAGGGCACGTTCAGCCAGTACTCCCTGAACTACCACCGTTTAATGCTGGACACATTGAGCATGACCGAATGTTGGCGGCGCGCCTTGGGATTGCCGGCGTTCAGCGCCGCGTTTCAGGCCCGGGCGCTGGCCGCAACGCGCTGGCTGCATACCCTGATCGATCCGAAAACGGGGGACGGGCCCAACGTGGGGGCCAATGACGGCGCGCGACTGCTGCAACTGACCAACACCCACTACCGCGATTACCGCCCGAGCGTACAACTGGCCACGGTGTTATTCGCTGCAAAGCGCGCTTATGTCGACGACGGCCCCTGGAACCATGCGTTGCAGTGGCTGGGCGTTCCCCTGCCCTTGCAGACCGGGCCGGCTGCCTCCAGTCTGCAGGCCGACGATGGGGGGTTTATGGTCTTGCGCAGAGGCGAGATCCTGGCGCTGCTGCGCTATCCACGCTTTCGCTTTCGTCCCAGCCAGGCCGATGCGCTGCATCTGGACTTGTGGTTGAGGGGGGACAACCTGCTGCGCGATGCCGGTTCGTACAGCTACAACACCGAGCCGAAGTGGCAACAATACTTTGGCGGCACCGCCAGCCACAACACCGTCCAGTTTGACGATCGCGACCAGATGCCGCGGCTGAGCCGCTTCTTGTTTGCCGACTGGCTCAAGACGTCGTTCATTCAGCCGCTCGCGCAAGATGACCAGACCATGCACTTTGCCGCAGGTTACCGCGACGGCCACCATGCCAGACACCAGCGCCAAATCAGTTTGGGCGACTCCCAATTGCGCGTGGTCGACAAGGTGGCGGGCTTTGCGCAAAAGGCGGTGCTGCGGTGGCGTTTGGCGCCGGGCGAATGGCGACTGCAAGGCCAGCGCCTGACAAATGGCGCGCATGTGCTGACGGTGATGGCCAGCATGCCCATCGTCCGCTGCGAGCTGGTCGAGGGCTGGGAATCGCGCCATTACCTTGAGAAAACACCCGCGCCGGTGCTGGAGATCGAAGTCCAGCAAGCGGGCACCTTGACGACGGAGTACGACTGGTCAGCATGAAGGTTCTATATTTCCATCAGCATTTTTCGACACCAAAAGGTTCGGCAGGCATCCGTTCTTACGAAATGGCGCGGCGCCTGGTGGCGCGTGGCCATCAGGTCACCATGGTGTGCGGCAGTTATGGCGGGGGCGAAACCGGGTTGACCATGCCCTTCGTGCAGGGGCGGCGGCGCGGCGTCGTGGACGGCATGGAGGTCATTGAGTTCGCCCTGGCCTATTCCAACGCCGATGGCTTGGTCAAACGCGCTCTGACGTTCCTGAAATTCGCGGTGCGCAGTATTGTGCTCGCGCTTACTGAACGCTACGACGTGCTATTTGCAACCACCACGCCGCTGACGGCGGGAATACCCGGCATTTTTGCGCGCTGGCTGCGCGGCAAGCCATTTGTCTTCGAGGTGCGCGACCTTTGGCCCGAATTGCCGCGCGCCATGGGCGTGATCAAGAATCCCCTGGTGCTCGGCGCCATGTCGGTGCTGGAGTGGACCAGCTACCGCTCGGCCCACCGGCTGATTGGCCTGTCTCCCGGCATAGTGCAAGGTATTGCCAAGCGAGGCGTGCCACGTCAACACATTGCATTGGTGCCCAACGGATGCGACTTGGGTATTTTTGCCGGAGTGGTAGAGCCCTGGCGTCCTGCGCAGGTGCGCTCAAGCGACTTGCTGGCTGTATTTGCGGGCACGCACGGCACAGCCAATGGACTTGATGCCGTGCTGGACGCTGCCGCCGAACTCAGGCGACGGGGGCGCAATGACATCAAGCTGCTGCTGATCGGTCAGGGCAAGCTCAAGCCCGACTTGCAGGATCGCGCCAGGCGCGAGGCATTGGACAATGTGATCTTTCACGAGCCTGTCAATAAAGCTCGGCTGGCTGGCCTGATGGCAGCCAGCGACGTCGGACTTCAGATTCTGGCCAACGTGCCGGCGTTTTATTACGGCACTTCGCCCAACAAGTTTTTTGACTACATTGCAGCGGGATTGCCCGTGCTGAACAACTATCCGGGGTGGCTGGCCCAGATGATTACTGACAATGCGTGTGGTTTTGCCGTGCCACCTGACAACGCAGTCGCACTTGCCGAGGCATTGGAGCGAGCGGCTGACGACCGCGCAGCACTCAAGGCAATGGGGCAACGCAGCCGTGCGCTCGCCGAAGAAAAATTTGACCGTCAGGCCTTGGCCGACAACTGGATGGACTGGGTAGAGGGAGTGAAGCGCTCATGAGGCGAACAGTTGACACGCTGCTGATACTTCTGGCATTGCCACTGCTAGCGCCTGTCATGCTGCTGCTGATTTTGCAGGTGCGCCTTCGACTGGGAAGCCCGGTGTTTTTCTGCCAGACACGTCCCGGCCTGCAGGGGCGTGCTTTCAACATGTTCAAGTTCCGCACCATGACGGACGCACGTGACCACGACGGGCGATTGTTGCCCGACGCGGAACGTCTCACGGCCTTTGGCAACTTCTTGCGCGCCAGCAGCCTGGACGAGTTGCCTGAGTTGTGGAACGTGCTCAAGGGCGACATGCTACTGGTAGGACCACGCCCGCTGCTGATGGAGTATCTGCCGCTGTACTCGCCCGAGCAGGCCCGCCGTCACGAGGTGCGCCCCGGCATCACCGGTTGGGCGCAGGTCAATGGCCGCAACGCGCTGAGCTGGGAAGACAAGTTCAAGCTCGACGTGTGGTATGTAGACCACCGCTCGATAGGGCTGGATATCAAGATCTTGTGGCTTACCGTGCGCAAGGTGCTGTTGCGCGAAGGCATCAGCGCGACGGGTGAGGCGACGATGCACAAGTTCACGGGGAGAAATTCATGAAGCAACTGGCCTTGTTGGGTGCCAGCGGCCATGGCAAGGTGGTTGCCGATGCCGCGCTCGCGGCGGGCTGGCAGGTCGTAGTGTTTTTTGACGATGCCTGGCCAGACGTTTCCGGAAACGGACACTGGCCCGTACTGGGTGGCACTGCCGCTTTGCTGGAGCGGCTGGACGAATTTGATGGCGTACTTGTCAGCATTGGCAACTGCGCTGTGCGCTGGCAAATGCAGCTGACCCTGCGGGCCGCGGGCGCCCGCCTAGCCACGGTTGTACACCCACGCGCCTGTGTGAGCCCGTTTGCCCGACTGGGCGCGGGCACGGTGGTGATGGGCGGCGCCGTGGTGAATGTGGACGCAGTGGTCGGCGACGCTGGCATTATTAACACCGGCGCCACTGTCGACCACGACTGTACTTTGGCACATGCCGTGCATATCAGCCCGGGCGCGCACCTGTCGGGCAATGTGACGGTAGGCGCCTGCAGTTGGGTCGGCGTGGGCGCTACCGTACGCCAGGGTATCTGCATCGGAGCTGGTGTGATCGTGGGCGCGGGGACGGTAGTGGTACAACAAACAGCCGATGGACTGACGGTGATCGGCAATCCGGCGCGGGCGATGGTGCCTCGCGCGAAATGAAGTTTTTCTGGAAGCAGCGATGTTGAATACCCCGTTTTCCCCCTGGCCCAGTTTCACCACGCAAGAAGCCGATGCCGTGCGCCAAGTTGTGCTGTCGAACAAGGTCAATTACTGGACCGGCACTGAATGCCGAGCATTCGAAAAAGAGTTTGCCGCATGGTGTGGCACACGGTACGCAGTGGCCTTGAGCAATGGCACGCTCGCGCTGGACGTTGCACTCAAAGCGCTGGGCATCGGTCCAGGCGATGAAGTGGTGGTCACGCCACGCACTTTCATCGCCAGTATTTCCTGTGTGGTGAATGCCGGCGCCGCGCCAGTGTTTGCCGATGTTGAAGCTGATAGTGGAAACATTTCGGCAGCGACGATTGCCAAGGTTTTGACACCCCGCACAAAGGCGGTGATTTGCGTGCATTTGGCCGGATGGCCGTGTGACATGGACCCGATCATGGAGCTGGCTGACGCGCATGGGTTCAAGGTCATTGAGGATTGCGCCCAGGCGCATGGCGCCCGATACAAGGAACGTGCCGTCGGCTCGATAGGTCATGTCGGTGCGTGGTCTTTTTGCCAGGACAAGATCATGACCACCGGCGGCGAAGGAGGTATGGTTACCACAAATGACGAAGCGTTGTGGCGCTTCATGTGGTCGTACAAAGACCATGGCAAGAGTTATGAAGCGGTTTACGAACGCCAGCATGCACCGGGTTATCGCTGGTTGCACGAGAGCTTTGGTACCAACTGGCGCATGCTGGAAATGCAGGCGGCCATTGGAAGAATCCAGTTGCGCCGCATGGCTGAATGGACGGCCCGGCGTACCGCCAATGCGCAGGCTATTCTGGCCGTCTGTCGGCTTCATGCTGCGGTGCGCGTGCCGCCATTCACCTGCGATCGTAGCTCGTGTGGCGCCGAATGCCCCAAACGCAGTGGCTGCGCCCATGCACACTACAAATGTTATGTCTACGTGCAGGCTGATCAGTTGGCCGCTGGTTGGACCCGCGACCGCATTGTTGAGGCCATCCATGCCCAGGGAGTGCCCTGTTATCAGGGATCTTGCTCTGAGGTGTACCTGGAAAAGGCTTTCGAAAACACCGGTTGGCGTCCAGCCGAGCGCTTGCCAGTCGCGCGCGCATTAGGGGAAAACTCGCTGATGTTCCTGGTACATCCAACCCTGACGGATGCGGAGATGGCCAAGACCTGCGCTGTCATTGATTCGGTCCTGGCTGTCAGCAGTCAACCCGAGGCGAAGCCAGGTTTTTAGATTGGGCGTTACACCATTCCCCTGAGTTGACCCTCGGTGACAACAGCATCAAGCGCACACAGAACGCAATTCTCGGCCCAGCGGTCCTTCGCGTCAGAAATGTATCCCCCGCATCATCTGCTGCATCGCTACCGCCTCCGCCGACAGCTGCTGCTTCGCCGGCTTGTCGCCCGGCTTCGCACCCTTGGACGCGCTGGAGTCGGGGAACATGCGAAAACTGGTGTTCATCGCAATCTGTGCCACGCGCGGCAACAGGGCGTGCAGGATCTGGCCGGTGATGCCCAGCCGCGTGGCGATGCGCACCGGCTTGAAGATACAGGCCTGGGCCACCATGTCGCCCGCCTCTTCCGGTGACAACGTCGGCACGTTGTTGTACAAGCCGGTCGGCGCAATCATTGGCGTGCGTACCAACGGCATGTTGATGGTGGTAAACGACACGCCCTGGTCGGCGAACTCGCTCGACGCGCAGCGCGTCCACGCGTCCAGCGCAGCCTTGGACGCCACATATGCGGAGAACCTGGGCGCATTGGTCAATACACCAATGGAGCTGATGTTGACCACGT
>JBKJRR010000169.1:0-5858 GCA_046594635.1 Burkholderiaceae bacterium
TGCCGAGGACAGTCTGCTGCCGGCGGTGGCCGGGTTCTGTGCCCCGGTGTTCGACTTCAACGGGCATATGGTGCTGGGCATCATCGCGCTGGGCGCGATGGCGCAGTTCGACAGCCAATGGAACAGCCCCGTCGCCCAGTCACTGCGTGGCGCCGCGCAGCGCCTGTCTGCCGACCTGGGTTACCAGGATTGAGCCCATGACGCGGCAAGGTATGCGCAGCCGGCACTGGCCGATTTCGACCCGGGTGCTGCTGGCGCTTTCGTGCAGTGTGCTGATCGCCCACTTGCTGGCCCTGCACAACATCGCCCTGAGCCTGGGCGCGCCGGAGCCGGTCAGCACGCGGGTTTTCTCCACCCGCAGCATCACGCTTGCGCCGCCGCCGACTTCGGCACCACAGGCTCGGCCGGTGGCGGCGAAACCAGCTCCGCCGCCGCCTGCGCCGAAACCCGCCCGAGCGAAAACCGAGGGCGTCATGGCGGCAACGGCTGCGGTGGTTGAACCTGAGCCACCGGAACCCGCGCCAGCAGTGGAACCACCGGCCGAAACCGTCGCAAAAGTCGCACCACCCGCTCCGACCGAAGAGCTGCAACCGGTGCAGGCGCCAGAGCCCAACAGTCTGGAAAATCCCCAGGGTACGCCAACGGCGCTCGGACGTTTCCCCGGTACGGCAGCGCCACTGGCCAGCGAGACCGTGCAGGCCAGTCGCCCTTTCCTTGTGCCCGGCTCGATCCGTTTGAACTTCGACGCGACCGGTAAACGTGGGCGCTTCGACTACAAGGCCATGGGCACACTGACCTGGTTGCAGGACGGCAGCGGCTACGACATGAAACTGGAAATGGGCGACTGGATCATCGGCAAGCGGGTGTTGTCCAGTACCGGCAAGCTGGGGGCTGAAGGCCTGGCGCCAACGCGCTTTTCAGACAAGTTTCGCTCGGAGCGGGCAGCCCATTTCGACCGCAATCAACAACGCATCACATTCAGCGCCAACACGCCGCAAGCCACACTGACAGCCGGCGCGCAGGACCGGCTCAGCGTCTTCGCGCAACTCGCGGCCATGGTGGCGGGCGATCCGCTGGGTTTTCCGATCGGAACGCGGGTGGAAATGCAAACTGCAGGTCCGCGCGATGCCGAGCAATGGGTGTTTGAGGTCGAGCGCGAAGAGATGCTGTATCTGCCGGGCGGCCAGGTGCCGGCACTCAAGCTGGTACGCAAATCGGGCAAACAATATGACCAGACGGTCGAGTTGTGGCTGGCACCGGAGCTGGCCTACCTGCCGGCCAGGATCCGCATTACCTTTTCCAATGGCGACTACCTCGATCAGCAGTGGCGCTCGTCGTCTGCGCCCTGACGGCTGCGCGTTGCATGCCCCCGGGGCGACTACCCCGCCCTTGAAATCAGCAACAAAGGGGCCAAGTGCAAGGTAATACTCCTTCCCGCACAATGACCCCATGCACACCCTTTACGACTCCGACACCTTCTCCGTGACCCACATGCTGGCCAACGCGACCGAGTTGGCCGAGCGTGAGATCCGGATCGAGTCTGCCAAATCGGCCGGCGAACCACGCGTGCTCCCCACCATGGCCCGCCACGGATTCGAGATTGTCGACAAACGTGCCGGCAAGGAAATCTATCTGGACGGCTCATGGGCCGAGTTGTTCCAGCAGCAGATCCAGGCCTGGCAGGCCAGCACGCCGACCCAGGAAGAAGTGGAAGACACGCTCGAGAGCTACGCCACACTGGCGCAGAACCCGGTCGTGATGCACTGACACCGATCTGGCACTGGTACCACCGGCCCGATTGACGTGTCCACACTGATGACGCGTCGACTGCAACAGCTTGTCACCACCGGCCTGCTGGCGTTGTTGCTGGTCGGCTGTGCGATTCCGCGCCATCGGGTGGCGCAAAGCCTGGACGCCTTGCTGCCAGCCGACGTGATCCTGCTGGGTGAACAACACGACGCCGATGCCCATCGTCGTCTGCAGCGTGCCTTTGTCGAGACACTGGCTGATCGGGCGCAACTGGCAGGCCTGGCGCTGGAAATGGCGGACCGCGGTCGCTCCACTGCCGGCCTGGCACGCGACGCTGACGCGCAGCAGGTGCGCGATGTGTTGCGATGGAACGACAGCGGTTGGCCCTGGGCGCGCTACGCGCCGGTCGTGATGGCGGCCGTCCGGCGCGGCATTCCAGTGCTGGGCGCCAACCTGCCCGGCGCAGCGATGCGCCCGAGCATGAGCGACACCCGCTTCGACCAACACCTGAGCGGGCCGGCACTGGCACGCCAACGCGATGCGATCCGGACCGGCCACTGCAACCTGCTACCCGAAGAACGCCTGATGCCGATGCTGCGCGTGCAACTGGCGCGCGATGCCAGCATGGCCGGCACCGTCATGGATGCCATCGTTCCCGGCAAAACGGTTTTGCTGATCGCAGGTGGCAGCCATGTGCTGCGCGATGTCGGTGTGCCCACGCACCTGCCGCCTACGGTGCAAGTACGTAGCGTGCTGGCGGTCGCCGGAGCTGCGCGCGAAGGCGCAGCTGAACGGGCCGATTGGGTATGGGAGACCGCAGAACTGGCGCCGCGAGACTACTGCGCCGAACTGCGCCGCCAGTTCCAGCGCTGAGTGCGCCCATGGGTGCCCTGCCTCAAGCTGCGGCTGACCGCGAGCGGCGCCGCCACAAGGCCACCAAGGCCGGCGAAATCCAGACCAGAATCGTGACTGCGGCCAGCGTTGCCGCGATGGGTCGCGAGAAGAACGCCATCATGTTGCCGTCAGACTTGATCATCGACGTGATGAAGTTTTCCTCCAGCATGGTGCCAAGCACCACACCCAGAATCGCGGGGGCAATCGGGAACTTGTTCGCCTCCAGTACATAGGCCACCAGACCGGCGACGAGCATGACGCCGACCGAGAAAATGCTGTTGTTGATGGCAAACGTGCCGACGATGCAGAACATCAGAATGACGGGCATCAGAATGTTGCGCGGTACCTTCAGGATGCGCCGTGCTGCCTTGATGCACAGGATGCCCAACGGAATCATGATCAGGTTGGCCAGGATGAAGATCAGGAACACCGCGTAGATGTTTTGCGGGTTGGTCGTGAACAGCGACGGGCCCGGATTCATGTTCTTCATGTAGAGCACGCCAATGATGATGGCCGTGATCGAATCACCCGGAATGCCGAACACCAGTGCCGGAATCCAGGCGCCGGCGAGTGCGCTGTTGTTGGCAGCGCCAGACTCTACGATACCTTCGACGTGACCGGTGCCGAACTTCTCGGGCTCCTTGGACATCTTCTTGCTCACCGCGTATGACATCCATGACGCAATGTCGGCTCCGGCGCCGGGCAAGGCGCCCACGGCAGTCCCGAGCGCACTGCCGCGCAGGATCTGCATCGGGTACTTCTTGGCAAGCTTCCACTGACCCTTGAGCACGTTACCAACCTTCTCCACCACCATTTCACCGGGCGGACTGGTATCGACCACGTAGCGCATGATTTCAGAGAGCGCGAACATGCCGATCATCATCGGGATCATGCCGATGCCGCCCAGCGTCTCGATATTGCCAAACGTGAAACGCGGAAAGCCCGCCGGATTGCCCAACCCGACACAGGACACCAGCAGCCCCAGGAACAGTGTGATCAAACCCTTGATCGGCGCCGTCGAGGTGATGAATACCGCGCAGGTCAGGCCCAGCAGCACCAGCCAGAAATACTCGAACGAACTGAATTGCGACGCGAACTCGGCCAGCGCCGGTGCTGCCACCACCAGCACCAGAGTGCCGAACAGGCCCCCGACCGCGGAGAACACCAGGCCTGCGCCGAGCGCCACCTCGGCCTGGCCTTTCTTGGTCATGGCATAGGCTTCGTCGGTATACGCCGCCGATGCGGGCGTGCCCGGTATGCGCAGCAGGCAACCGGGAATGTCGCCCGAGAAGATGGCCATTGCCGTGGCCGTCACGATGGCGGCAATTGCAGGAATCGGCGCCATGAAAAACGTCACCGGCACCAGCAAGGCGGTGGCCATGGTGGCGGTCAGGCCGGGAACAGCGCCGACAAAAAGCCCGTACCCCGCTGCAAGCACCATTACCATCAGGGTGTAGGGCTCGAACACCATCCCCAAAGCCTGTTCAACAGCTATCCACATCGCGTGCGCTTTCTAGGGTTTGTTCGGGGTCAAACTGACGGGCACGCATGCGTGCCTGACATCTCGATCACCAGGTGTAGTTGATCAGGACGCCCCACGGAAGCGGGACCCGCAGCAACTTGTAAAAGGCGAAATGGATCACCAGCGTCGAAATCACGGCAATCAGCACCGAACGCCCCAACGGCAATTGCAGCGAATAAAACAGGCAAACCAGGATCAGAATCGACGTGAAGATGAAACCCAGACTCTGCGCTGCCACCATATAGAACAGCACCGAGCCGAGCAATACGACCAGCGCGCGCACATGGCGCGGCGAGCGCACCCAGTCTTCCCACTCCAGCCAGGGCACCCGCGCGCGGGCGCGCCAGCCGCTGACCGTCAGCATCAGCCCGCCAAAACACAGGCCGGCCGCAATCAGCCCGGGGAAGAGCGCCGGTCCGACGTTCTGCCCCGGTATCTGCGGATAACTTTGCACCACCCATAAGACCGCCCCGCCCAACAGCATGAGAAAAATGCCAATGACGGCGTCGTTGAGCTTCATGGCGTGGCGCTCTCCTGGTGTTCGTGGTGTCGCAGATCGCGCTTACTTGACCAGTCCGACGGCCTTCATCGTGGCGCCAAGCTCGGTATCGGACTTGGCCATGAACTTGGCGAAGTCATCCGGCGACTTGTAGATCACGCCGTAACCCTGCTTGGACATGAACTCGTTGAACTCCTTGCCCGCGGCGATTTTCTTGATGGCTGCTGCCAGCTTGTCGCGCACGTCGGCAGGGATGCCCTTGGGTGCCACAATGCCGCGCCAGGCCGCCATGGTCCAGTCGCTGCCGATTGCCTTTTTAAGTGTGGGAACGTTAGGGTACAGCGTGGACGACTCATCTGACATGATGGCCAAGCTGCGCACCTTGCCAGAATCGATCAGCGAGCGCGACTCCGGCAGCGACACCGGTGCCAGATCAATGCCACCCGCAATCATGTCCTGAAGGCCGGGCGCTGCGCCATTGCTGGGAACCCAGGGCACGGTGGACGGATCGATCTTCTGGTCGCGCAGCAGGCCGGCGATCGCCAGGTGCCAGATGCCGCCCTGACCGGTGCCCGAAGCCTTGAGCTTGCCGGGATTGGCCTTGACCGCCGCCAGCAGATCATTGATGGTCTTGTACGGCGAGTCCGCGCGCACCTGAACGCCGGCCGGGTCAGCATTGACGAGACCGATCGGGGTGTAGGACGTACCCGTCAGCTCGGTCAGGCCTTGCCAGTGCATCATGCCGATCTCGACCGTGGCCACGCCGATGGTGTAACCGTCCGGTGCCGCTGCAGCAATGGCCGAATGACCCACCACGCCGCTGCCACCGGTGCGATTGACCACGGTGACAGGCTGGCCGAGTTCTTTTTCGAGCAAGCTGGCAATGATGCGGGCCGTGGCATCTGTACCACCGCCGGCGCCCCAGGGGCAGACCATCGTGATCGGACGCGTCGGGTAGTTCTGCGCGCTGGCTGGCAGGGCCGCAGCCACCAGGGCCAGACCGGCGACAGCGCCAGCAACAAACGAACGGCGAGATTTCTGCAACATGTGGGTCTCCTTAAAAATTTGTGAATCCACGGATGGACCCGCCAATCTAACGCGGTTTCGACTGCCGCGCATTAGGGTGTACCATGGTATCGTATGATGATTAGGGCGACCCACGGTCCGCCTTTTTTGTGCTTCCCAGTGTTCGTG
>JBKJRR010000209.1:0-18946 GCA_046594635.1 Burkholderiaceae bacterium
GCCGCGTGCTGCCGCGGGGATGCCTTCCAGGTTGAACTCGCCCAGGCTCTTGTTGCCGCTGGCCAGCTCGCGTTCGCCCTGGAACACCTTGATCGTCACCGCAGGCTGGTTGTCGTCAGCGGTCGAGAAGGTCTGTGCAAACTTGGTCGGGATGGTCGTGTTCTTTGTGATCATCTTGGTCATGACGCCGCCCAGCGTCTCGATGCCCAGCGACAGCGGTGTCACGTCCAGCAGCAGCACGTCCTTGCGGTCACCAGCCAGTACCTGACCCTGGATGGCCGCACCCACGGCAACGGCTTCGTCCGGATTCACGTCCTTGCGCGGCTCGCGACCGAAGAATTCCTTGACCTTCTCCTGCACCTTGGGCATGCGCGTCATGCCGCCGACCAGGATCACGTCGTGGATGTCGGCCACATTGACGCCGGCGTCCTTGATCGCGGTGCGGCAGGGAGCGATGGTGCGCTCGATCAGGTCCTCGACCAGGGATTCGAGCTTGGCACGGGTCAGCTTGATGTTCAGGTGTTTCGGGCCCGATGCATCCGCTGTCACGTACGGCAGGTTGATGTCGGTCTGCGCGCTGTTGGACAATTCGATCTTGGCTTTTTCGGCCGCTTCCTTGAGTCGCTGCAGTGCCAGCACGTCCTTGCCCAGGTCCACGCCCTGGTCCTTCTTGAACTCGGTGATGATGTAGTCGATCACGCGCTGGTCGAAGTCTTCGCCGCCCAGGAAGGTGTCGCCATTGGTCGACAGCACTTCGAACTGCTTCTCTCCGTCGACGTCGGCGATCTCGATGATGGACACGTCGAACGTGCCGCCGCCCAGGTCATACACCGCGATCTTGCGGTCGCCGCGCTCGGTCTTGTCCAGGCCGAACGCCAGTGCTGCTGCGGTGGGCTCGTTGATGATGCGCTTGACATCCAGACCGGCAATACGGCCGGCGTCCTTGGTCGCCTGGCGCTGGGCATCGTTGAAGTAGGCCGGGACCGTGATCACGGCGTCGGTCACGGGCTCGCCGAGGTAGTCTTCGGCGGTCTTTTTCATCTTGCGCAGGATGTCGGCGCTGACCTGCTGGGCCGCCATGGCCTTGCCGCGCACTTTGACCCAGGCGTCGCCGTTATCGGCGGCCACGATCTCATAAGGCATCAGCGCGATGTCCTTTTGCACTTCCTTCTCGACGAACTTGCGTCCGATCAGGCGCTTGACCGCGTACAGCGTGTCGTGGGTTGGTCACGGCCTGGCGTTTGGCCGAGGCGCCCACCAGCACTTCGCCGTCTTCCTGATAGGCAATGATGGACGGCGTCGTGCGAGCTCCTTCCGAGTTCTCGATGACCTTGGGCACGTTGCCCTCCATGATGGCCACGCAGCTGTTGGTGGTACCCAGGTCAATGCCAATGATTCTTCCCATGATCTTCTCCAAAATTGCCCGGTTTCAGCGTTACGCGACCCGGTGCGAGTTGCTTACAAATTAATCCTGTACCGAAAATGCGGGTATTCGGTGCAATTTCAAGGTCTTATTTGGGGGCCGCCACGACCACCAGCGCCGGACGCAGCACGCGTTCTGCAATGAGGTAGCCTTTTTGCAGCACGCTGACAACGGTGTTGGCTTCCTGTTCGCTGGGAACCATCGAAATCGCCTGGTGCTGGTGCGGGTCGAATCGCGCGCCCACGGTCGGATTTATCTGCATCACCTTGTTGCGCTCGAGTGCCGACGTCAGTTGACGCAATGTCGCCTGTGCGCCCTCACGGATCTGCTCGAGCGTTGCGTCGGTGATCGTCAGACCGGCTTCCAGGCTGTCGATGACTGGCAACATATTCTCGGCAAACGCCTCGATGGCGAACTTGCGCGACTTGGCGATCTCATCCTCGGCGCGTCGGCGGGCATTTTCCGCCTCGGCCTTGGCTCGCAGGTACTGGTCGGCCAGCTCGGCACTCTTGGCTTGCAGCGCGGCCAGGTCGGCATGAACCTTGGTTTGCAGGTCCGATTCCTGCATCGCCTGGCCGGCGATCATCTCTTCGGTGCTCTGATAGTCTTGCGCTGGATTGTGGGGGTCGGGTTGCTTGTGATCGGACATGCTTGGGGGTCTGAAATTCGGTGTCAAGGGCGGGGTTTTTGCGTCAACAACGGACAAATGGCGCCAAACCGGCGCTTTTCAAGGGCCGGTGCGAGTCTGTAGCAGCCCCGGGCGCGCGCGACCGCCGGGGTCGCGCTGTGCAGAGGTCTGGATCAGCCCGAGACGCCGAGCAATTCGACGTCGAACTTGAGTGTCGCGTTGGGCGGAATCACGCCGCCTGCGCCACGTGCGCCATAACCGAGTTCGGCCGGGATGATCAGGGTGCGGGCACCACCGACACGCATGCCGGCAAAACCCTGGTCCCAGCCCTTGATCACCATGCCGGCGCCGAGCGAGAACACGAAGGGGGTGCCGCGGTCCTTGCTGGAGTCGAACTTGGCACCTTGTGTGCCGTCGTTATAAAGCCAACCGGTGTAGTGCACGCTGACCTGCTGACCAGCCTTGGCTTGCGCGCCTTCGCCGGTGGTGGTGTCGAGGTATTGCAGTCCGGAGTCGGTAGTGATCATGTGCGTTTCCAGCAGAGGGTGTCTAGCAGGCCGCAAACCAGGCGCGCTGGCGGCACGGCCCCAAGGGTTTAGGCGCAGCCCCGAAAGCCCGTCGGGCAGGGGTGTCGCCGAAGAATCCGGAATTATGCCAGCAGTCCGCGCCGCGCCAGGTCGCGCATCAGGGCGGACACGCCGTAGGTCCATGGCTCGGCCCGGTCGGAATGCGTCACCTGGTTGACCAGCATGCCCAATGTCGGCGTGGCCACCGAGACGATGTCGCCGAGTTCATGTGTGAAGCCCTGACCTGGTCCGTGCCGGTCCTGGGTCGGCGCAAACATGGTGCCCAGATACAACATGAAGCCGTCCGGGTACTGGTGCGTGCGCGCTCGCGGATCGCCCATGGTCTGATTCACCAGGTCCAGCGGATCACGGCTGATCATGGCCAGGCTGCTGGCACCCTGCATATCGAACCCGCCTTGCCCCGCCGTGACGCGCATGGACAGTTCGCATTGGCGCACGTCGTCGATACCGAAGTGCGCGTCGAACAGGCGGATAAAAGGGCCAATCGCGGCCGAGGCGTTGTTGTCCTTGGCCTTGCCCAGCAACAAGGCGCTGCGGCCTTCGAAATCGCGCAAATTGACGTCGTTGCCCAGCGTGCAACCACGGGTTTCGCCGCGGCTGTTGACGGCCAGTACCACTTCGGGTTCCGGGTTGTTCCAGACACTGCGGGGATGCAGTCCGATGTCGGCGCCAACGCCCACGGCACTCATGGGCTGGGCCTTGGTGAACACTTCCGCGTCCTCGCCGATGCCCACCTCCAGGTATTGCGACCACACGCCCTGGGCGATCAGCACGTCGCGCAATTGCGCCGCCTGCGCCGAGCCCGGTTTGACGCTGCTCAGGTTGTCGCCGATCACGCCGATCACCGATTTGCGCACCGCCTGCGCGCGTGCGGCATCACCTCGGGCCTGTTCCTCGATGACACGTTCGAGCATGGACGAGACGAAGGTCACGCCCGCCGCCTTGATGGCCTGCAGGTCGCAGGGCGCGAGAAACCACGGTGTGGCCGGATCGCGCCGATCACTGGCCGAATTGGCCAGGATGGCTGCGGTGTTGCCGACACGGGGGC
The DNA here is from genome assembly GCA_046594635.1 of Burkholderiaceae bacterium. Classification (GTDB taxonomy): domain Bacteria; phylum Pseudomonadota; class Gammaproteobacteria; order Burkholderiales; family Burkholderiaceae_C; genus CAISIP01. Next base: position 3,687 of record JBKJRR010000209.1, read on the forward strand.
CGCCGAATTCGCGCACGGTATCGAGCGGGTCGACCATTTCCAGCAGCGCAGTGCATGTGGCGGCAATGCCCGAGATGTCGTAAACATGGTCGGCGGTAACGCGTACCAGGGTGGGGCCCAGGCCTTCATTCCAGATGCGGCCGATGAGCACCGCGCGTTCATGGTCGTGCGGAAGAATGCTCGCGGGTGTCAGCAAGTTGTCGTTCATTGGGAAGTTTCGGGATAGGTGGGACGCGCAGGTCAGGGGCTGGTCGGATTCTTTTTGGCCTGGATCGCGGCCCATCGCACGGCAAAGGCCGGCCAGTCGCCCATGCGCTTGAGCAGGTCGGCACCCGCACTGGTGACGATGTAGCCGTCATCACCATGCGACATCAGTCCGGCATGGCGCAATTCCTTGATGCGGGTGTTCAGGGTGTTGGGGGTGATGCCACCCACGCTGTCCTGCAGCAGCCGGAAGGTCTGGGGATGACCGTCCCGCAAGGCCCACAACACACGAATGGCGTAGCGCGATTCCAGCAAACTGAGCAATTGGCTTATGGCTGCCATTTCCTTCGAGATCATCCGACCATCTCCTCGATGTCTGTCTAATTGTTCTTCGGGGAGGCAAGTGTAGGCGGACCCGGTCGCCCCAACAACATGTGCCGCAACAAAATGCAGTGCCTGTCAGCGTGAACGGTGAGTTGCGCCTGGTGCCGCATGGAGGTGAAGGCTTGAGCGCGGGTAATGGAACTGCCGCAGACCCTCGGCCCCAAGGGTCTGCGGGTTGCGAAACTATCGTTACATGAAATAATCAAATGCTCGGAAACCGGCGCGGGTTCCGGACAGACCTTGCCACTCGCCTTCGCACAATTCGAACGGAGCCCCATGGACCATACCCAATTGATTGCCATCGACATCCATACCCATGCCGAGGTCAGTTGCTGGAACCCTTTCGATAACTACGGTGAGGAATACGACCGCGCGGCGGACAAGTACTTTCGCAGCAGCCGGCGCCCGTCGATCGCCGAAACCATCGTCTACTACCGCGAGCGCAAGCTCGGTCTGGTGATGTTCACGGTCGACGCCGAGACCCAGATGGGGCGCAGGCGCATTCCGAACGAGGAGATTGCGCAGGCCGCACGCGAGAACGCCGACATGATGATCGCGTTCGCCAGCATCGATCCGCACAAGGGCAAGATGGGTGCGCGCGAGGCGCGTCGCCTGATCGAGAGCGAGGGTATCAAGGGCTTCAAGTTTCATCCGACGGTACAGGGCTACCACCCGTACGACCGCATGGCCTGGCCGATCTACGAGGTCATCAACGAATACAAGATGCCGGCCATCTTCCATACCGGGCACAGCGGCATTGGCAGCGGCATGCGTTGTGGTGGCGGGCTGCGGCTGGCGTACAGCAATCCGATGCATCTGGACGATGTGGCGATTGACTTTCCCGACATGCAGATCGTCATGGCACACCCGAGTTTCCCGTGGCAGGACGAGGCACTGAGTGTGGCCACCCACAAACCCAATGTGTGGATCGACCTGAGTGGCTGGAGCCCCAAGTATTTCCCCAAACAGCTGGTGCAATACGCCAACACGCTGCTCAAGGACCGTATCCTGTTCGGCAGCGACTACCCGCTGATCACACCCGATCGCTGGATGAAGGACTTCGAGGACGCCGGCTTCAAACCCGAGGTCATGCCGGGCATCCTCAAGGGCAATGCCGTGCGGCTGTTGGGCCTGACGTAATGCTGAACGGGTGTATCTAGGGTAATCCCGGATCGAAATATACGGCTGTGGCGCTGAACGTTTTGGCAAACGGCGTGTCAGTCCTTGCCCACCGACCATTCTTCAGGAGCCCCCATGCCACGTTTGACCGCTGCAGATTTCGACCAGGAACTGCTGATACTGTTTGATGCCTATGTTCACGGCGGCATCGATCGGCGTGGTTTTCTCGAACGCGCACAGAAATTCGCCGTCGGCGGCGTAACCGCCAGCATGTTGCTGGCATCGCTCAGCCCGAATTTTGCGGCCGCGCAGATGGTGCCCAAGGACGACAAACGTCTCAAGACCGAGATGTTGACGTATGCGTCGCCCGATGGTTCGGGCACGATGAAGGGTTATCTGGCCATGCCGGCACAGACCAGTGGCAAGTTGCCGGGGGTGCTGGTGATCCATGAAAACCGTGGCCTGAATCCACATATCGAGGACATCACACGCCGGTTGGCGCTGGACAATTACATTGCCTTTGCGCCCGATGCATTGACGTCGCAGGGTGGTTACCCCGGCGACGAAGACAAGGCGCGCGAATTGTTCGGCAAGCTCGACCAGGTCAAGATTCGCGAAGACTTCGTCACTGCCGCCGCCGTGTTGCGTTCCCGGCCCGAATGCACCGGCAAGTACGGCGCAGTCGGTTTTTGTTACGGTGGCGGCATGGTGCATATGCTGAGCACGCGATTGCCCGATCTGGCTGCCGGCGTGCCCTTTTACGGCAACATGCCTGCCGCCACAGATGCCATGAAGGTCAAGGCGCCCTTGCAGATCCACTTTGCTGCAGTCGACGAGCGCATCAATGCGGCCTGGCCCGCGTACGAGGCAGCGCTCAAGGCCGCCGGCGCCCGGCATGAGGCACATACTTACGCCGGCACACAGCACGGCTTCAACAACGACACCACACCCCGTTTTGATGCGGCTGCGGCCAAGCTGGCGTGGGAGCGCACGGGTGCCTTCTTCCGGCAGCATTTGCGCGGCTGATTCGAGGCTCGCGCAGTGTGCGGTCCTCGTAATGGTTTGATGCGGCGGGCAAAGGCAAGGCTTGCCAATGCCGGTTTGTTATATCTGTTAGTGCCCTGGCCGTCTTTTGTCACGGCCATTCGCCATTCACAATCGACCCACAAGCCGAGGTCCGGGACGGGCCGTTCATCGGCCTGCGCGCCACGGCGGCCCAACGGCATCTGGCCGCACCCTATCTAACCTGCGACGGCGGTGCACTTCGGCTTGCCGGACGTGCCAGGAGACAAGAATGCAAATGTGGACGAAATGGTTGGCGGCGGTCGGCATCGGCATGCTGGCATGGAGCAGCCAGGCCCAGAATTTCCCCAGCAAGACGGTGCGCATCGTCGTGCCTTTTGGGGCCGGCGGCGTGGCCGACCTGACGGCCCGCACAGTGGCGCAGAAGCTCAGCCAGTCGCTGGGCCAGGCGGTCGTGATCGACAACAAGCCGGGTGCAGGTGGCGTTGGCGCTGGGGAAATAGTGGCAAAGGCCGAAGCCGACGGGCATACGTTGCTGCTGATTTCCAACGGCACGGCGGTCAGCGCCGGCATCTTCAAGTCGCTGCCGTTCGACACCTTGAAGGACTTCGCGCCGATCTCCACGCTGGCCAGTTTTGACATTGCCATCGTGGCGCAGGCCGACTCGCGCTTCAAGACGCTGGGCGAACTGCTGGTCTTTGCCAAGGCCAACCCCGGCAAGCTCAATCTGGGCACGATCAACATCGGCAGCACCCAGAACCTCACGGCCGAACTCTTCAAATCGGCCGCGGGCATTGATGTGCAGATCGTGCCGTTCAACGGAACCCCAGCCGTCATCACCGCGTTGCGCGGTGGTCAGATCGACGCCGCCGTGGAAATTCTCGGTCCGGTGATTCCGCAGATCAGCACCACGGGCTTGCGGGTACTCGCCGTAACGGGCGCGAAGCGCTCGTCGGTGTTGCCCGATGTGCCGACGGCGATAGAAAGTGGTGTTGCCGGCCTTGTGGCCACGTCCTGGAATGGCCTGGCCGCGCCTGCCGGAACTCCGCCTGCAGTGATCGCGCGGCTGAACAAGGACATCGTGGAGGCGGTCAACGCGCCGGACGTCAAGACCAAGCTGCATGCGCTGAATGTCGAAGCGCAGTCCAGCACGCCGCAGCAGGCGGCCAGCCTGTTGGCAAGCGAGACCAGACGCTGGGGCGACATCATCACCCGTGCGAAGATCCCGACGCAGTAGAGACCTCGGCAAAACGGAGACATCACGTGAAGTTGCAACACATCGGCATGCTCGGTTACGGCGAGGTCGGCAAGACCTTCGCGGCCGGCCTGTTGCCCTCGGTGGGCAGTGTCCGAACATGGGATCTGAAATTCGACCATGTCGCGCTGCGTGCCGCCGAGCGGGCCCATGCAGCTGCAGCCGGTGTACCCGCGTCAGATTCCATGGCGGATGTATGCCGCGATGCGGATTTGCTGATATCGGCCGTCACTGCCTCAAGCACCCTGGCCGTGGCAAGCGAAGCGGCGGCCCATATCCGGGTCGGTACCGTATTTCTGGACCTGAACTCGGCATCACCCGGCACCAAGCAGGAGGCGGCAGCGCTGATTGATGGCGCCGGTGGCGTTTATGTCGAAGCCGGCGTGATGACGTCGGTGCCTCCTTATGGCATCCGGGTTCCGATGTTGCTGGGCGGCAAACAGGCGCCAGCGCTGGCCGAAATTCTGGCGACCTGGGGCATGGATGCCCAGGTCGTTTCGGCCAGGCTGGGTGTGGCCAGTGCCATCAAGATGTGTCGCAGCGTCATGATCAAGGGGCTGGAAGCACTGGTTATCGAAAGTTACACCACGGCGCGCGCCTATGGCGTCGAGGACCAGTTGATACCGACCCTGCAGGAAACCTTTCCGGGTATTGACTGGACGCAGTCGGGCGCCTATTTTTTCAGCCGGGTCGCGCAACATGGTCAGCGCCGCGCCGAGGAGATGCGGGAGTCGGCGCGAACGGTGCTGGAGGGCGGTTTCGCGCCCATCATGGCGGGTGCCATCGCCGACAAGCAGCAGTGGGTGGCGGACCAGGCAAGCCAGGGCGTTTTCAGGGATATCGGCAAGGATGCGTGCTGGCAGGACTATGCCGATCGGCTGATCGCCGCGCGCAAGACCTGAGGGTCAGAGCAAGGTCCCAGCGACGTTGTTGCCACCCACGAGCGTGATGTCGACCATCAGTTCGTTGGCCAGGCCTTCCAGACCGGCTTGCAGTTGTTCGGTGTCCAGGTCACCTGGAATCGTCAGTCGCGCGTCGAGGTGGAACATCTCCTCGCCCGACATCGCACCACTGGCAATGTGCGTTTTCATGGTGTCGATGCTCACGCCATGCTCGGCCAGCCGGGTGGCAATCGACTGGATGATGCCGGGACGGTCATGGCCGACCAGCGCCAGCGTGATGCGGCGGGGTGGCACCTGCGCGCTCTGGCCGTCGGCCAGCGCGACCTGGATGTGCAGGCTGTCGGAATCGATGGCTCGCAACGCCGCCTGCAGATCGCTGCTGCGCTCGGCCGGTACCTGCAGGTGCACGATGCCGGCAAACTGGCCGGCGAAATTGGCCATGACGCTGTCAGTCCAGTTCGCGCCAAATTGGGCGGCCTGCTCGGACAGGGCGCGTACCAGGCCGGGACGATCCGGTCCGACGACGGTGATGACAAGTGAATGCATGAGATGTCTCCTGGGTTTGCCGTGGGTGTCGCGGGTCTGATGTCCACGGCCTGTGTGGTGTCTCGATCGGTCTATCTTACGTGTGCCTCATGGCACGGATGATGGGGCCTCAACGGACGCCGGCATCGCGGCTGCGAGGGTGGCGGCGATCAGCGTCTGGGTCGCCTTTTGTGTCAACGTCGCGGGACGCTGGGCGCTGACTGCGAGCGAGATCTGTGCCCGCACGCGTGGCTGTCGGATGGCACGCAGGCGAAACAGCGAAGGTTGCACCGAACTGGCCACCGCATTGCTGGACAGCACGGCATTGCCGGCGCCATCGGCCACCAGATCCAGAATGGCCGAGACCCCATCGATCTCCAGCGCGATCTGCGGGTTGCAACCGATCGTGGCCATGGCCGATTCCACCAGCATTCGGATGGCATTCGGCCGGCTCGGAATCACCAGCGGCAATCGGGCCAGCGCTTCGAGCGTGACAGGGCCGGTACCCGCGCCGTGGGCTCGCGCCTGAATCAGGAATAAATCCTCCTGCTGCAGAGCGGTGATCTCGATATCCGGGCTCGAGCGTGCGTTGTACAAGACGGCGATGTCCAGCCGACCGTTGATCAGCGACTCAAGCATGGCGCTGGACAGGCCTTCACTGATGGACAGGGTCGCCTCGGGCATCTGTTTCGTAAAAGCCCGCGTCAGTGGTACCGTGAGAACGCGTGCCAGGCTGGTGGGCAGGCCCACGGCGACGCGTCCGGCCAGGGCGCCGCGCAATCTGCCAAGTTCCTCGCGCGCGCGCTCGACCTGGTGCAATATGCCGCGCCCGTGTGCCAGCAACAGGCGTCCGGCTTCCGTCGGCACTGCGCCGCGTCCGTCGCGCGACAACAAGGTCTGGCGCAGTTCAACTTCGAGCATGCGCACCTGGCGACTCAGTGCAGGCTGGGCGATGCCCAGTGCGGCCGAGGCCCGGGTAAAGCCGCCGAGTTCGGCGACCCGGACAAAGTATTCAATCTGGCGCAGGTCCATGGAGGAGAGGTGGATCGATATCTAACAGTATGAATACCATTCTATTGGTTATGCTGCTTTGTTATATCTGCTAGTGGCTCTCGGGTCTTCACCTGATGCCGCATGCCGCCCACAATGCGGGTGTCCAGGGCGTGCCGTAGTTTTCGGCCACCGCCGCTGGCACCGCAGGCGCTGCGCACACCCATTCAAACCCTATGCAAGGAGAAGCCACCGTGTCCAGTTCCTTGGTCATCGATTGCCATGGCCACTACACCACGGCGCCCAAAGCGCTGGAGGCCTGGCGAAATCGCCAGATCGCCGGGATCCAGGATCCGGCCTCGATGCCGAAGGTCTCGGAGCTCCGGATCAGCGACGATGAGTTGCGCGAGTCGATCGAGACCAACCAGCTGCGCCTGATGAAGCAGCGTGGTTCTGACCTGACCATCTTCTCGCCGCGTGCCAGTTTCATGGCCCACCACATCGGCGACTTCAACGTGTCGTCGACCTGGGCGGCGATCTGCAATGAGTTGTGCTTTCGGGTGTCGCAACTGTTTCCCGACCACTTCATCGGTGCGGCGATGTTGCCGCAATCGCCCGGCGTCGACCCGGCCTCCTGTGTGGCGGAACTCGAGAAATGTGTCGTCCAATTCGGCAATGTCGGCATCAACCTGAACCCGGACCCCAGCGGAGGGCACTGGACCTCGCCGCCGCTCAGTGACAAGCACTGGTATCCGATCTACGAAAAGATGGTCGAGCACGACATTCCGGCGATGATTCATGTGTCGACCAGCTGCAATGCGTGTTTTCATACCACCGGTGCGCATTACCTCAATGCCGACACCACAGCCTTCATGCAATGCCTGACCTCCGACCTGTTCAAGGAATTCCCGACGCTGCGTTTTCTGATTCCGCATGGTGGCGGCGCCGTGCCCTACCACTGGGGCCGCTTTCGCGGCCTGGCGCAGGAGCTCAAGAAGCCCTTGTTGCAAGACCATCTGCTCAACAACATCTACTTTGACACCTGCGTCTATCACCAACCGGGCATCGATCTGCTCAATACGGTGATACCGGTCAAGAACGTGTTGTTTGCCTCCGAGATGATTGGTGCGGTGCGCGGCATCGACCCGGAAACCGGCAACTACTACGACGACACCCGGCGCTATATCGAAGCTTCGAAGATCCTCAGCGCCCAAGACCGTCATCAGATATACGAAGGCAATGCCAGGCGCGTGTTTCCGCGCCTGGACGCGGCCTTGAAGCAGAAAGGGAAATGACCATGACGCAACTGGGAGTCGTCAGGCGCAACATCGAGCGCGCTGACAGGATCGCGGTCGACAAGTTGTCGGGCTTCGGTGTGGCAACGATTCACGAAGCCATGGGCCGCGTGGGTCTGATGAAACCGTATATGCGGCCGATATATACCGGCGCCCATCTATGTGGCACTGCCGTCACGGTGTTGCTGCAACCCGGCGACAACTGGATGATGCACGTGGTGGCCGAGCAGCTGCAACCCGGCGACGTGGTGATTGCGGCCGTGACCTCGGACAACGCGGACGGTTTCTTCGGCGACCTGCTGGCCACATCGTTCCGCGCCCGTGGTGCGGTGGGCCTGGTAATCGACGGAGGCGTGCGCGACATCAAGGACCTGACTGGCATGGTGTTTCCGGTGTTTTCCAAGGCGGTGCATGCCAAGGGGACGATCAAGGCGACGCTGGGTTCAGTGAACATTGCGGTCGTGTGTGCCGGCACGCTGGTGAACCCGGGTGATGTCGTCATTGCCGACGACGACGGTGTGGTGGTGGTGCCAGCCGCGCTGGCAGGGCAGGTTGCCGATGCGGCGGCTGCGCGTGAAGCCAACGAGTCCGAAAAACGTGCCAAGCTGGCGGCAGGTGTGCTCGGTCTGGATATGTACAACATGCGTGCGGCGCTCGAAAAGGCCGGCCTGAAGTACATCGATTGACACCATGAACTCCACGATGAACAGCATCGAATTTCCCAAAACCCCGGGCTGGCTGGACTGGTTCGACGGCCCGAGCAAACCCCGATTCAAACTACCGGCTGGCGCAGTCGATGCACATTGCCATGTATTTGGGCCAGGCGCCGAATTTCCATACGCGCCCGAGCGCAAGTACACACCCTGCGACGCATCCAGGGGACAGTTGTTCGCGTTGCGCGACCACCTGGGTTTTGACAGGAACGTGATCGTGCAGGCCACCTGCCACGGCAGCGACAACCGTGCGCTGGTGGATGCGCTGAAAAACTCGAACGGCAAGGCGCGGGGCGTCGCAACGGTGAACCGCCAGGTGACCGACGCCGAGTTGCAGGACATGCATGCGGCCGGTGTACGCGGCACACGTTTCAATTTCGTCAAGCGGCTGGCCGACTTCACGCCGCGTGAGGTGCTGCTGGAGATCGCCAACCGCATCGCGCCACTGGGCTGGCATGTAGTGGTGTATTTCGAGGCGCAGGATCTGCCCGAGTTATATGACTTCTTTACTGCCTTGCCGACCACGGTCGTGGTCGATCACATGGGCCGGCCCGATGTATCCAAGCCGGTCGACGGGCCTGAGTTCGCGCTCTTCGTCAAGATGATGCACGAGCACGCGAATATCTGGAGCAAGGTCAGCTGCCCGGAGCGCTTGTCCGTTGCAGGCCCCAAGGCGCTGGCCGGCGAACAACATGCCTATCAGGACGTTGTGCCGTTTGCGCGCAAGTTGGTCGATACCTTCCCGGACCGCGTGTTGTGGGGCACTGACTGGCCCCATCCCAACCTGAAGGACCACATGCCGGACGACGGCTTGCTGGTCGACTTCATACCGCAGATCGCGACGACCGCCGGGTTGCAGCGCAAATTGCTGGTCGACAATCCTGACCGGTTGTACTGGACCTGAACAAGACAAGGAGCACAACCATGGCTTTGGAAAAACTCTATCTGGACGTGCCAGGGACCACGATTTTCGACGCGGAGCAGTCGCGCAAGGGCTACCACCTGAACCAGTTTTGCATGTCGCTGATGAAGGCTGACAACCGCACACGCTTCAAAGCCGACGAGCGCAGCTATCTCAATGAGTGGCCGATGACCGATGAGCAGAAACAGGCGGTGCTGGCACGTGACCTGAATCGTTGCATCGCGCTTGGGGGCAACATCTATTTCCTGGCCAAGATCGGCGCCACCGATGGCAAGAGCTTCCAGCAGATGGCTGGAAGCATGACCGGCATGACGGAAGACGAGTACCGCGCCATGATGATCTCAGGCGGCAGGTCCGTACACGGCAACCGCTTTGTCGGTGAGGACGGCGATGCGCAGGCCAGCCGCCAGCCGCAAGGCAAGGCAGGACAGAAAGGAGCCCACTGATGGCCCACATCAGCGCCAGCGTATACACCTCGCACGTGCCGGCCATTGGCGCCGCCGTCGACCTTGGCAAGACCGGTGAAACCTATTGGCAACCGCTTTTCAAGGGCTATGAATACTCGCGTCAGTGGATGTTGGACAACCAACCCGATGTCATCTTTCTGGTCTTCAACGACCATGCTACTGCGTTCAGCCTGGACATGATCCCGACCTTTGCCATCGGTACCGCGGCGCAGTTTCAACCGGCCGACGAAGGTTGGGGCCCGCGCCCCGTGCCCAAGGTGATCGGTCATCCGGAACTGGCGTCGCATATTGCGCAGTCCGTGATCCAGGACGATTTCGACCTGACCATTGTCAACAAGATGGATGTCGACCATGGCCTGACGGTGCCGCTATCCTTGATGTGTGGCCAGCCACAGGCCTGGCCATGCCCGGTGATTCCGTTTGCCGTCAACGTGGTGCAGTACCCGGTGCCGTCGGGACGGCGCTGTTTCGAACTGGGCAAGGCCATCGGCCGGGCCATCGCGTCGTTCGATGCGCCTTTGCGTGTTCAAATCTGGGGTACGGGAGGCATGAGCCACCAGTTGCAGGGCCCGCGCGCTGGCCTGATCAACAAGGATTTCGACCACACGTTCCTGGACCGGCTGATTGCCGATCCGGCGGGCCTGGCCCAGGTGCCCCATATTGACTATGTGCGCGAAGCTGGCTCGGAGGGTATCGAACTCGTGATGTGGCTGATCGCACGCGGTGCCATGGCTGATATCGCGGGTGGTGGCAAACCCCATGTGGCGCACCGTTTCTATCACGTGCCCGCATCCAACACCGCGGTCGGCCACCTGATCCTGGAGAACAAACTGTGACATCCATGGGTAGAAACCATGTAGGCAATTTCGATGGCGCTGCAACAATGATATTGCGCTATCGAATTGGAAGCGCGCGCTGACTTTTTGCAGTGGCCATCGGCGCACATATCTGGTCGAGAACTTTATTGGAGACACATCATGAAACGAACATTGACCTCACTTTTTGGCGCCATGACCCTGGCTTTCGGCATGCAAGCCAGTCATGCGGCCGATGTCACGTTGCGCCTGCACCAGTTGCTGCCCCAGCAGGCGGCCATTCCGAACAAGGGGCTGGTTCCCTGGGCGCAGAAAGTCGAGAAGGAAAGTGGCGGACGCATCAAGGTTCAGCACTTCCCGTCAATGCAACTCGGTGGCAAGCCGCCGGATCTGTTCGACCAGGCCAAGGATGGGGTGGTCGACATCGTGTGGACGGTGCTCGGTTACACACCGGGTCGCTTCCCGAAAACAGAGGCGTTCGAGCTGCCGTTCATGAGCGGATCGTCCGAAGCCTCGTCCAAGGCGTTTCAGGAATACGTGCAGAAGAATGCGATGGACGAATTCAAGGACGTCAAGGTCATCGCCGTGCACACCCATGGCCCCGGCCTGTTCCATAGCAAGGACCCGATCAACAAGCTGGAAAACCTCAAGGGCATGAAGGTGCGGGGCGGATCGCGTGTCATCAACATCATGCTTGAGCAGCTCGGTGCGGTGCCGGTCGGCATGCCGGTGCCAGCGGTCGGCGAGGCATTGTCCAAGGGCGTGATTTCTGCAACCACGATTCCGTGGGAAGTCGTGCCCTCCGTCAAGGTACAGCAAATCGTCAAGAACCATACCGGCTTCTCCGGTCCCAAGGGCCTGTACACCCAGACTTTCGTGGTGGCGATGAACAAGGCCAGCTACGAGAAGCTCCCGGCTGACCTGAAGAAGGTCATCGATGCGAACTCCGGTATCGAAGTGGCCGGCAGACTGGGCCGGGTGATGGACGAGGCCGACAAGGAAGGTTTGGCACTGGCACAGAAGGCCGGCAACAACATCGTCACGCTTGATGCGGCTGAGACGGCGCGTTGGCAAAGGGCGGCCAATGGCGTTCGGGCCGTCTGGTTCAAGGAAGTGGCTGACAAGGGCCTCGATGGTCCAAAGCTGGCCGCGGAAGCCGAGAGCCTGATCGAAAAGTACTCGAAGAAATAGAACCCCAGGAGAAAGGCGCGGGGCGATCACCAAGGTGCACGCTCCGTGTTTGTTTATGAGCAAGCTGATTTATCGGTTGAGCCAATGGCTGGCCTGGTGGGGCGTGCTGGTGCTGATTGCGCTAGCCGTCATGACCGTCGTCAGCATTGCCGGGCGTGCGTTGGCGTTTGCCGGGTTTGGCCCGGTGCCTGGCGATTTCGAACTGGTCGAAGCGGGCACGGCGCTGGCGGTGTTCTGCTTTTTGCCCTGGTGCCATCTCAAGAACGGCCATGCGTCCGTCGACATGTTTTGGAAGGCCTACCCGCCAGCCCTGCAACGCGGGCTCGAAGTCTTGTCCGATGGCGTGATGCTGGTGGTCTGGCTGCTGCTGGTCTGGCGCATGTCGATCGCGCTGGAGGACTATTACGGCAATGGTGAGGTCAGCTTCATCCTGCAGATGCCGGTCTGGTGGGGTTATGCCGCATCGATCGGTCCGGCGGTTGTCGGCTGCGTCGTATATGGGTTGCGTCTGCTGGAGACGCTGGGACTGGCGCGCCGACCGGAAAATTTTGTGGCCTCCGGGAGTACCCACTGATGGATCCGCTATTGCTTGCCGGGTTGTCATTTCCGGCCTTGCTGGTGCTGATTTTTCTGCGGGTGCCGATCGGCTTGTCGATGCTGGTGCTCGGACTGCTCGGCTCCTGGCAGGTGTATGGCAGTGCAGCGCCGCTGCTCAACCAGATGAAGACACTGACCTATGGTCAGTTCTCCAATGCCAACCTGTCGATTGTTCCGTTGTTCCTGCTGATGGGGCAGTTTGCCTCGCTCGGTGGCATGTCCAAGGCCTTGTTCAAGGCGGCTGAGGCCTTCCTGGGCCATCGACGTGGTGGTGTTGCGATGGCGGCCATCGGCGCCTGCGCCGGATTTGGCTCGATCTGCGGATCGTCGCTGGCCACTGCTGCCACGATGGGGCAGGTGGCCTTGCCGGAACTGCGCCGGGCCGGTTATTCCGGCGCACTGGCGACCGGCGCACTGGCTGCGGGTGGCACGCTGGGTATCCTGATCCCTCCCTCGATCGTGCTGGTGATCTACGCCATCCTGGCCGAGCAGAATATTGCGAAGATGTTTGCGGCCGCCTTCGTGCCGGGTATCCTGGCCGCAGTCGGATACATGGTGGTGATCAACATCTATGTGCGTCTGGCGCCGGGTTCTGCCGGGCAGATCGCTCCCTTGCCCTGGCGCGAACGTTGGCAGGCGCTGGGGGCTGTCTGGCCGGTGCTGCTGATCTTTGTCCTGGTGATCGGTGGCATCTATTCCGGCATTTTCACGCCGACTGAAGGCGCTGCCGTGGGCGCTGTCTGCACCGGTCTGCTCGCCTGGTGGCGTGGGGGCCTGTCGCGGGGGCGCCTGCGCGAGGCCTTCGAGTCCACCGCATCGGCCTCGGCCATGGTGTTCATGATCGTGCTCGGTGCCGCGGCGTTCAATACCTTTCTGGCCCTGTCGCAATTGCCTCAGGAACTGGCGCTCTGGGTTGGCACCCAGGGTTTCGGGCCTTACACGGTGCTCAGCGCAATCCTGATTTTCTACCTGATCTTCGGCTGCGTGATGGATTCCTTGTCCATGATCCTGCTGACAATTCCGATTTTCTTCCCGATGGTCGCCGGTCTGGATTTCGGCATGTCGCCGGAGCACACGGCAATCTGGTTCGGCATTCTGGTGCTGATCGTGGTCGAGGTGGGCTTGATCACGCCGCCGGTGGGCATGAACCTGTTCGTGATCCAGTCGATGGCGCCGGACATCAATATCCGCGACACCTACCGGGGTGTGATGCCATTCGTGGCCAGCGACCTGTTGCGTGTGGTGCTGCTGGTGCTGTTCCCGGCGATCACGCTGTTTGTGTTGTAGTTCTGACGGCGCGCATCCCTGCTTGCGTGTCGCACGCGAGAGATGCGACGCACGGGCCCGCGTGCTATCTGAAATTGAAGGAGGTTTCCCGTGACTCGAAACATCAAGGTCGCGCTGGCCGGGGCCGGCGCATTCGGCATCAAGCATCTGGACGGCATCCGGAATATCGACGGTGTCGAGGTAGTTTCACTGGTCAGCCGCGAACTGGACAAGACCCGTGAGGTTGCAGCCCGATACGGCATCGGCCATGTGACCACGGATCTGTCCGATAGCCTGGCGCTCAAGGAGGTCGACGCGGTGATCTTGTGTACGCCGACACAGATGCATGCCGAGCAAAGCCTGGCCTGCCTGCGCGCCGGCAAGCATGTGCAGGTAGAAATTCCGTTGGCCGACAGTCTGCAGGGCGCGCAGGAGGTGGTGGCATTGGCGGCCAGGAACGGTTTGACCGCCATGTGTGGTCACACGCGACGCTTCAATCCGAGTCACCAGTATGTGAAGAACCGCATCAAGGCCGGCGAGTTCAACATCCAGCAGATGGATGTGCAGACCTATTTCTTCCGCCGCTCCAATACCAATGCATTGGGCCAGGCACGTTCGTGGACCGACCACTTGTTGTGGCACCACGCCGCGCATACGGTGGACCTTTTCGCCTACCAATGTGGCAGCCCCATCGTATTGGCCCATGCCGTGCAGGGACCGATCCACCCGACCCTGGGCATCGCCATGGACATGGGCATTCTGCTCAAGGCCGCCAGCGGCGCCGTTTGCACCTTGTCGCTGAGCTTCAACAACGACGGGCCACTGGGCACGTACTTTCGCTACATCGGTGACACCGCCACCTATATCGCGCGATATGACGACTTGTTCAATGGCAAGGAAGAAAAAATTGACGTCTCCCAGGTGGCGATTTCGATGAACGGCATCGAGTTGCAGGACCGCGAGTTTTTCGCTGCAATCCGCGAGGGCAGGGAGCCCAACGCCAGTGTTGCCGCCGTGTTGCCCTGCTACGAAGTTCTGCACACACTGCAGCAGCAACTCGGCTGACCCAGGCGGTTCACAATGAAGCCTGACTGTCCATCGCGCGGGCGATGGGGTGCTCCAGGCCCGTTTCACATTTGACAAGGACATCTTCCATGCAACAGCGCCGAATCGGCCCTTTCACGGTCTCTGCCATCGGTCTGGGCTGCATGAATCTGAGTCACGCGTACGGCGTGCCGCCGTCGCAGGAGCAGGCGGAGCGCGTGCTGCTGGCGGCGCTCGATGCCGGCGTGACGCTGATCGACACCGCTGCCCTTTACGGCTTCGGCGCCAACGAAAAGCTGCTGGGTCAGGTACTCAAGCGCCATCGCCAGCGTTTCACGCTTGCGAGCAAGGGTGGCATGGCCGGCGTGGCGTTTCCCGACGGCATCAAGCGTGTGATCGATGGCCGTGCCGAGGCGATTCGGCGTGACTGCGAAAACAGCCTGCGCAATCTGCAGACCGACGTGATCGATCTGTATTACCTGCATCGCTGGGACAAGAAGGTGCCGATCGAGGACAGCGTGGGAGCCATGTCCGACCTGGTGCAGGCC
>JBKJRR010000321.1:0-4351 GCA_046594635.1 Burkholderiaceae bacterium
GGCTTCGCGCATGGCCCGTGCCACGGCATCGGCCATGTCGCTGGCATCGAGCAAAGTCACGCCGGTGGATGCGAGCGCGGCGCGAATCCGCGGGGCGTCGCGCCCGATCAGCACCACCGCGCGGGCAACCCTGGAAATGGGTTCTGCCAGCGGAGTGAAATCCTGTCCCTTGCCATCGCCACCGAGGATGGGCACCAGCCGGCGCTCGGCGCCCAGGCCGGCCAGCGCCGCCACGGTGGCGCCGACGTTGGTGCCCTTGCTGTCGTCAAAAAATTCGACCTCGTTCAGGATGCCAACCGATTCGACGCGATGCGGCTCGCCGCGGTATTCGCGCAAGCCGTACAAGAGTGGCGCCAGTGCGCAACCGGCGCCGGCTGCCAGCGCCAGTGCGGTCAGTGCGTTCACCGCGTTGTGGCGCCCGCGGATGCGCAGTGCCTCGGCCGGCATCAGCCGTTGCATGAACAAGGCCTCGGCGGCCTGGCCTTTGCGGATCTTGATCGTCGGATCGAGTTCCTGGGCCCGCACCAGCCAGGTCATGCCATGTACCTGCTCGAGTCCGAATTCGCCCGGCCGTTGTGGCAGTCCACCACCGACCGTTGTGCTGCGGCGTACGGGGTGGCCTTTGACGGGCTCCGGCAACATCGCCATGACCTGCGACTCGTCGCGGTTGAGCACCATCAGGGCCTGGGTCCCAAACACGCGGGACTTGGCCTGTGCATAGGCGGCCATGTCGCCATGCCAGTCCAGATGGTCCTGGCTCAGATTGAGCACGCAGGCGGCGCTGGGCTCGAAGGCGGTTGCGCCCTGCGCATCGCCGGTCAGCACAGGCGCCGCCATGTCGGCCAGCTGGAAGCTGGACAACTCGATGACCCAGACCTGCGGCAGGGCTTGCTGCTCCTGCCGTTCGGTCAGCGTGTCCAGCAAGGTGGGGCCGATGTTGCCAGCCAGTGCCACGGTCTTGCCGGCGCGCTCGATCAGCTGCGCGGTCAGTGATGCGACCGTGGTCTTGCCATTGGTGCCGGTGATGGCCAGGATGTCGGGTGTGTAACCGTCCGCAGCCTGGCATTCGGCCAGTGCCTGGGCAAACAAATCGAGTTCGCCCCATACCGGGATGCCGGCGTCGCGCGCCGCGTCAAGCAGTGGCGCAACCTGCGCGGGGCTCAGGCCCGGGCTCTTGAGCACCAGTTTCGGCTGCACTTGCGCGAGCAGTGTGGCGTCAAGGGTCGCGCTGACGAAGCGGGCCTCGGGCCACTCCTGGGCCAGGCGCGCGCGCTGCGGTGGGTCAGCGCGGGTGTCGCTGACGGTGACCCGTGCCCCCGCGCGTGCGCACCAACGCGCCATCGCCAGGCCGGAACTTCCCAGACCCAGGATCAGCACCGTCGTGTCATGCAGATGCATCATCGGATCACCGCAGCTTCAAGGTGGACAGGCCCACCAGGCACAGCAACATGGTGATGATCCAGAAGCGGACTACCACCTGGGATTCTTTCCACCCGGTCTTCTCGAAATGGTGGTGCAGCGGCGCCATCTTGAGCAGGCGTCGGCCTGCGCCATAACGGCGCCGGGTGTACTTGAAATACCCCACCTGGGCCATCACGGAAACCGCTTCGGCAACGAAGATGCCACCCATGATGGCGAGCACGATTTCCTGGCGCACGATCACCGCGATCGTGCCCAGGGCGCCGCCGAGTGCCAGCGCGCCGACATCGCCCATGAAGACCTGGGCCGGATGGGTGTTGAACCACAGGAAGGCCAGCCCGGCGCCTGCCATCGCAGAGCAGAAGATCAGCAGCTCGCCCGAGCCGGGGATATGCGGGAACAGCAGGTATTTGGAGAATACCGCGCTGCCGGTGACATAGGCGAACACGCCCAGCGCCGAGCCGACCATGACGACGGGCATGATGGCCAGGCCGTCCAGGCCGTCGGTCAGGTTGACGGCGTTGCTCGAGCCGACGATGACCAGATAGGTCATCAAGACGAAACCGAGTACACCCAGTGGGTAGCTGATTTCCTTGAAGAACGGCAGCAGCAAGCCTGCTTTGGGCGGCAGGCTCAGATCAAAGCCCGACTGCACCCAGCGCAGGAACAGCTCAAATACCCGTATGTTCGAGTTTTCGGAAATGCTGAACACCAGGTACAGCGCCGCAAGCAGCCCGATGACCGACTGCCACAGGTACTTCTCGCGCGAGCGCATTCCCTCGGGATTCTTGTCGACCACCTTGCGCCAGTCGTCGACCCAGCCGATGGCGCCGAAGCCCAGCGTGACCAGCAACACGATCCAGACGAAGCGGTTCGACAGGTCCATCCACAGCAGCGTCGATACCGCAATGCAGATCAGGATCAGCACGCCACCCATGGTCGGCGTGCCGCTTTTGGCCAGATGGGTCTCCATGCCGTAACCACGGATCGGCTGGCCGATCTTGAGCCGGGCCAGGTTGCGGATCACGGCCGGGCCAGCAATCAGACCGATCAACAGGGCCGTCATCGCCGACAGGACCGCGCGCAGCGTGAGGTATTGGAAAACGCGCAAGAAGCCGAATTCCGGCCCCAGCGTCTGCAGCCATTGTGCAAGGCTCAGCAGCATGTCGCATCTCCGGTGGATTTGACCAGGGCAGGTGCCTGGCGGGTGAGGGCGTCGACCAGCTTCTCCATTTGCATGAAACGCGAGCCCTTGACAAGAATGCTGGCGTAGTCGCCTGCATCTTGGCGCGCCGCGGCGATCAGTTCGTCCATGCTGGTGAAATGGCGCGCACCGGTGAATTTGACGGCTGCGTGGGTGGACAATGCGCCCAGCGTGAACAGCGCATCGATGCCCAGCGCCTGTGCGCGAGCACCGGCCTGCGCATGGAGCGACGGGCCCTGGTCTCCGACCTCGCCCATGTCGCCGAGCACCATCAGGCGCGGTCCCGGCAAACTGGCCAGCATCACGAGCGCTGCATCGACCGAATCGGGGTTGGCGTTGTAGCTGTCGTCGATCAGGGTGCAGGTCTTGCCCGCCAGGTTCAGTGCCACGGACCGTGATCGCCCCTTTACCGGCTCGAAACCTTGCAGCCCGTCGACGATGGCCGTCAGCGGGGCGCCCGCTGCCAGCGCGCAGGTGGCTGCTGCCAGCGCGTTGTGCAGGTTGTGGGCGCCGGCCATATGCAGGACAAATTGCAGCGAACCTGCGGGTGTGTGTGCCTGTACCTGCCAGGCGCCGTGGTGCCAGGTGGCGGCTGTACAGGACACGTCCACTTGTGGCGACGGCTTGGCAGCAGGTGTGGCAGAAAAAACCATGCAACGGCGTTTGCCAGCCAAACCACGCCACATGGCTGCGAAGGCATCGTCCTGAGGAAACACCGCTACGCCGTTGCTGGGCAGCGCGCCGATGACAGCACCGTTCTCGCGTGCCACGGCCTCGACCGTGGCCATGAATTCGAGGTGTTCGCGCTGGGCGTTGTTGATCAGCACCACGGTGGGCTGCGCAATCGCGGCGAGCCGGGCAATCTCGCCCGGGTGGTTCATGCCCAGCTCGACCACGCCGGCAAGGTGGTTCGCGCGCAAGCGCAATAGCGTCAGCGGCAGACCGATGTCGTTGTTGAAATTACCCTGTGTGGCCATGGAGGCGTCACCGTGCCAGCTGCGCAGGATGGCCGCCAGCATCTGGGTTACCGTGGTCTTGCCATTGCTGCCGGTCACCGCGATCAACGGCGGCGTGAACTGGGCGCGCCAGCCGCTGGCCAGTTCGCCCAGCGCGCGGCGCGTATCGGCCACGACGATGCCCGGCAGGCCTGCTTGTCGTAACGCGTCTGCGTCGCTGGTCAGGGCGGCTGCTGCGCCGGCACTGGCGGCCTGGGCCAGAAAATTGTTGGCGTCGAAGTTCTCGCCCCGGATCGCGACAAACAGGTCGCCGGCGCGCAGGTTTCGCGTGTCGGAATGCACGCGGCTGATCGGCTGGCGTGGGTCGCCGTGCAGCCTGGCGCCTGGCAACCAGCGCAGCGCTTGCGCAAGTTCCATCATCATGGTGCTGGCCCCGCAGTCCGTTGCGCCAGCGCTGCACGTACCTGCGCCAGGTCCGAAAAGACCCGACGTTCACCGGCAATCTCCTGATAGTCCTCATGGCCTTTGCCGGCGACCAGTAACACGTCGGCCGGGCTGGCCTCGCGCACGGCCATGGCGATCGCCTGGGCGCGGTCGACGAGCTGAAAGACGCCAGCGTGACCACTCAGTGCCGGCATCACCTGGTCGATGATGGCTTGCGCGTTCTCGTTGCGCGGGTTGTCGCTGGCGTCTTTCAGCAAGTCGACCGCGCCCAGGCGATCGCCATGGCCGTGCGCGAGGCCAGCCCGGCCGACGTGTTACTGGTCGCCGG
>JBKJRR010000460.1:0-5302 GCA_046594635.1 Burkholderiaceae bacterium
CCGGCACCGCGTCGGTCAGACCGGGCCAGGGCGTAGTGTCGAGCGCCTCGATCTCCGCGATGTCGCCACGACGTACGAATCGTTCGCGCATGGGCCCGCGGTGACCACCTGGCTGCACCCAGAGACAGCCGTTGTCACGGTGGGCGTCCTGCAGCGCGAACCAGAAGGTGGTCACGCTGATCGGCGTGGTGTCAAAGAAGGTCGCGTCCTGGTGCCAGCGCACCTCGCCACCGATGCCCGGTTGCTTGCAGATGTACATTGATTGCCAGATCAGCGGCTGCGCGAGCCCCAGGCTCCCGGCCAGATCCGCGAGATCCTGGCCATGCGAGAACCGGTCGAACACCGGGTCCAGGTCGTGCAGCGCATGTCCGATCTTGTTGATCGACAAGGCCTTGGCTTGGCGCAGTTCCCCATGGACGTCGAAGGCTTCCTCCTCGAAGAAGCAACGAACCGTGTTGGCGGAACCCAGAAAATAGTCATTCACCCGGCGCTGCTGCTCCTGGGTCGTAAATATTGCCTGCACACCCGCCGGATCAAACGCCTCGATGATGGCAGCAGCTCTGTCACGAACAGCCTGGATGGCGCCCGCGTCCCTGAAACCCGGCAGAGCCAGGAACCCCTGTTCTCCGAATTGCTGCGCGAGCGTTGCGTTCATGGCAACCGGGGGAGCATGTCAGTGGCGCATCAGCGCTTCGATGTCGGACACGCCCACCGGCACGCCCCGGCTGATCAGCTCGCAACCGTCTGCCGTCACGATGGCATCGTCCTCGATACGGATGCCGATGTTGTGAAACTGCGCCGGCACCCCGTCGGCCGGCCGCACATAAATACCCGGCTCGATCGTCAGCACCATGCCTGGTCGCAGGATACGTGCCGGCCGGTTGACGATGGTCTCACCGCTGAGCGCATCCTTGCGTTCGCTGGTCTGGCCCAGCTCGCCGGGCTCCAGGTAACCCCCGCAATCATGCACGTCCATACCCAGCCAATGGCCGGTGCGGTGCATGTAGAACTGGAAATACGCGCGCTTTTCGATCACGTCGTCCAGCGTGCCGACCTTGGCGCTGTCGAGCAGGCCCAGGTCGAGCATGCCCTGGGCCAGCACCTTGACGCTGGCCTCGTGCGGATCGGTGAAGCGGGCGCCACTGTGCGTGGCGGCCACCGCCGCATCCTGGCTTGCCAGCACCAGCTCGTACAAGGCACGCTGGGAACCGGTGAAGCGACCATTGGCCGGGAACGTGCGGGTGATGTCACTTGCATAACCATCGAGTTCGCAGCCGGCGTCAATCAGCACCAGCTCGCCATCGCGGATCGGGGCAGTATCGGCGCGGTAATGCAACACGCAGGCATTGGCGCCCGCCGCCACGATGGAGCCGTAGGCCGGATACTGCGAGCCGTGGCGGCGGAACTCGTGCAGCAGTTCGGCGTCCAGGTGGTATTCACGTACGTCCTGACCTTCGCGCAACATACGCGCCGACAGCTGCATGGCGCGGATATGCGCGCCAGCACTGATCTGCGCCGCTCGGCGCATGGTGTCCTGCTCGGACGCATCCTTGATCAGACGCATCTCGTCCAGCAACCCGCACAGGTCGCGTTGTTGACCAGGGCACAGGGCACCAAAACGCACCCGTGCACGCAGCTGATTGAGCCAGCCGTCGATGCGGGTTTCCAGCCCCTTGTGAATACCGAACGGATACCAGACGGTGTCACGGCCATCCATCAGGCGCGGCATTTGCGCATCGAGCTCGGCGACGGAAAACGCCGCATCCACCGCCAGGCGCTGCGGCGCATCGGCCGGGCCGAGTCGGTATCCGTCCCAGATCTCGCGTTCCATGTCCTTGGGCTGGCAGAACAAGGTGGTCTTGCCGTCACCGGTGATGACCAGCCAGGCCTGGGGCTCGGCAAAGCCGCTAAGGTAATGGAAATAACTGTCATGGCGGTACAGGTAGTCACTGTCCCGGTTGCGGCTTTGTTCCGGTGCCGTCGGAACGATGGCGATGCCTTGCGGGCCCAGCTGGCGCGCCAGCGCTGCGCGCCGCTGTGGATGAATCGAATTCGTCATGCTTGCTTTGTCAGGAGTCAGGGGACTGGTTAAGCTGGGCCAGGCGTTCGGGGGTACCGACATCGGCCCATGGGCCAGTGTATAACTCGCCGCTGACCAGACCCTGGTCAATGGCCAAGCGCAGTATCGGCGCCAACGCCGCACGTTTGCCCTGAGGATTACCCGCGGTAATGGTGCAATTCGGTGGCGCAAACAGGCTGTGCCGGTACAGCCCTATCGTGCTGTAAGTGAGGCGCGCAGCACCGTCATTCGTGACCCGGATACCATCCGCCAGCCCGAAGTCGCCCAGGGCGTTGTGCGGCGGATTGGGCACCAACCAGATATGGGCCAACATCGCACTGGCGCGAAACCGGGCCAAAGCCTCGGCGGAGAAGGCAAATTCCGGAACGAACACATCGCCGGCCAGCACCCAGAACGGATCCGACATCCGGGGCAACACACGCACAATCCCGCCGGCGGTCTCCAGCGCAGCGCCAAAATCCAGGCCCTCATTCGAATAGTGCAAACGAACCGACCTGGCATTGACAGATTTGTCGGCATGAGTGCCCTGCACCTGCGGATCAAACCGAT
Source organism: Burkholderiaceae bacterium (assembly GCA_046594635.1). Taxonomy (GTDB): domain Bacteria; phylum Pseudomonadota; class Gammaproteobacteria; order Burkholderiales; family Burkholderiaceae_C; genus CAISIP01. Next base: position 2,630 of record JBKJRR010000460.1, read on the forward strand.
CGCCGAAATGCGACGTGATCTGCTCGCCAAGCCAGGCGGTATTGACCATGAGATCCGTGACCCCAGCACGCGCCAGCGCCTCCATCGGCCACTGCATCAACGCCTTGCCTTGCACCGAAAGCAGCGGTTTGGGACGGGCATCGGTCAGCGGCCGCATGCGTTCGCCGCGCCCGGCGGCCAGGATGATGGCGCCACAACTCATCGGTACACCGTGTACAGGACCACGCGACCAGCCGCGCAACAGAAGATATTCATGGCCAGACTTTAGCGCCAATGCATCGAAGTCGGGCCGTGCCACAGGCCGACAAATTCGCCGATATTGGGCCTGCGAAACCGCCGCCTTGGTGTCGCGACAAACGCTCTGGCAAAGGCCGCGGCGCGGCTGAACGATAAAATCCGGGGTTCACGGCCCTCCGGGCCAGGCACCTTTCCTGATCACCCCACCATGACTACACCTCAGACAATGGCCAACGCCATTCGCGCCCTGGCAATGGACGCCGTTCAACAGGCCAACTCCGGGCATCCCGGCGCGCCCATGGGCATGGCGGACATGGCCGTGGCCTTGTGGGGCCCAAAAATCGCTGGCGACCTGCCGGCCGGCGTGCTCAGGCACAACCCGGGCAACCCGAACTGGTTCGACCGCGATCGCTTTGTGTTGTCCAACGGACATGCGTCGATGCTGCTGTATTCCTTGTTGCACCTGACCGGCTACAAACTGCCGATGCAGGAACTGAAAAATTTCCGCCAGCTGCACAGCAAGACCGCCGGCCACCCGGAACACGGCATCACGCCCGGCGTGGAAACCACGACCGGCCCGCTGGGCCAGGGCTTCGCCAACGCCGTGGGTATGGCGCTGGCAGAGAAGCTGCTGGCCAATGAATTCAATCGCGAAGACCATGCAGTCGTCGACCACCGTACCTACGTCTTTATCGGCGACGGCTGCCTGATGGAAGGCATCAGCCATGAGGCAGCCGCCCTGGCGGGCGCCTGGAAGCTCAGTAAATTGGTGGCCTTGTATGACGACAACGGCATCTCCATCGACGGCCAGGTAACACCCTGGTTCATCGACAACACCGCGCTGCGGTTTGTCGCTTATGGCTGGAACGTGATCGGCCCGATCGATGGCCACGATGCCGCCGCCGTGTCCAAGGCCTTGGTTGAAGCGCAGGCGCAAAACGATTCGCCAACCCTGATCATCTGCAAGACACGAATCGGCCAGGGCAGCCCGAACCGCAGCAACACCGCCAAGGCCCATGGCGAGCCGTTGGGCGCAGACGAAATTGCACTGACGCGAGAGGCGCTGGGCTGGACCGAGCCACCATTCGTGATCCCGGCCGACATCAAAGCCGCGTGGGATTGCAAGGGATCCGGCAGCGCTTCCGAATCGGCGTGGGATCAGCGCTTCGCGGCCTACAAGACTGCGCATCCAGATCTGGCCAAGGAACTTGTGCGCCGCATGAAGGGCGCTTTACCTCGCAACTTCGCGCAGACCGTGGTTGACACCGTACTTGCCGCCGACAGCAAAGCCGAAACCGTGGCGTCGCGTAAGGCGTCGCAGATCGCGTTGGAGGCGTTCACCGCGACGCTACCGGAAATGCTGGGCGGCTCGGCCGACCTGACCGGCTCGAACCTGACCAATACCAAAAGCACACCGAGCCTGCGATTCGACCTGGACGGCAAAGTGGCCCTGAGCCCTGCCGCCGACGGCCAACTCGTCGGCGGGCGCCATGTCAACTACGGCGTGCGCGAATTCGGCATGGCCGCAATCATGAATGGCGTGGCCCTGCATGGCGGCTTCATTCCGTATGGCGGCACCTTCCTGACCTTCAGCGACTACAGCCGCAATGCGGTTCGGATGGCGGCGCTGATGAAGCTGCGTGTGGTGCACGTATTCACCCACGACAGCATCGGTCTGGGTGAAGACGGACCGACTCACCAGTCGATCGAACATGCGGCTTCGTTGCGCCTGATCCCCAACCTGGACGTATGGCGTCCCGCCGACACCGCCGAAACCGCTGTGGCGTGGGCGGTTGCATTGGAAAACGCAACCCGCCCGACCGCCATGTTGCTTAGCCGCCAGGGCATCAGCTACGCTCCCAAGGGCATGTGCCCGGCCGCGCCCGACGCGGCGGGGCTGGACGCCATCAGCAAGGGCGCCTATGTGCTGGCCGAACCCTCTGAAGTGGGCCTGCGCAAGAAGGCCCAGGCGGTGATCATCGCCACCGGCTCCGAAGTACAGCTGGCACTCAAGGCCCAGGAACTTCTGGCGACACGCAAGATTGCAGTGCGCGTCGTGTCCATGCCCAGCACCACCACATTTGATCGCCAGTCTGCCACCTACAAGACCGAGGTATTGCCGGCAGGTCTGCCGCGTATCGCGGTCGAAATGGGAGTCACGGACGGCTGGTGGAAATACGGTTGCGCTGCGGTGGTCGGTATCGACACTTATGGTGAATCGGCCCCCGCACCGGTATTGTTCAAGCATTTCGGGTTCACGCCGGAAAACGTCGCGGACACGATTCAAAAGGTTCTGGCCAAACGCTGAGCGGCATCTGGCAACGGGTTTTCAGGTTTCAACCAACGGAGGTAAAGGCAAATGACTATCAAGATCGGCATCAACACCATGCGTCCGATGCGGCCGAAGCCGTTGATGCCGATCTTGATAGTCATTTG
>JBKJRR010000041.1:0-11779 GCA_046594635.1 Burkholderiaceae bacterium
GATCTGCTGTTGCTGGACGCCGGCGATCCTGCGGAAGCCCACGGAGCGAACGCCCCCGACCCGACCGCCTGGTACCTGCATGCCGAACTGCACCAGCGCCTGCCGCAGGCGCGATGCATCCTGCATACGCATATGCCGCACGCCACTGCGTTGTGCTGCCTGCAGGGCTATGAATTCCTGATGCTCGATCAAAACGCCTGCCGCTTTCATGGTCGCATCGCCTATGACCGCGAATACAGCGGCATGGCGCTGGAATCGTCCGAAGGCGCACGCGTGGCTGCCTTGCTGGACGGCGGCAAGAGCGTGCTGTTCATGGGAAACCATGGCGTGATCGTGGTCGCGCCGTCGGTTGCCCAGGCTTTCGACGAGTTGTATTACCTTGAAAAAGCGGCACAGCTGCAGGTGCTGGCCCTGTCCACCGGCCGGCCGCTGGCGCTGATCCCCGAGCCGGTGGCCGCGCTGGCCGGTGCGCAGTGGAACAACTACCCGACCCGATTCTCGGAACTGCATTTCCAGGCGCTCAAGGACATCCTGGACGAGCAGGAGCCGGACTACGTGCGCTGACCGTGGGCCGAACATCCACAGCGCAGGCCCGCTTCGCTGCGATACATGCAGGCGTTGCGAAAGCGCCTGCGGCCACGCCGGCCAGCCGTACGCCGCAGACGGGTGATCCGCCTGCCGACACCGAACTGATCCATTTCCTGCTGCTGCCAGCGTTCTCCATGATGGGTTTTGTCTCGGCCATCGAGCCGCTGCGCGTGGCCAATCGGTTTCGGCCGCATAGCTACCGCTGGCAAGTGATTTCCCCGGACGGTGGGCCGGTGGTGGCGAGCAACGGCATGTCGCTCAACGCCGATGCAGCGTTGCCTGACCCGGCGTCTGTTCGCATGGTGGTTGTCGTGGCAGGCTTCGATCCGCTGGCTGCGTATGACGCGGCGTTGGGCGGCTGGTTGCGTGCCGTGTCGCGCTTGGGCGGCGTGATGGGTGCAGTCGACACCGGCGTCTTTGCGTTGGCCGAAGCCGGTGTGGCGGGCGTCGGGCCCGCAACGCTGCACTGGGAGGCGCAGACGGCATTCGCTGAGCGCTACCCGACCATCGCCGTGACCCAGGAACTGTTCGAGATCGGCGCGCGTTGCATCACTTGCGCCGGCGGCACCGCGGCCATCGACCTGATGCTGGCGCGTATCGCCGCCCGCCATGGTCATGCGCTCGCGGCTCAGGTGTCCGAGCAGTTCGTCTTGGGTCGCATCCGCAGCCCGTCCGACCACCAGCGGCTGGAGATTGCGACGCGTTACAAGGTCCACAACCGCAAGGTGGTCCAGGTGATTCGGCTGATGCAGGAACACATCGAAGATCCGCTGGACCCCATCGACCTGGCCCGCTTGATCGACGTCACCCAGCGCCAGCTTGAGCGCCTGTTCGCGACCCACCTGTCGGATACGCCTGGCCACTTCTATACCGGCCTGCGACTGGAGGCCGCACGGGGACTGCTGAAGGATTCCGACATGGGCATTGCGGCGATTGGTGTCACCTGCGGGTTCGGCTCGCCGTCCCATTTCTCGCGCAGCTACCGCGCACTGTTCGGACGCAGCCCGAAGCAGGAACGTGCCGATGTCAATCGGACGGGGCAATACCCTGCCCGTGGCGCCATCCAGGTGCGGCGCAGGTCTACACTGGATGCCTCCTGAGCCGCACGTCCCGCCCATGCCCCACATCCTGGTCCGTCAAGCCTCGGTCGAAGATCTCGATACGCTGGCGCCGCTGTTCGATGCCTACCGGCAGTTCTACCAACAAGTGGCCGATCTGGCGGCGGCACGCCAGTTCCTGCTGGCCCGGTTCAACCATGGGGAGTCGGTGCTGTTTCTGGCCCACGACGGCGATACGCCAGTGGGGTTCACGCAGCTGTATCCGGCGTTTTCGTCGGTGTCGATGGCGCGGACCTACATCCTCAATGACCTGTTCGTCAGTGCGGGCCAGCGCCGATCGGGCGTGGGCCGGCGGCTGCTGGAGGCGGCGACTCACTACGCCAGGCTCATGGGCGCGGTGCGTGTCAGTCTGAACACGGACATCGGCAACACGACCGCCCAGGCGACCTACGAGGCACTGGGCTGGAAGCGTGACCAGGCGTACTACGCCTATCACTTCAGGCCGCAGGGCTGAGGGCCGGTTCGCCTGGTCATTGCGCACCGGCCTGCGGCTGAGGCCGACCTGCTGCTGTCCGCAGGCGCCACGGAGTCGGTCGACACATCGTACATATCGAGGCTAAGAAAAGTCTCAATAACGTACGCGGCCGATCACCTGAGCGGTGCGGGAGCTGCAAAAAGCCCGGGCCGCTGGAACGACCATGGTCAGCCCGTCGTTTACACCGCACCGACCGTCGCCATTGCAGTCCTGGAAACCGCCGCGCATATCAACGACGCCGGGCTACCGCTCAACCGCTGTCTGGTGCAGATCGAGGTCCCGGAACGCGTCTGGGCCGCCAGGGCGGTGCTCGATGCGAGCAACTTACCGTTGGCCTGGTCGGCGATCCCCGCCGGCCGTGCCAGCATCCAGGCGGGCGCCGAATGGTTGCGCGGCATGAGTAGCGCCATTTTCCAGGTGCCATCTGTCATCGTGCCCGAGGAGTCTGCTGTGCTTGTCAATCCGCTGCATCCCGATGCGAAGAAGCTGACAGCGAAAATCGTTCGTCTGTTTGAGTACAACCGGTTGTTCCGGTGGACGTGAAGGGCGGCAGGGGGTCAGATCCACACTCTCTGGTTTCGAGCGACACCGCGGGCCATTGTCCCGTTCAGCGTGGCTGGGCGACAAGATAGGGGCCTGACCCGCAACTCAATGGCGGGACCTGCGTCAGGTCTTGCCGAAGCTGAGCTTGGCCTGCGTTACGCAGCTGGTCTTCGCGTCGCCCGCCAGCGCCCCGCATTTCTCAAGCGCCACTGAATAGTCGGCGTCGCGCTTTTTCTGCTCGGCGTCCTGCCTCAGTTCGACAAGCTTCTGGTTCGTTTTTGCGTCGACGGCGGCACTGGTCTTGATCGCCGTGGCTTCTTTCAGACAAACATCCTTGCGATTGCCGGCCAGGTCGGCGCACTTCTGCCTGGCGATCTCATATTCGGCCACGGCTTTCACCTGCAGTACACGCTCCTCGTCGGCTGGCGTCCCTGATTGACCATATTCGAGTTCTGCCCGCGCAAGCTTTCGTTTGCCCTCGGCCTGCACCAGGCAGACCTCCTTGATGTTGTGCTTGAGCGTCGCGCAAGCCCTTTTGTCCACCATGTACTCGGCGCTGATTCGCGCTTTTCCGGCCTTGTAGTCATCCTGCGCCAGAGTGCTGGCCTGCGCGGCGAAAGCCGTCAAGGTGGTGGCGATAGCCATGCAAAATTGGTAGTGGAATGTGGTTTTCATCTGGATCTTTCGGGTACGGCGACGCAGTTGGGAAAACACCAGCAACGAGAACGCAGTTGTCGTGTGAAACGCCACCTGGCAACGCCATGTGGCCAGTGATGCCGCTGCCGGCCACCGAGTCCTGGAGACTAAGCGGTGCGTGCAGCCAGCACTATGGGCTCAGCGTCCGCTGCTGCGCCTGACAACATGCCGACCGCGTGTCGGCATCCACCTACAAGACGTCGGCCGGCGCAGTTTGACGGGGCCGCCCCCGGCTGCCGCGCGTCGCCTGCATGCATCCGACCGCTCATTGATGGTCGCCAGGCCGGCAGGTGACGCGGCCGTGTCCTACGTGTACACGTGGAGCCTGCCTATGCCCGGCAAGAGACTTCACTTCTAAAGTCGACGTATCGGCCGCGCACCGGTTTGCGCCGGCCCTGACGATCAACCTGGAACCCCCATGAAACACAAGCAGGATCAGCACAACGTCAAGCATCTTCCCGTGAGTGAGCATCACAGGATGGTGCTCGATATGGTCGCCATCGAGGCGGCGCGCGGCAGCCTGGACCAGGGCGCCGTGACGCCGAGCTTCGGACCGTGGCGTGAGGAGATCATCGCGCTGCTCAACGATTCACTGGCCACCGAGTTGGTCTGTGTGTTGCGTTACAAGCGTCACCATTTTACGGCCCAGGGTTTGGCTTCACCCAAGATCGCCGATGAATTTCTGGTGCACGCCAATGAAGAGTCGGCGCATGCGGACCGCATTGCGCAGCGCATCGTGCAACTGGGCGGTGTGCCCGATTTTTCACCTGACTCCCTGACACGGCGCAGCCATGCAGCCTATGACGAATCACCCGACCTCAAGGCCATGATCCGCTCCAACCTGGTCGCAGAGCGTGTCGCGGTCGAGGCGTACAGCCAGATGATCGCGCTTATCGGCGACAAGGACCCGACCACCCGCCGCTTGCTGGAAGACATCCTGGGTGACGAACAGCAACATGCCGACGAACTCAGTGACTGGCTTGCCGACTGAGTCGGTCCAGGGCTCAATTTTTGTCACACATCAAGGAAAACTGCAGATGAACTGGGACCAGATAAAAGGCAACTGGAAACAGGTTGCCGGCCAGGCCAAGGAGCAATGGGGAAAGCTGACCGATGACGACGTCGATGTCGTCGCGGGTCGCCGCGACCAGTTGGCCGGAAAAATCCAGGAACGTTACGGCGTGGCCAAGGACGAAGCCGAGAAGCAGGTTGCCGAATGGCAGCGCAAGGCGACCGATGCCTGGTTCACCAAAGGCAAGGACCAGGCCTGACGGCGCAGATATCGAATCACTTTTGTGCAATGACGACAACAAGAACACACCACATGCAGGCCCGGTTCACCGGCAACCAGATGAGGGTGTACACGGTGTCGGCATTGCACACAACGGCATGACCAGCGGCCTTGCGCTGGCACTTCATCACCTAAGGGATACCCCATGAAAAAAACACTTCTCGCTGCCGCTATGCTGGCAGTCCTCACCCTGACCGCCTGTGAACGACCCGCGGTGGTCGCTGTTCCCGTTGCGGTGCCGGGGCCCGCAGGTGCTACCGGCGCGACGGGCGCGACAGGTGATACCGGAAGCAAGGGTTATACCGGTAACACGGGCAATACCGGCGACACCGGTGCAACCGGCAAGACAGGCTCCGGCACGGTCGTGATCGTGACGCCGGCCGCATCCGCACCGTAGAACTGACACCTTCACCATTGACCAACCCAAGGAGAATGTTATGAGTCTTGGAACCATCCTGCTGATTGTGTTGATCCTGTTGCTGATTGGCGTCTTCCCGTCCTGGCCGCATAGCAGTCGCTGGGGATACGGCCCCAGCGGCGGTCTCGGCCTTTTGCTGATCATTGTTGTCGTACTGCTGCTCACTGGCCGACTTTGATGCTCGGATCTCGCATTGGCACGGAGCCTGCGATATCTTCTCGTCGGTTTGTGCCGCAGCTTGTTGCGCATGAACCCGGCTCGGCGGGCGAGGAACAGAAGGTTCATGCCGCCGCCAGTAGCCGCAGTTGTCCGCACTGGCCCATGAACGCGCCCGATGGCATTCGTGCGGCCAGCGTGGCGCTGCGTGACCTGCTGCAGCTGTGGGACCGGGCCGAACGGCTGTTGCCGGCGCCAAACCGCGCGGGTGCCGCCGAATGTGAATCTGACGGCATTCCGGGCCACACGATCGATGTCGACCTGTTGCTGCTCAAGGCGTCCCTTGCGCCCGACGCTGCGCGTGCGATTACGCTGCAATTGGTGGAGCTGGCAGAGCAGTTTTCCACCGTGACGCGGTGGCTGATGCGCTCGGCGCAGTCCAGCTACGATTCCGTGCAACGTGGGCCGTACCAACAGCAAGTCCTGGCGGTGCTGCGCGACGACCATCGTGTCATCGCACGCGACTGGCTTGGCGCCGACATGAATGCGGCCGTTGCGCGTCTGCTGCTGCGCGCCGCCCGGGTGCTGACCAGCGAAGACCTGTCGCAGCGCGCCATTCACGACGATCTGCTGGGCAGCCGGGGCCTGCGGGTGCCGCTGCAGGCGGCCTGCGAAATGCTTGCGCGCGCCGGAGTCCTGGCAACTGACTGTACGGCGTTCGTCCGGTCATTTGATGAACAGTGGCTCGCCTTGCGCGGCGAGATAAGCGCCACCATGGCGCTGTACCCACTTGGCGACAGCGCGCCGGTGGCGAGTCACCAGGCCTGAGGCGGGCGGCGAGCCCGCCCCCCCGGACATCAAGAGCCGCGGTACTCAGCGGCGAGCGGCACTGACGCGCCACACGGTGTTGCCGACATCGTCGGCGACCAGCAGTGCACCACGACCGTCAAGGGCCACACCGACCGGGCGGCCGTAGGCTTCGTCGCCGTGCACGAAACCGGTCACGACGTCGATCGGCAAAGCGTTCGGGCGACCACCCTCAAACGGCACGAATACAACCTTGTACCCGCTGCGTGGTGTGCGGTTCCACGACCCGTGTTCGCCGACAAAGACACCGTTTGCATACACTGGAGAGAGGCTCTGCCCGGCCGAAAAAACCAAGCCCAGGGGCGCGACATGGGCGCCCAGGGCGTAGTCCGGTGGGAGGGCCCGGGCTACCATGGCGGGTGCCGGCGGTGTGACGCGGGTATCGACATGCTGGCCGTAATAGCTCCATGGCCAGCCATAGAAAGCACCGTCCCGCACCGACGTCAGGTAATCCGGCACCAGATCGCTGCCGAGTTCGTCGCGTTCGTTGACCACGGTCCACAACACACCAGTGCCCGGTTCCCAGCCCATGCCGTTGGGGTTGCGCAGCCCGCTGGCAAACACGCGGTGCGCGCCGTTGGCGATGTCGACCTCCCAGATCGCAGCCCGGCCGGCTTCGATCGCCATGCCTCGCTCCGCTACATTGCTGTTCGAGCCCACGGTGACATACAGCCGTTGGCCATCGGCGCTGGCGATGATGTTCTTGGTCCAGTGGTGATTCACCGGCCCGGCCGGCAGGTCGACGAGTTTCGTGGCGGGCCCGTCGATACGTGTCTGCCCCTTCTGGTAGGCGAACGACACGACGGCATCGGTATTGGCAACGAACAGACGCTCGCCGATCAGCACGACGCCGAACGGCGAATTCAGCCCTTCGCGCAACACACTGCGCGTCTCGGCGACACCGTCACCGTCGGTATCGCGCAGCAGCGTGATGCGGTTGGCGCTCACAGTAGCGGCGCCCGCAGCCTTCATCACTCTTTTCATGACCCAGCCCCTGATGCCGCCACTGCCGTTCGGCTTGGCTGGTGCGTTGCTTTCAACGACCAGCACGTCCCCGTTGGGCAAGGTGTACAGCCAGCGGGGATGGTCCAGATTCCGGGCGAATGGCGTTACGACCAGTCCCGCCGATACCGTTGGCAGCAAACCGTCTGGCCAGCCGCGGGCCTTGGCGATGTTGACGGTTGGAATCAGCGCTTGCTGGGGTGCAGGCAGACGTGGTTGGGGGCCGACACCGGACTCGAACGGCTGGCGCGCCGCTTGTTCGCAAGCGGCCAATGCAAGGCTCAGCAACATGAGCGGCAACAGGTGAATGGCGCGGGAGTCGTTCATGTTGGTGATTTCCTTGCTGCAATCTTCGAATGTCGCTCGGTGGGACGGTCTGAGGTTTGCCGGTGGCCGCGCAGTGGGGTTGGCCGGACGCAGCGTTTGCGTGACCCGCGTCACATGCGGACACGTTCGCAATCAGTGCCCTCAGGGTAGGCGATTGTTGGTGCCGTAAAAACCCATCGATGTAGGCCTTGTCCGATTCACGCGTCGGCCAATACGCTGCGTTCTTCGGTTTCGATCGACTTGTCCGGCGATAACAACTGCCCAGGTGCTCAGGACGCCGGATTACGTGTGCCACCGCACATACGGAACCCGATTCGCCACTTAACCTGATGGCTCGTTCCACTTTTCGCAAGGAGTTCCCATGCGCTACTTCAATACAACCGTCCCGCCCCTCTTTGTCGCCGCAGTGGGGCTGCTCCTGTGCACGTCGCAGGTTTTTGGTGCTGGCACCGCGGCCGAAGCCCAAGCCCGCTTCCGTCAGGACATGGCCGTTTGTAACAGCGGTCAGTCGAACCAGGATGTCAAGACCTGCAAGCTGGAAGCGCGCAGCGCTTTGGCGGAGGCCCGCCGAGGCGCGCTGACCTCTGCGCCGCAGGCGTCGGAAGTCAACGCGAGACTGCGCTGCAATGTCCATGAAGGTGATGCGCGCACAGCCTGCGAAGCGCGCATGCGTGGCGAAGGCACGACCAGCAGCGGCAGCGTCGGCGGTGGCGGCATCTTGCGCGAGACCGTGACGGTGGTGCCGGGCGGCTGAGGCCAACGGGTCGCGATTGCGGCGGCCCTCGCGCGTATTCGCTGACCTTTGTTACCGGACCACACCTGCGCCATACACAAGCGACACACACGACACGTTCAATGGGAAACACCGGCGACACTGGATCGCGCGGACCAAGGAGATCCCATGAAGATCCTGCTCGTATTGCCGCTGACCCTGGCGGCCTTGTCCGGATGTGCCGTCTATCCGGCCCATGGACACCGCGGCGGCCACGTACGTATCGACCCTGTCGTGATTGTGTAACCGGCCCGACAACCCGCGGCGCCGTTGACGCCCCGTCATGTCGCGCCACGTCCGCCGGCTTGCGATAGAGGTAGGACAACAACTACCTGCAGGCGTGGCGTTGTCCGCTGGCGACTCTGCGCCGTGCGGATCAGACTTGTCCGGTAAGTTGGAACCATCAACCCTCAGGATCATCATGAAATCACCACGCAGTAACATCGTGCTCATCGCGGCGATAACACTCGCCACACAGGCCATGGCACAGGTCACGTTTTACGAACGCGAGGGTTTCGACGGCGATTCCTTCACGACCCGGCGTCCAATAAGTGACTTCGGTCAGTTTGGGTTCAACGACCGGGCTTCGTCGGCCATTGTTGCGGGTGACGCCGATGAGCGCTGGCAGGTCTGTGAAGATATCCGGTTCAATGGTCGATGTGCTGTCTTGCCTCCGGGCAGGTATCCGACACTGCGCGCCATGGGACTGAACAACCAGATCTCGTCGGTGCAGGCCGCAGCGCGGGCGAATGTTCCGATGCCGCCGGTAGTCGTCGCACCAGCGCCCGAAAAGCTGGTTATTTATGAAAAGCAGGGTCTTGGCGGGCGCAGCATGGTGGCGCAGGACGACATTGTGAGTTTGCGCCGCACCGGATTCGATGAGCGGATCTCGTCGGTGGAAGTTATCGGTGGACCGTGGGAGGTCTGCCAGGATGACGGCTACGCCGGTCGCTGCGCCGTGTTGCGTCCGGGCCGCTATCCGTCCCTGAGCGAAATGGGCCTGGACAACCGCATTTCTTCAATGCGTGTCGTGATGCGCGAACACGGTCCCGGTGCTGACCCGGCGCGTGTGGTCTTCTTCGGGCAGGAAGGTTTTGGTGGCCGCTCATTTGCGACGCAAGGCGAGCAGACCGATTTCAGCCGCGGCAGGCTCAATGACCGCGCCTCGTCGGCCCAGGTCTACGGAGGACCGTGGGAGCTCTGCAGCGACAGCAATTTCGCCGGCGCCTGTGTCGTGTTGCGCCCCGGAAACTACCCTTCGCTGCGGGCGATCGGCCTGAACAACTCGGTCTCCTCCGCACGTGTGGTTGGACGCGAGTTGCGGCCTGTCGCCGCCAGTCGTGCGGCCGTGCCACCGGCAACCGTCTATGATCCGCGCCGACGCAACAACGAACGTCTGTACCAGGCCAACGTGACGGAGGTGCGCGCGGTGGTCGGTACACCTGAACAGCGCTGCTGGGTCGAGCCCGACCAGGTTGTGCGTGAGCGCAGCGGTGCCAACGTGCCGGGTGCCGTCATCGGCGCCGTCATCGGTGGCATCCTGGGACATCAGGTGGGCAACGGTCGGGGCCGTGATCTGGCCACGATTGGTGGCGTGATCGCCGGCGGCGCTGTTGGAGCCTCGGTCGGGCGCGATGGCCAGCCGCAGCAACAGGATGTGCAGCGTTGCACCAGCACGCCGAACCAGGCACGCCCGGAATTGTGGGACGTGACATACAACTTCCGCGGCCAGGAACACCGTGTCCAGATGACGTCGGAGCCAGGGCCCACGATTACCGTGAACCAGCAAGGCGAACCGCGGATTTGACGCCGGTACCAGTCGCTTGACGGTCAGGTCTGCCATTTCCTGCAAATCAGGAAATAGGGAGAGTTGACTGCGAGTTCCCCGCGTCGCCGGTTTGCTGGAGAAAAATGGGAGATGCGACTCCGATTTCTACTTCCGCATCTGGCAGATGCGGCGACGCAGACCATTTCGTGGCCGGGCAGGGCGGTCAAGGTGCACGGGCGTGAGGGTCGAGGGGGCCTGACTCTTGTACCCCCGCTGGTTTGGAAGTCACATTGCACTACCTCTGAGTTGATGGTTTGCGGCTGGTTCGGTGTTGCTCAAACCCGATGCGGGACTTTGCATAGCAATTGCATTTCATTGACACCATGAAAACCGCAACCCTTCCATCCATCCGTGTTGCTCCAGAGTTTCGCGCCACCGTCGAGTCGGTTTTGAATGAAACCGAAACCCTTTCTGAATTCGTGGTGAGTGCGGTTCGAGAGACCGTTTCGCGTAGGCGCAACCAGGCCGAGTTCCTGGCCCGTGGCATCCGGTCGCTGGAAACTGCCAAGCAGGCCAACAGCTTGGTTGATGCCGACGCCGTGGTGGACAAATTGCGTCTGCGACTGGCTGACGCCAAGGAGCGCGCAAGCAAAGTCAATAAGAATAAATGAGGTACCGGGTCCAGTCGACCGGCCAGGCGCAAGTCGATCTGCTGCGCCTGTACGATTTTCTGCTCGAGCGAGAGTTGAGCCGAGTGGGCGGTACCGTTGACTTCGCCATCTCCGACAAGGCCATCACCGCGATCCAGGACGGGTTGGCGACATGGCGCTGATGCCGGTCTCCAGCGACATGGCGACGGCCGACGTACTGGACCCGGCACGCTAGGTGGCGTTTGCGGCCTCGGTGGTGCCGCTGTTCAAGGGCGAGCTGGGTTTTCCGCCTGACGACTTCCCGGCCAAAGTCCGCCGCAAGGTGCTCAAGCTTGGCGCAGATGAGGCGCCACCTGCCTTTGCCCCCCTTGAGATGGGGCTAGCGCGCGCAAACGCGACGCAGCGGGAAGTTTCTGATTCAAATTCTTATCGTCGCGCAAGCGCCTTGCGACTACCAACGTCGCTCCCAGTCAACGAATAGTCGTAGCTGGCAGGTTTTCCTGCATACCCCGGCGCTAAAGTGCACTTCAACGCTGCACCCCTGGCGGCCCGGTCCGACCGGGCCCCGGCCCCTGCTGCAGCACCGCCAGTTCGAACCAAAAATTTACCAGGGTCATACCTATGAACCACAACGTCATCATCACCTGCGCACTCACCGGCGCTGGTGACACCGTCGGCAAAAACCCGAACGTGCCTGTCACGCCGGAGCAGATCGCGGCCTCGGCGGTCGAGGCGGCCAAGGCCGGCGCCACCGTGGTGCATTGCCATGTGCGCCATCCGCAGACCGGCAAGTTCAGCCGCGACACTGCGTTGTACCGCGAAGTCATGGAACGTATCCGCGACTCGGGCGTCGATGTCATCGTCAACCTGACAGCGGGCATGGGTGGCGATCTGGAAATTGGCCCAGGCGAAGACCCGATGCGTTTCGGCCCCGGCACTGATCTGATCGGCCCGCTGGCGCGGCTGGTACATGTCGAGGCCTTGCTGCCGGAAATCTGCACGCTCGATTGCGGCACACTCAATTTTGGCGATGGCGACACCATTTATGTGTCGACGCCAGCCGCGCTGCGCGCTGGTGCCAAACGCATCACCGAACTCGGCGTCAAGG
>JBKJRR010000029.1:0-7608 GCA_046594635.1 Burkholderiaceae bacterium
CCGAACCAGAAGGACCTGACGCAGTTCGACCTCCAGGCTGCGGACCAGGCGACTCAGAGCGGGCTGGTTGGTCTTCAATATGTTGGCCGCGCGCGTGAAACTGCCATGCGCTGCGACCTGCACAAACGCCTCGATTTGCCGAAGTTCCATCTGCTTCGCAGCGTCAGATATGTGAAATTTGCATACTAGCTAGTCTAGCACCACGGTTGCGCTGCAGCGCCTTGCCCTTTAACAATCCCATCACTGATGGACACACTTCTGCGCAATGCCTTCATCTACACGGGCGACGCCAGTCACACGTGTTTCTCTCATGGTGCATTGCTGGTGTCTCAAGGCCGGTTGACCTGGGTCGGCGACGAATCGTCGCAACCCGAAGTGTCTGGAGTGCAGGTGCTGGACCTTGGCGGCCGTGTAGTGATGCCTGGGCTGATCAACACCCACGCGCATGGGGGCCTCAGCCTGCATCGCGGCTGCTGCGACCAAGGAAACCTGTTCCAGTGGGCGCAAGCCATCGCTCCTTACACCTCCACGCTGACGCTGGAGGACAACCGCTGGGGTTGCTATCAGGCAGTCCTGGAAATGGTTCGCTGCGGCATCACCACAGCGTGCGACTGCACCCGGTATGGCGCTGGCCTGTTTTCGTCCGTGGCCTCACAGGTAGGCATGCGATCTCTTGGCGGCGCGCTTGCAAACTCACCGGAGTTCCGTCGTACCGGTCGGCCCAATTGGCCCTTGGCGCTCGAGGAAACTGAGCAAGCGATGGCCGAGTCTGCTAACGACGACCGCCGCCGATTTCACCTCGGTGCGCATTCACCCTACAGCTGTACGCCGGAACTTCTGGTCGAAGTGAAGCATGCGGCCAATCGCATGGGACTTCCGTTTGTCATTCATGCCGCCGAAAGCCGGCAGGAAGTGGAGATCGTCCGCAGCCGATATGGCCGCCGCCCGATTGAACACCTGCACCAGTTGGGATTGCTGGATTCCAGGACCATCCTTGCACACTGCGTCTGGCTGGACGAAGATGAGATCGACATGGTGGCCGAGTGTGGCGCGAGCGTGTCGCACAACCCTACCAGCAATGCCAAGTTGGCCAGTGGAGTGGCGCCTGTTCCTGCGCTGCGCGGGCATGGCATTGCGGTGGGGCTGGGCACCGACAGCATGGTCAGCAACAACGCGCAGGACTTGTTTCAGGAAATGAGATTCGCCGTCCTGCTGCAACGGGCACATCGTCTGGACGGCCATGCCTTGTCGGCCCGGGACGCGTTGGCGATGGGTACCCTCGAAGGTGCGAAGGTGCTCGGCTGGCAAGCAGAGATCGGCAGTCTTGAAGCGGGCAAGGAAGCTGACCTCCTGATCCTGAACCACGAACATCCGCTTGGATTGACGGCAGAGCGCGTGATCTCGGATCTGGTATTTGCTGCCGGCCCACGACACATCCATGCCGTCATGGTGCACGGTGAAACGATATTCGAACAAGGCCAGTTCACCCGGATCGACGAGCAGGAGATTCGCAGCCGTATCCGTGCCTGCGGGGCCAACCTCGAACATTACAAACCATGAAGGAACGACCAATATGCAACCCAACAATAAAGACAATGCAACGCAGGCGCCGATCGGCCTGATTTCTAGCGCCGCGTCCGAGCGCCTGCTCGAGCAGCGACGTGAACAGAAAGTTAGCACGCCGTGGGGCACGGCCACGACGCTCACAGGCCGCATCGGCGGGCGCGATGCCGTGGTTGTATTGCGCTACGGCCCGAAGCTGACTATCCCCAGCCACAAGATCAATTACCGCGCCAACATTTGGGCGATGCGCGAGCTGGGCGTAGAACGCATCATTTCGCAGAACGCCATCGGTTCGGTCAACCCGGCGGTTCGGCCGGGAGACATCATGATCTCCCACGATTTTCTGGACCGCACCAAGGCGCGCCCCCTGTCGCTGTTCGACGATTCCGAATGTTGGGTGCGCGTGGACATGACGGAGCCGTTCTGCCCCGAAGTGCGCCAAGCGCTGTTGGGTGCCACGGCCGCAATGCCCGACCGGGTGATCGATCGCGGCGTGTTTGCTTGCGTAGAAGGTCCCCGCTTCGAAACGCCAGCCGAGATCCGCACACTACAGCGCGACGGCGCCGATATCGTCGGGACACCACTTGTTCCTGAGGTAACGCTTGCCCGCGAAGCAGAGATGTGTTTCGCCTCCATTGCTCCTGTGATCAATTATGGTGCAGGCATGGCGCCCGCCGTGATCCATGTTGGCCCCGGCAGCATGAATGACACGTACTACACGGGGGGCTTGCACGACCGCATCGAACAAGCCTTGATTGACGCGGTGTCCCTCTTGCCCAGCCACCGTGGCTGCAACTGTGGCCATGCGTTGCGCAGCGGCTTTCACGGCCAGCGTCCGGCCTGGCTCAAATATTGCAGCCTAGACGAACTGACCGAAGCCGCGAGCACCGGCGTGCCCGTGGTGGCCGCGCAAGCGGCCTGAGTCCGCTTGACGTTTCATTCACTTTTCAAGGACCATCCAGCATGCGCAAGATACTTTTGAATCTGGGAGCCGCTTTGGCCCTGGGCACGTTGGTGACCGTTACGCCCGCACAGACCCCGGCGAGCTGGCCAACGCTCAAGCCCATTACCGTGATCGTTCCATTTCCGGCTGGCGGAGCGGTGGACTTCTCCGCGCGATTGGTATCGACCAAGCTGGCCGAGCGCCTGGGCCAGGCGGTGGTGATCGAGAACGTGGCCGGCGCCGCAGGCGTTGTAGGCACGACAAAGGCGGTGCGCGCCGCGCCCGATGGCTACACCTTGTTGATTGCGCCGGACAGCACCATCGTGATCGCGCCCCTGGTGACGCCCGAGACCGTCAAGTACGATGCGCTGAAAGACCTAGCGCCCGTGGGTTTGATCAACATCACACCGCTCATGTTGGTCACCCGTCCCGGGCTGCCGGTCAACAACTTCGCGGAACTCGTGCGCTATGCACGGGCGAATCCCGGCAAGCTCAACTACGCAAGTCCGGGCGTGGGCAACTTGCTGCACGTGGCGATGGAGTCGCTGCGTCAACAAGCCCGTTTCGAAGCGGTCCACGTACCCTACAAGGCCGCGCCGCAGATCGTGAACGACCTGATCGGGAACCAGGTCGACTTGGCCTTGCTGGTGCCCTCGACCGCCTTGCCCCATATCAGAGCCGGGAAGATCAAGGCCATCGGTGTCACAGTGGAAGAGCGCCTCGCTGCCAGCCCGGACGTACCATCACTCACGGAAACGCCGGAAACCAAAGACTTTCGCTTTACCTCGTCAATTGGCCTTTTCGCACCCGGGAAGACGCCTGCGACCATCGTCGAGAGACTTAACCGGGAGCTTAACGAGGTGCTGGCATTGCCCGATGTGCGCAAGACCTTCGAAGATCAAGCCGCTTCGGTCGGCAAGGGTTCGGCTGCAGATTTCACCGACTTCCTGCGCAAGGAAGCGGTGCGCAACGAGCGTGTCGTAAAGGCCGCCAACATCAAGGCCGAATGAACTGTCAGCTAAGCGCCGACATGCAGTTTCTGGACCGCGGTCTACAAGGCAAGATTGCCTGGCGCGCTGATGGCGACGCCAACCATCCTGCCCTTGTACTGGGCAACTCGCTGGGAGCAGACCACACATCCTGGGACACGGTACTGCCACGCTTGAGCGCACACTTCCGCGTGATCCGATTCGACGCAAGAGGCCACGGCGCGTCGATCCTGCATGCGGGCACGAGGGGCGAAGACTATTCGATAGCAATGCTCGCGCGCGACACACTGGCGGTCGCAGATGCGGCCGGTGCCCGGCGTTTTCACTATCTCGGTCTTTCGATAGGCGGCATGATCGGCATGTGGCTCGCGCAACACGCGGCCGATCGCCTGGACCGACTCGTGCTTTCAAACACAGCGGCGATACTTGCGGCCGACGTGTGGACCGAACGCATCGCGGCAGTCCGCATGTCTGGCATGCAGGCGCTCGTCGACACGACGATGCAGCGCTGGTTCACGCCGACTTTCCATGCCATCAGCGATGGGAAGCTGATCGCCAACACCCGCAATATTTTTCTGCGGACCGATGCAGACGGCTACATCGGGTGTGCGGCAGCAATCCGAGACATGGACCTGCGCGAGGGGCTGGCAAACATCAATGCGCCCACGCTCGTCATCAACGGCAGCTTCGACCCGTCCACACCACCGGCGCTCGGGCAGGAGATAGCGGCACGAATTCCGGGCGCGCGCTGCATTGAACTACCAGTTGCGCACATTCCACAGTTGGAACAACCCGAACAGTTTGCCAATGTGGTCACGACCTTTCTTCTGTCGCCGAGCGACTCGTCTGCCGGCTCCTTGTTGCGCTGAATCGCGTCGCGGCCTGCAAGTCGTGGTGTTGAGGCAAGCGGATGAAACAGAAGGGCAGAAGTCGACTGACGAAGCCTGCATGGCGGATAGCTTGATGGGCAGAAAAGAAAAATGCGCCGGGGGGCGCATTTTTGCTTGGTACTTGGCGGTGGGCGGAGTCTCGCGCGAACCTGTCTCTGCTTTCGCGCAAACTCCCTTTATCAGGGAAATGATCAGCGAATGTCAGGCCGCCGTCGGCGACCTTGGATCGCGTTAAACCTCAATTCTCCCGGGCAAAGTAGCGCGGGGCTCCCCAAGATAACCATATGACGCGCGCAAAAACAGGGAACTTATGCCCACGGATCAGGGAACGCGCTTTCAAGAACAGCGGGGACAGGGCAACGTAAGCGTCCAGTGAACCCGTCTTGACGCCGAGCCGGATCAGGCCGCGGTGATTGGCGGTGACCAGTTGTGCGGAAGAAGTTCCTGCACGCGGCTGGCCGGTTGTGTCGGCAACCGTTCCAGGATGTCTTTCAGGTAGGCATACGGATCGAGCCGGTTGATTCGCGCCGAATGCACGAGGGTTATCACCGCGGCGGCTCGCTTGCCGGCCCGAAGTGACCCAGCGAACAGCCAGTTGTTTCGACCAATAGCAATCTCGGGGTCATTCTGCCCATGTCGGGCAAGAAGTCGAAGTTTTCTACCGCTGGCATGCGCTTTATGGTCGTCGTCTTCGACGGCAATACGGCGAACGTCGAGCGACAGGTGATGTTGTTCACGTCGAGGTCACGCCAGGCATAGTCCTGGTCGTGGCGGCATGGATGCTCGACGCTGCCGCGTGTGCAGGCATGGAATTGGGTGTACCGCGCGCGTCGCTGGCAGCCCTCGTCAATTTGAATGAACTGCTGATCCAGTACGGATTTCGGCGAAGCTCCGGCGGTGTCTTACACACCGATGACGAGGAGCAAGATGACCCATCCATTCAGATCCCATTTGCTACTGCCAGCACCAGCCACGCCGGCGGCACCACGCCAACTGAGCATGGTGTTCGAATCTCCTGTACTTCAGGGCATGAGCCCATATCAACGAGCCAAGGCAGTCACCCAACTGGCCATCGTGTTGATGCAAGCTGCCGGGATGCAGACGCAGGAGGCACGCGATGACGAGCACTGATCTGTTGCCCGCGACCGTGCTGCGCCGCAAAGCCGTCGTCTACGTGCGGCAATCTACCCAGTCACAAGTGCAGACCAATCTGGAGAGCCAGCGCCGGCAATACGACCTTGTTGAGGAGGCACGACGCCGCGGCTTTGCCCAGGTCGAAGTCATTGATGACGACCTTGGCAGATCTGCAAGTGGCATGGTGGCCAGACCCGGCTTCGATCGCCTGGTGGCCTGGCTCTGTGCCGGTGAGGTCGGCGCCGTGTTGTGCTTTGACGCCTCGCGACTGGCGCGCAATGGGCGCGACTGGCATCATCTGCTGGAGTTGTGCGGTTTGGTCGAGGCTCGCGTGATTGATCTAGATGGTGTCTACGACCCGTGTCGCCCCAACGATCGGTTGCTGCTCGGCATGAAGGGCAGCATCAGCGAGTTCGAACTTGGTGTGCTCAGGGCACGCATGTACGATGCTGCCCGTGCCAAGGCCCAGCGCGGCGAGCTGCGCATCAGCGTTCCGTTTGGGTACATTTGGCACCGCGAGATTGGCCTAGGATTTGACCCCGACATGCGCCTGCAGGAGGTAATCCGACTGATCTTCGTCCGATTCCGCAAGTTGGGCAGTGCTCGACAGGTTTTGCTCTCGCTCGTGGACGAACAGATTCACTTTCCCCGCCCCTCGGATGGCAAGAAGATGGTGAGCTTTGACTGGTCCCCGATTCGCTACCGCAACGTGATATCGATACTCAAGAACCCGTTTTACGCAGGTGTGTACGTTTACGGCAAGACCGAGAAGCGCACCGCCATCGTCGAGGGCCGGGTGCGCAAGACCTATAAACACGGCAAGCCGGTAGAACGCTGGGAGGTGATGATCAAGGACCATCACGACGCCTACATCGACTGGGCCGAATTCGAACGCAATCAGCAGCAGCTCGCTTTGAACGCCTACGGTAAAGTTGATGGTGTGAAGTCCGGGCGTGGCGGGCGCGCGTTACTGGCAGGAATGCTGTGCTGCGGACGTTGCGGGCGTCGTTTGTCGGTGGCGTACACAGGCAAAGGCCTGGGCAATCCGGTGTATCGATGCGATCGCCCAAATATGGAGCACGCGAAGTCGCGGTGTTTTACCTTTGGCGGCCGGCGCCCCGACGAAGCCGTTGCTCGAGAATTGCTGCGCGCCGTCGAGCCAATGGCTATCGAAGCTGCACTGCAAGCGGAACAGAGACTCATGGAAGTTCAGGCTGACCAACGTCGCATCGGAGAACTCGAGTTGCAGCAGGCTCGCTATGAAGCATCACTCGCGGAGCGCCGCTATGCTGCATGCGATCCTGACAATCGCTTGATCGCCGCCCAACTCGAGAAGAGCTGGGAGGCTGCACTTCAACGCGTACGATTGTGCGAGCAGCGCTTGGACGCGACCGAGCGAAGGTTATCGGTTGCGCCCAGCCCTGACCTCGGCGCAATTGCCCAAGATCTCGCCGCTGCCTGGGACGCATCCGGTGTCACCATGCGTGCACGCCAGCAATTGCTTCGTGCCCTGGTGAAGGAAATCATTGTTGACGTCGATGAGGGTGCACGTGAGATTGTGCTGACGATCCATTGGCATGGTGGCCAGCACTCGCAGTCACGCATTGCAAAGCCCCGAAGTGGCGAACATGGTTGCCGCACCTCGGACGAAGCGCTCGCCGTCATGCGCAGCATGGCGGGCAAATGGTCTGACGAGCACATCGCGGCCACGCTCAATCGCATGGGACTCCCAACCGGTCAGGGCAAGACATGGACCGCGCATCGCGTAGGCTCTGTGCGCATGGTCAACGACATTCGTGCCTACCGTTCAGCGCATAAGGGCGGCGAGTGGCTGACCATGTCGGAAGCCGCTGTCAAACTCGGCGTCAACAACCACCGCATTCGGCGGCTCATCAAGGAAGGATTGCTTACTGCCGAGCAAGTCGTACCGCGTGCGCCGTATCAAATTCGGGCGAGCGATCTGTTGGATCAGAGAGTTATCGACGCGACCGCCCGAACAGATCGCCCGTGTCACACCGATTCCAAGAACCAGATGTCAATGTTTTCAAATACTTAGCGAAGGGGGGTACTATGAACACGCCATTGCAAT
>JBKJRR010000108.1:0-19342 GCA_046594635.1 Burkholderiaceae bacterium
CCAACGAAGGTGGCCTCCAGAATGTCAGTGGCCGCTATGCCGACCTGGAACGCCACATCGGCGGCGAGCTGGTTGATGGCCACGCGCACCGCGCTGGTCATCTCTGTCTCACCGCCGATGTGGCGTTCCAGGTCGGCATAGCGGCCACTGACATTCTGGAGGCCACCTTCGTTGGTAACCCCATCATGCATCACCTGCTGCTGGGCATATCACCCATCGAGCTCGGTGGTGCGCCGTTTGCGCTGGCCACCGACCGGGCCATCACGATCTGGGCGGTGGAGATCGATTTCGCGATCCACCGCAATGCGCGCATCTATGTGCTGCCGTGTATCGCGGGCCATGTCGGAGCCGACACGGCGGGCGTGATCCTGGCCGAGCGGCCCGATCTGTCGGATGAGATCACGCTGCTGGTCGACGTCGGCACCAATGCCGAGATCGTGCTGGGCAACCGCAAACGGCTACTGGCCTGTTCCAGTCCGACCGGCCCGGCCTTCGAAGGCGCGCAGATCAGCTGCGGGCAACGCGCCGCACCGGGTGCGATCGAGCGGGTGCGCGTCGATCCGCTTACGCTGGAGCCGCGTTTCAAGGTGATTGGCTGCGATTTGTGGTCGGATGATCCGGCTTTCGATGCAGCCGTGGCGTCGACTGGCGTGACCGGCATCTGCGGCTCGGGCATCATCGAGATCCTGGCCGAGCTCTACCTGGCCAGTGTGATCCGCCACGACGGCGTCATCCACGGTGAGCTGGCCGCACGCAGCCCCCGCATCCAGAGCGACGGGCGCACGTTTTCGTACGAAATCTGCGCGGCCACCGACACGGCATCGGCGATCAAGGTGACCCAGAACGACGTGCGCGCGATCCAGCTTGGCAAGGCGGCGCTGTATGCCGGCGTGCGGCTGCTGATGGAGCGCATGGGCGTGGACAAGGTTGACAAGATCCGCCTTGCCGGCGCGTTCGGCAGCCACATCGACGTCAAGTACGCGATGGTGCTGGGCATGATTCCCGATTGCGCGCTGGCGCAAGTGAGTTCAGCCGGCAATGCCGCCGGCACCGGCGCCCGGATTGCGCTGTTGGACCAAACCGCGCGGCCGGAGATCGAGGCGCTGGTGCGCCGGGTCGAAAAGATCGAGACCGCAGTGGAGCCGCGTTTTCAGGAGTTCTTTGTCGAGGCGATGGCCATCCCGCATCTGAATGCGCCCTTCGACAAGCTGCGCGAATCGGTCGACCTGCCAGAGCGGGTTGCGATCGGTGGCGAGTCGTCGGCACGTGGGCGCCGGGGTGCCGCCCGGCGCGAGCTGCGGCCGCAGGCGGCCTCGTAGAATCGCACGGGCGTTGCATCACCCGTGGGGTGCGCTGCGGGCCCACACCGCCGCGGCCGGTGCACGCGTTGACGTCCGTGCGACTGCCCACACGACATGAAGGAGCCCACTTGCCATCCCCGATCAAGACCCTGGCGCTGAGCGCGGCCCTGGTATGGCCATGCTTGCCAGTGACAGCGGCAGAGGATGCCGCGTGCAAGGGCGTGCGATTTGCCGATGTCGGTTGGAGCGACATTGCTGCTTCCACCGGCCTGGCCTCGGTTGTGCTCGAAGGCCTGGGCTACAAGCCATCGACCGTGGTGGCCTCGATTCCGATCGCGTTGGATGCCATCAAGAACAAGCAGGTCGACGTGTTTCTGGGCTACTGGAGTCCATCGATGTCGCCGTTGCTGGAGCCCTATGTTCGGGCCGGGCAGATCCAGGCGCTGGACACGCCGAACCTGGTGGGTGCGAAATACACCCTCGCGGTGCCGGCGTATCTGCACGAGCAGGGCCTGAAGGACTTCGCCGACATTGCCAGATTTCGCAAGCAGCTGGGCGCCAAAATCCATGGCATCGAACCCGGAAACGATGGCAATGCCTTGATCCAGACCATGATCCGCGACGACCTGTTCGGCCTCAAGAACTTTGAGCTGATCGAATCGTCCGAGGCCGGTATGCTCGCGCAGGCACTGGCCGCTGTGCGCAGCAGGAAGGCGATCGTGTTCCTGGGCTGGGAGCCACACCCGATGAACGTGCAGATGAAGATGCGTTACCTCACCGGCGGCGACGCGTTGTTCGGCGCGCCCGGTACGACCAAGGTGTTTACCGTCGTGTCTTCCGGCTACCTGAAAAAATGTCCGAACGTTGCCAGACTGTTGCACAACCTGCAGTTCACGGCCGAGATGGAAAGCCGGGTCATGGAGCCGATCCTGAACAAGACCCGACCCCAGGCCGCGGCGCGCAGCTACCTGAGGAAAAACCTGACCGTGCTCGAACCCTGGCTTACAGGTGTCACGACGGTCGAGGGCAAGGACGGACTGGCCGCCGTCACCGCGGCATTGCAGCGCTGACACGATGACAACCACGCCACTGCCTTGCGTTGTCGGCGGCCCGCGTGCCGGTGCGCTCCCATCCGGATTGCCGCAGGTGGCAACGCCCGGAGTCGACCCATGAATCCCCAAACGCTTGCGTCCGATGACGCCGCTGCCCGAATCCTGCTGCCACATTGGCCGCAGGAGGCTGCGCAACCACTGTCCCGGCTGATCGCGAGGCACGCGCACAGCGGTGCCTATGCGGTGTTCGATGCCGACAACACGACCTACCACCACGACTTGATTGCTGCGCTGCTGGCATTCATGGAGTTGCGCGGCGTACTCACGCGCGACACCATGCAGGCCTCGCTGACGCTGATCCCGTTTCGGGATACGGCGCAGCGGCGCGAAAGCCTGACCAGCTACTACGAGCGTCTGGGCGAGATTGACGACCAGGTCGGATACCCCTGGGCTTCCCAGATATTTGCCGGTTTCACGTTGCGCGAGATCAAGCGCGAACTCGATGCCATGCTGGCCCAGGGTGAACCGATTCCAGCCTGGCACTATGTTGACGATCAGGTGCAGCAACTGGCCATCGAGGTGCCGCGCATGCAGCGCGGACAGCAGGCGCTGTTCCGGGCCCTGATGGACCACGGCATCGAGGTTTATATGGTCAGCGCCGCGAGCGAGGAAATCGTGCGCATGGTGGTGTCCGATCCGAAGTATGGCTATCACGTCAAGCCGCAGAACGTCATCGGCGTTTCGCTGCTGTTGCGCGACCGCCAGGCTGGTACGGTGACCACCGCGCGCAAGCTGATTGCCGAGAATCGCTATGACCCGCAGACGCTGCTCGACCACGAAATGACCACGGCCCTGTGGGCTCCGCTGACCTGGTACGAAGGCAAGCAGGCGGCGATCCACACCTATATTCATCCGTGGAAGAAGCCGGTCCTCGTGGCGGGCGACACCCCGCTCAGCGACGGGCCGATGTTCCTGCGTGGGCCTGATCCTGACCACGGTGGTTTGCGCCTGTTCATTGCGCGCGAGGACCGCTATCGGGACCATATCGCCCAGTTGCAGTCCGATCACGCGGCCGACCAGCATGCCCACGGCCACCCGGTCACGGCCGACCGCAACTGGGTGATTGTCACGCCCGAACAAATCCGCTGAGCGTCGGGGCATGCCCCGACCCGCCACGACTCCCGACCGCCCTCAAGCGGCCCCCACCTTACGACCGATTCCCATGACCCCTACTTCCGCATCCACCACCAATCGCTTCACCCGTCTGCTGGCCAACCGCCCCTGGCTGCTGGCCGACGGCGCCACCGGCAGCAATCTGTTTGACGTCGGCCTGATTTCGGGGGACGCGCCCGAGTTGTGGAACTTCGAACACCCGCAGCGCATCGCCAATCTTCACCGCAGCTTCGTCGATGCCGGTGCCGACATCATCCTGACCAACAGCTTTGGCGGCACACGGTATCGGCTCAAGCTGCACCAGTGGGAGCACCGTGTGGTCGACGTCAACCGCACAGCGGCAAAACTGGCGCGCGAAGTCGCCGACGCCTGCGGGCGTGATGTGGTGGTGGCTGGCAGCATGGGGCCGACCGGCGAGATCATGGAGCCGATCGGCCCGTTGACGTTCGAGCAGGCACGCGAAGCGTTCGCCGAGCAGGCCATGGCACTGGCCGAAGGTGGCGCCGATGTGTTGTGGATCGAGACCATGTCCTCGCCCGAAGAGGTGCAGGCCGCTGTGGCCGGCGCTGCGCAGGCCGGCTTGCCGATCGTCTGTACGCTGAGCTTTGATACCAATGGCCGTACCATGATGGGCATGTCGCCAAGCGACTTTGCGACGCTTGAAAAGACCCTGCATCCGCGTCTGGCCGCCTGCGGCACCAACTGCGGAGTGGGCGCCTCGGAGGTCGTGGCCTGTATCCGCAACCTGGCCCAGGCGGCCGGACCCGATGTGGTGCTGGTGGCCAAGGGCAACTGCGGCATCCCGCAATATGTCGACGGTGCGATCTGCTACAACGGCACGCCCGAACTGATGGCGGTCTATGCGCGCATGGCATTGGACGCCGGCGCACGCATCATCGGAGGTTGCTGCGGCACCTCGCCGGCGCACCTTCGTGCGATGCGCGATGCACTTGAGGCGCATACGCGCGGGCAGGTGCCCGAACTCGATCAGATCGTCGGTGCACTGGGCAATGTTTCCAATGGCGCGCGGGCGCAGTGGGGTGGTGCGCAGGACCGGTTGGCCGGCGCAGCAGCGGGTGCAAACCTGCGCCGCGGCAGCGGTCGGCGCGGCGCCAGCACCGAATAATGCACAGACCCCCAGAAAACCACCGACACCGCGCCTGACCTGCGATGCGTGACGATTCTTCGCGCGGCCTGTTGCTCGTGGCGGGCGCCACGTTCTTCTGGAGCCTGAGCGGCGTGTTCACGCGCTGGCTACCCCAGGTCGACTCCTGGACCTTCAATGCCACGCGCGGCCTGGGCATGGGGGTGGCGCTGCTGATCTGGATGGCGTATGCCTACCGCATGGATGCGGTTCGCCTGCTCACCCGCTCCGATCCGGTGGCCTTGCTGATCTCGGGTGGTTTCTTTGCAGCTGGATCTACCTTGTACATTCTGGCTTTGCAGCTATCGAGCGTTGCTGCAGCCTCCTGCATCGGCGCCACCTCGGGCATCTTCGCCGCCATCATGGCGCGCTACTGGCTGGGCGAGCGCACGCCGTTGGTGTTCTATGTGGCGGTGGCCATGGCCATCATCGGCGTAGTGCTGATTGCGTTCGGCGAGGCCGATGCGCTCACCGTCGGCAGCCTGGGCGGAACGGCGGTGTCTGTTGCCTACGCCATGTGTTTCGCGGGGCAAAGTGTGGCGCTGCGGCGCTACAGCGCGCTGCGCATGGAGCCGGCGATGATTCTGGGTGGTCTGGGTACTTACGTCGTGATCCGGTTCACCTTCGGCCTGCAGCCGCTGGACCTGGCGCCCCTGCTGATCTTGTTGTTCATGGGCGTAGTGCAACTGGCGATACCGATCGTGTTGTACATGCGCGGCGCGCGCCATGTGGCCGCAGTGCAGATGGTGCTGATCACGATGGCCGACGTGGTGCTCAATCCGCTGTGGGTCTGGCTCGTACACCGTGAAGTACCAGCGACGTCGGTGTTCTGGGGCGGTGCGGTGATCTTGCTGGCGATTGGTTTGACCGCCTGGCCGACCCTGATGGCAGCGCGCAAGAAGCGCTGACGCGCTCAGGTGTCTGGCCGCCTCGCGAAGAGCCATCCCTTGCGCAAAGTCAAGGAATGGCGGCTGACTGGACAGAGAAACTATGGTTTCATGGGATGCGCAGCCGGCGAAGCCTGTCCGTCGCCGTTCACAGGGAGCATCGAGCGGGTCCGTCATGACAAACAATGGACCCCGGTCGGGTCGACATGCTCGACCAGTTTGAGCGCCAGTACGGGGCCCGGGAGCTGCGTTGCACCGAGAGAAGGTTGGCAGAGGCGGTGGCGAAAGCGGGCGCACACATGGCAGCGCTGCGCGAATATCTGCACCAAAGCCCCTAGGCCCTGACTCAGGAGCCGCTCATCTGCGCAGCCCTGGCCCGCCGACTTGTCAGAATGGCTGTGAGTGGTAAGGTGGAACTCCCTGGTTCTGCCATTTTCTCGAGGTGTGCGACATGACAAGCTTAACTATGCAAGGACGGGTCGTGGGCGAGGTCAACTACCGTGAAGGCGAAGGCATGATGCTGAAGATTCCGCCCGGCCCCTGCGAAATCGCGCTCGCAGATATCGATGTCACCATCACCTGGGTCGAGGATGGCGTGCATGGCGCCACTGCCATCCCGCGCAGCGACTACGACGAACATCTGGCCAGAGGCGTGCTGGTGATTGACTGACGCGACCATCCGGATCGGGCCGTCATGCAAGTGACCGTCGCCTGTCTGCGCATCAAAGGCCGACCCGCCGTCGCCACCGACGGATCAGACCAGCTTGCGTTTGATCTTCTTGTCCCAGTCGCGGCTGAAGATCAGCGTGTCGCCTTCATAGGCCTCAAGCCGTCCAGTCACATGCCAGTGGGTCTTGCTGGCGCGCATCGCCGAACGCGTCTCGGTGCGCACACGCCAGTCACCGCGTGAACGCTCTTCGGTCCAGTGGCATTCCTGCGAAGCAGACAAGGGATCGTCGGGGTGAATGCGATAGGTCTCCCGTCCGATCGCGCCATAGGTCAGGCCATGCTCGTCGATCGTGCTGGCGCCGAAGTCGTCCACGATGCTCAGTGTCTGCATACCGGTCTTCTGGTCGATCAGCACATCACGCCGGTTCGACGCCGCACGCACCTCGGTCAGCTTGACCAGCGCGGCAGCCGCGGCGGGTGCGAAGCTTGGCGCAGTTTCGTGCGGCCGGGTCTTGCGCACTGGCAGGTCGACAAAACTCGTGCCCAGGTTCAGCGTCAACGTCGGCGCTTCCGGTGCTGGCCAGATCAGCGGCCAATAGCTGGTGGATACCGAGATACGCAGGCGCTGGCCACGGCGCACCTTCACCGCCACGTCGTCCAGTTGCACTCGCACCGTGTAGGTCTTGCCCGGTTCCAGTGGCTCGGGGTTTTCATGGCTGTCGCGGTGGCACAGGTTGAGCACGCCGTAACTCAGGCGCGAGACCGCGCCATCGGGCCAGACGGCGTTAAGTCGCACCGCCACGTTGGCCAGCGGTTTGTCCGAACTGAGCTTGAGTTGCACCGCCGTGGCGCCGACGATGTCGATGTCCCTGGCCAGCGGCACGCTGTCGAAGGTCACTGAGCCGGAGTCGTCGCGGCGCTGGTCGCCGGGAAACTCCGGGCCCAGCCAGATGATGCAGTATTCACCACCGTCGGCGCCGGTGGTCTGTGGCGATGCGACGAGGCATTTTCCGGCAGACCCCTTGACCTTGCCCAGTACGCCGTTGGCGTTCAGGTGCAGGCGCTGCAAGGCATGGATGTCTGAAGGCCAGTGGTTGTCACTGACCCAGCGTCCTGCGATTTGCCGCACCGACGCACCGGGGCGGCCCGGCTCCATGATGTAGGTGCGGTGCGCGGGGTCCTGCACGACGCCGGTGTCGATGCCCTTGAGCCACTGGTCCCACCAGCGCAGCATCTCCTGCAGGAACCCGATACGCGGCTCGGGCACGGCGAAATGCGGGTACTTGTGCGCCCACGGGCCGATGATGCCCTTGACCGGTGCCTTGATCGAGGCCACCAGACGTGGCACCGCGTTGGTGTAGGCATCGTTCCAGCCGCCAACTGCCAGCACCGCAGCGTCGATCGCACCGATGTCCTCGCACACGGAGCCGTGCTTCCAGTACGCGTCGCGGTGCGGGTGCTCCAGCCAGGCAATGGCCAGCAGCGGTTCGTTCTCGAGTCGCTCCAGCCACATCGCACGCCATCGATCACCGACCAGCGCGGGATCCGGTGGTCGCGATGAATACGCGAACATCGTTGCCGACCAACCCAGGTTTTCATTGAGCAGGCAGCCGCCCTTGTAGTGGATGTCGTCGCTGTAGCGGTCATCCGTCGAACACAGGGTCACGATCGCCTTGAGCGCTGGTGGCTTCATTGCCGCCACCTGCAATGCGTTGAAGCCGCCCCATGAAATGCCCATCATGCCAACCGTGCCGCAACACCAGGGCTGGGCGGCCAGCCAGGCGATGACTTCAACCGCGTCGTCCAGCTCCTGCTGCGTGTATTCATCGGCCATCAGCCCGTCAGAGTCGCCGTTGCCGCGCATGTCCACCCGGATGCAGGCGTAGCCGTGGCCGGCCAGGTAGGGGTGGGTTAACGCATCGCGCACATGCGTGCCGTCGCGCTTGCGATAAGGCAGGTGTTCGAGGATCGCCGGCACAGGCTTCTTGTCGGCATCCACTGGCATCCAGATGCGTGCGGCGAGCTTGCAGCCGTCGGCCAGTGTGATGAAGGTGTTGGGCGTTTCCCTCACTTTGCGCGGGAAGGTCTTGAGGGTTTTCATGGCGGGTCTTTCGAGGGGCTAAGGGCCTTGCGGCCACTTTATCAGGCCGTTGCCGCCGGGCGGAACGCGTCTGTCGCTTGGGGCTGCCTGTCAGCTTTTCGGCTGGCTGGGCCGGAAGATCGCGTAAGTGCCGTTGGCCTTGGCCACCAGCAGGTCACCACAATGAACGCTGGAATCCAGATTGGCCAGCGTCTTGCCGCGATTGACCAGCGTCGTGGTGCAGACCAGATCCCCGTCGCGCACCGGCTTGAAGTAGTTGATTTTGATCTCCACGGTGGCGCTGAGTTCGCCTTCGCCCAGGGTCAGATGCATCGCGGCGCCCATGCCGATGTCGGCCAGCGCGAAGATCACCGCGCCGTGTACAACCTTGTTCGGGTTCAGGTGCTTCTGATCGATCGTGACCTTGCATCGGCTGTGGCCCGGGCCTTGTTCGAGGTAACGCAGGTCAATCAGCTTGGCGAAAGGGTGCTGGCTCATGAAGGGTGATGGTGACGCGCTGGATGGAGAATCATGCTGGCTGGCTGCCTTGGCACCGAGGCACCGTTTGGCATGCAAGGAAATGCCTGGGGTCTCGGCGTTCCGGCTATTGGCGGCACCATGGATCGTACCTGCCACTTCTGGAGTTCGGTTGAGGCTTCAGTCGGCCGAAGACATTCGAAGCTGAACGTCCGTTTTGCAGCGAAGCGAATGTCGACTGTGTGGCCATCCTTCACGTTTGGTTCCGCTTCGCGAGAAGCACATGGGTGACGGCCTCAGATGCCACTGACTGCACGCAATCGTAGTCGCGTGCGATGTTGTCCGTTCCTTCAAACAAGCGCTCACCAGAACCCAACAATTTTTTGGTAATGACAAGATGCAGTTCGTCGACCAAACCCGCCTTGAGGTATTGGCGAACCAGCGTTGCGCCGCCACCCAGGCGCACGTCTTTCCCCTGTGCGGCGGCAAAGGCTTGCTTCAATGCGGACTCGATGCCATCGGTCACGAAGTGAAAGCTTGTCCCACCCTCCATCGGCAATACTGCTCTCGCGTGATTTGTCACCACAAAAACGGGCGCATGGTATACGGGATTGGCGCCCCACCAACCCTTCCATTCATCATCGACCCAGGGTCCGCGCACCGGTCCGAACATATTGCGTCCCAGAATATTGGCGCCAATATTGTCAAAAGCCTTCGCCATGAAATCGTCATCTATTCCCGTGCTCCCCCCTTCCTGCCCGAACATTTTTCGGCACGTGCGGGTTGGGAAAAACCAGTCCATGAGCGCAAGGCCACCCTCGCCGAACGGGTTCTCCAGGCTTTGCCCATGCGCCGAGCTAAAACCGTCAATTGACAGGGCATAACCGCGTACCACCAGCTTTTGCATTTGGATATCCTTTGAAGCCAGCGGGAAGCGCGACTTGGGTTTGAGGTTAACCCTGTTTCGTGCAAAACCGTATCGGCTGCCACAAGCCACTTCCAGCAGCGATTCTGCACCTGCGATGCCAGCCACCATGTCCGCGCTGCATCAAAAGGCGTTCAATGCTTTGCAGGTGCGCAGGAGCATTGTGCCGTTGGGTCGACCAAAAATGTGCGCGCCGCGCAAGCGGCTCACGCGTGCATCAGGCCATTACCACTGGCCCACCTTTTTGAATCGCACGTCGGTACGCAGGGCGTGACGTCAGGCGTGCCCCGTAGGCCTGCAGCCAGGGATACGCTGTCGCATCCTTGCTGCGCGACAACGCGGCTTCCACCGCGAAGCTCATCTGAAAATCTGCCATGGTGAGATGCTCGCCGGCGAACCAGGTGTTCTTGCTCAGGTGGCCTTCGATGAAGCCCAACGCCGTGGTGATATTCGGGTCAATCAGCTTGTCCTGCACGCCGCTGCACAGAAGGCGGGCAATGGGGCGCACGAAGAATGGCATCGGTTGGGTGGGTATGGTCACGAACACCAGTTTCATGACCATCCAGTTCATCAGCGAGCCTTCGGCGTAATGCATCCAGAAGCGGCACTGGCGCTGTTCGGGCGTGCCAGGTGCGGGCAGCAAATGGGATAGTTCACCAGGGGCATCAAGGCCATATCTCTCGACCAAGTACTCGATGATTGCGCCCGACTCGGCAAACGTTTGACCATCGTCCGTGACCACGGGCGACTTGCCCAGCGGATGCACCTTCTTCAATGCCGGCGGCGCGAGACGGGTTCTAGCGTCGCGTTTGTACACCTTCAGCTTGTAGGGTGTACCAAGCTCCTCGAGCAACCAGAGAATGCGATGGGAACGTGAGGTTTCGAGATGGTGTACGGTCAGCATATTGTGGGGTCGGCGTAAATGCTCGGAGTGGTTATCCCGCAAGCGGGAGCGTATCAAGTTGGCTTTGCTGCTGGACTATATCGGCGACGGGAGACGATTCAACGCGCCGCGCTGCCTAACGCAAGATTAGATTCCGCTGCTTTGGCCGAACGACGACTTCTGAGCGGCTCGACGATGTCTGCTTCTGCGGGGCACCGGCGCATTGAACATTTCAAACGGCGACAGGGTGCCTCCGATGTGATGCTTTTGGCCCGCCGCGCTGGCCGCCAGACCGTCACAAAATCTTCATTGATTCACGAAATAATGAGGTGACCGCGGCATTGCAAACCATTCGCGCCTGGAGCGCTTTAGCCCATGAGGTGCTGAAACACGTCGGGCTCATGGTTTAACGGCCTGATCGCAAGCGTATCGCTTTTGCGCCAACTTCTTCGACACCCGCCCGCGCTTTCCAACAGCTCCAGAAGGTTTCGCATGAATGACAAGGTTTTCAACGTTCTGTTTCTGTGTACCGGCAACTCGGCCCGCAGCATCCTGGCCGAGAGTCTGCTCAATACCTTGGGCAAAGGACGATTCAAGGCGTTCTCCGCCGGCAGCCATCCTGCAGGAATGGTCAACCCCTTGACCATTGCGTTTCTCGAAAAGGCGGGTCTTCCAACGGAGGGATTTCGCAGCAAGTCCTGGGACGAGTTTGCGACGCCCGAAGCACCTGTGATGGATTACGTGCTCACCGTGTGCGACAAGGCGGCCGGTGAACAGTGTCCGTTCTGGCCGGGTCAGCCGATGTCTGCACACTGGGGTGTGGCCGACCCGACTGCGGTCAGCGGCAGTGACGATGAGAAGCGCCGGGCGTTCAAGGACGCTGCCACCACCTTGCGCAAGAGAATCGAATTGTTCGCCTCGCTTCCGACGGCAACGCTGGACCGCATGAGCCTGAAGTCGAAACTCGATGAAATCGGAAAAGTTGTGTGAGCGTGCAGCGCGCCCTTGATTTTCCGGTATTCGCCCTGTCGATTCAAAACCAGCGCGCCACCAATGGCATCAGCAATGCGGCCAGCACCACCTGCACGCCCAGCGCCAGACCGGCGTAGGCGCCGGCATCGGCATTGACCTGCAGCGCGCGTGCGGCACCGATGCCGTGTGATGCCGTGCCCAGCGCAAATCCGCGCGCCTGCATCGACAGACCCCCGATCGCATCGAACAGGTACTTGCCGCTGATGGCGCCGACGAGTCCGGTCAGCACTGCGAATACGGCAGCCAGCGCCGGTATGCCACCGATCTGTTCGGCGATGCCCATGGCCACAGGTGCGGTGACCGACTTGGGCGCCAGTGAGCGCAGCAATTCGTTCGGCAGGCCCAGCGCCCAACCGATGGCTACGGCGCTGGTGCCGGCCGCCGCCCCGCTGGCCAGGCCGGCGAGTGCAATGGCCAAGGCACGCCGGCGCAGTTCGTCGCGCCGCTGCCACAGTGGCCAGGCCAGCGCCACGACAGCCGGTCCGAGCAGGAAATGGATGAACTGGGCGCCAGAAAAATAACGCGGGTACGGCGTGCCACTGAGCGTGAGCAAAACCGCCAGCACCAGCACTGTCGACAACACCGGGTTGGCCCAGGGAGCCTGGCCCAGCCGCAGGTACAGCGCCTGCGCCATGACATAGATGACGATGGTCGCCGTCAGGCCGAACAGCGGCGTGGTGGACAGATACACCCAGAGCTGGACGAAGTCCTGCATTTGCTGCGCTCCCATATCAGCTTTGTGCGCCTGGCGCGGCTTCGCGCCGCAAAAACCAGCGCAGCATCAGCGCGGTCACGATCAGGCCGATCCAGGTCGACAACACGATCGCCACCAGCATGCGCAAACCGTAGGTTGACAACAGCGCGAGATGGGTCATCACGCCCACGCCGACCGGCACGAACAGCAGCGACAGATGGGCCAGCAAGGCGTCGGCCACGGCGCCCACCGGTGCGCGCACGATCTCCAGGCGCAGCGCAAACAGCAGAATCAGCATGCCGACCACGGGTCCGGGCAGTGGCAGGGCGCCTAGCCTTGCCAGCACCTCGCCTGCCGATTGGCACAGCAATAACCAGGCAAGTCCGGTCAATACCGGCATGTTCTGGATCGCAGTGGCGGGCCCGCTTGTATCGGCATCATCGTGTATCCATTATGGTGGTGCCGCAGCAGGGGTCCTGCGTGTCGACAACAGCCCTGACAACACTCAGCGCCTGGCAGCGAGCATCAGCCGGACATTGCCGTCCACCGGCGTACCCTGCATGGCGTTGGCGCGCGCGCCGGCAAACAGCCGCGCCAGCGCAAGGTGATGGTGCGCCAGCGTGCCAGGGCTGGCGTGGTGGTCCAGCAAGGTACAGACTATTTCGATCTGGCCGTTGGCGTGTTGCAGGCATTCGACGGCACGTGCCTGCGACGGCCAGTCGATCAGCGAGGCTGTGCCAATCTCCCAGAAGCCGCCAAGTTTGCCGGGGTGCGGCGTGATCCGGTGCAGATGACGATGGCCAACCAGCCAGGCGACAAGACAGGGATGGCGATGCAGCACCGCAGTGACGGCATCCGCCTGCCGCCTGCTTGCGTCGTTGCCCCGGGTGTTGGTCAGCGAATCCGGTCCATGGTGGCTGGCCAGCAGCGCGATACGTCCGGAATCGGCGTCGACTTCGGCCAGTTGCGACTCCAGCCATTGCAACTGCGAATCGGCGACGCTACCCTGGTAGTCGCCGGCGGGATGGTTGGTGTCGAGCAATACGATGCGCACATGCTCGGTGTCGATGACCGCATCGGCGCTGGCGCGATGCAAATGGTCCGGCGTGTATCCGGCAGCGCCGTGTGCGACGTGGGCCACCATCCATTGCTGCAAGCTTATCGCGCTGCGTGAGGCCAAAGCCGGAACCTGGCGCGTATTGCCACGTGAGAATGCCGCGGGCTCGTCGACGAAATAACCCAGAGGGTCGGCTGGATCCAACCCCGCAGGGCGGTACAGGGTCTTGGCGCTGCCGCGTGCGATCGCCTCGATCTGCGGCCCCGGCAATGCCGTGCCCTGGCGCATCCAGTCATGGTTGCCGGCGACGCTGCTCCAGGCAAACCCCAACCCTTCCGAGACCAGCTCGGCGCTGGCGCGGGCCAGGTAGTCAGGTATGGCCGGATAGCCACGTGTTTTCCATGTGTCGGGCACCGCCGGGTCCGGGCACCAATAAGGCCAGGGACCCGGGCCGAGCGTGTCGGATGCATCCTGCACACCGCCGTAAGCTGACATGCGCGTACGGCCACCGGCGACGATGGCCAGGAAGGTGGCCAGTTCGTTGTGTTGTGCGTTGTCGATGTTGTCGCCAAGGCTCAGCGCCAGGTCGAAGGGGCGTTGACTCCACGGGCCGTTGGGATGGTTGCGCAGGTGATTGACATGTGCTGCCAGCGCCCAGTGGGTCAGGGCTTCGTAAGGCCGGTGCATGGGTTGCAACGGCGCCCATGCCGGATCGCCCGCCAGTTGTGCCACCCATTCGCAACGCGCCGGCGACACCGTGTCGAGCACCTGAACATCGCTGATCAAGGCCAAAGACAGGTGGCAATTGCCGGCACCTGCGGGCGGCGGGGAGCCCAGCTCGGTGCGGACAATGGGCATCACGGCTGCAGTATCCTTGCCGTCCACATCCCTGTCAAACCTGCCATGTCCCATTCCTCCTACTTGATCGGCGTCGACACCGGCGGCACGTATACCGATTGCGCCATCATCGAGGCGCGCGGCCATCGGGTCGTGGCGCGTGCCAAGGCGATCACCACCAAGGGTGATCTGGCGATCGGTGTCAGCGAGGCGATCAACCAGGCGGTGGCGCAGTTGCCACGCGGCCTGGTGCCACAGGATATCGGCCTGGTGTCGGTGTCGACCACGCTGGCCACCAATGCCGTGGTCGAGGGCCATGGCAGTTCAGTGGCCGTGGTACTGGTCGGATTTGATGAACGCATGACGGAGCGCACCGGCATTGCGGCGGCGTTTCCGGGCGTTCCGGTGATCCGGATTGCCGGCGGCCATGATCACAATGGCATGGCGGTGCAAGAGCTGGATCTGGCCGCACTCGAGCAGGCCGTTGATGCCGTCGCCGAACAGGTCGAGGCGTTTGCGGTGGCCTCCACGTTTGCCGTGCGCAACGCCGATCATGAACAGACGGTGCAGCAGTGGATTGTTGCGCGCACCGGCAAACCGGTGACGGTGTCCACCGAGTTGTCTTCGGCGCTCGACGCACCGCGCCGGGCACTGACCGCGGCGCTCAACGCCCGGCTGATCGCGCGGGTTTCGACACTGATCGATGCCGTGCAGCGCTCGATGGTGGCCTTGCAGATCGATTGCCCGCTGATGATTGTCAAGGGTGACGGTACGCTGGCGCTGGCCGAGACCGTGGCGCGCAGGCCGATCGAGACGGTGTTGTCTGGCCCCGCGGCCAGCCTGGTCGGCGCGCAGTGGCTGTCGGGCCAGCACAGCTTCATCCTGTCCGACATGGGGGGCACCACGACCGATCTGGGTGTGTTGCAGGACGGTCGGCCACGGGTCACCGACCAAGGCGCCGAGGTCGGCGGCTGGCGCACCATGGTGCGCGCCATCGACGTGCGCACCATCGGGCTGGGCGGCGACAGCGAGGTCCATGTCGGCAACGAGGGTCGCATCACGGTCGGCCCCCAGCGTGTGGTGCCGGTGGCCTTGCTGGGCGCGCGGTTTCCCGACACCTTGCGCCTGCTGCAGGCCGACCTGGATGATGTTGAGCGCGGCTCGTCCTTGCATGGGCGCTTCGTGCTGCTGCCGTTTGGCGCCAAGGCCGGCCGGCAGGTCGCTGAACTCGCCACACGCGAACAGGAACTGCTGGCACGTGTCACTGAACAGCCTCAGCCGCTGCGCGTGCTGGCCCCATCGCCCGGCGCGCAGCGCGTACTGGCCCAGCTGCGCCGCAAGGGACTGGTGCAGATCGCCGCGATGACGCCGTCGGATGCCTCCCATGTACTGGGACTGCAACACAACTGGTCAACCGAGGCCGCGCAACTGGTGACCCAGCTTGGTTGCCGTTTGCGTGACATGAAGTTCCCCACACCCGAGCGCACCGAAATTTTTGCGCGCGAGGTCTGGAGCGAGACCGTGCGTTTGAGCGCGCGTGCCATCCTGGACACCGCGTTCGGCGAACATGTGCGCGAAGACAAACTGGTGCATGCCGTGTGTGCCGGTGACGGCAGCCTGGGCCTGGCACGCATCAGCGTGACGCCGACGATTCCGGTGGTGGCAGTCGGTGGGCCGGTGGGTGTCTATTACGGCGAGGTCGGGCGGCGTCT
The DNA here is from genome assembly GCA_046594635.1 of Burkholderiaceae bacterium. Classification (GTDB taxonomy): domain Bacteria; phylum Pseudomonadota; class Gammaproteobacteria; order Burkholderiales; family Burkholderiaceae_C; genus CAISIP01. Next base: position 15,924 of record JBKJRR010000108.1, read on the forward strand.
GGGTTGCCAGATCGTTTTTCCCGAGTACCGTGAGGTGGCCAATGCGATCGGCGCTGCCACCGGCGTGGTGGCGCAAACCGTCACGGTGCGCGTGGATGGTGATGGCAGTGGTGGTTTCATGATGCATTCCACCGTGGGCACGCGGCGCTTTGTCGACCCGCAACTGGCGCTGGCCGCCGCCACCGAGCTGGCGCGTCAAAGCGCCAATGATGCAGTCGTGGCCATGGGCGCAAGCAATCCCGAGGTGCGTATCGTGATCCGCAAGCAGATGTTGCCCAATGCCAGCAGCGATGCCGGGCTGCTCGAGGCAGTGGTGACCGCCGAGGCGGTCGGGCGGCCGAACGCGGCCCAGTAAGCCGCCTGGCCGCTCCCAAGGCAAACCCCATTGTGTGTGGCGCGCCGGGTATCCGCCTGTGAGGCGACGTTGGCCGGTCAGGGTTTACGGGCCGAAGTTGGCGCCGTCGTCCAGGTGGGTGTCGGAGCCGTGCAACACCCGCGCCACAACACGCAAGCCGTCGCGCAACAGCTCCCGGGAGCCGGCTGCGTTCAGGCTGATGCGTACGGCATGTGATGGCGGCGTGCGACCGGCCGCGAAATGCTCCATCGTGCGCACCTGCACGCCAGCCTGGCTCAAGGTTTTCGCGAAACTGTCGGCCTGCCATGGCTCGGGCAGTGGCAGATACAGGTGGGGCAGGTCGTGCGCCCAGCGAAACCTGCAGCCCTGCAGGCAGTGTCGTGCCAGCGCCAGCCGCTCGGCGATGTGCTGGCGCTGCAAGTCGATCAGGTGATCGGCGACGCCGGACTCGATCCAGTGGGTGAGGATATCGGGCATCAGCGGCGCCACCATCCAGCAGTCGGCGCGAATGCTGGCGGCGACCTTGTCCAGCCATTGCGGCGATGCTTCCAGGTATCCCACGCGCAGACCCGGTGCCATCACCTTGCTGAAACTCGCGATCACAAACGATTGCTCGGGCACCAGGCTGGCCAATGCCGGTAGCGGCTGCACCTGGGCAGCGGCATGCACGACATCTTCCAGCAGCAGCAGGCCTTCGCTTCGCACCACAGTTGCAATCGCTTCGCGCCGGGCGATCGACATCGTGCCGGTGGTCGGGCTATGCAGGCTGGGCGTGCAATACAGCATCTTGCTGCCGTAGCTACGCGCGGCATGGGCCAGGGCATCGGGCAGCAGACCTTCGTCGTCCATCGGCAGGCCGATCACCTGCAGCCGCATCGAGCGCGACAGCGCCATCAGCCCCGAATAACTCAGCGACTCGGTCAGGATGGTGTCGCCGGGACGCGCGACGGTCCGCAACACCACGGCCAGCGCATGCTGGGCGCCGTGGGTCACCATCACCCGTTGCCAGTCGCCGTGGGTGCCGAATCGTTTGAGCCAGTTGGCACCGGCCACGCGATGGTGGCGCATGCCGGCCTCTGGCTGGTAATCAAGCAGCGGCGCCGCGCGCAAGTCCGAACGGCTCAGCTGTGCCAGCGTGTCGCGCAAGGCCTGTTGCTCGTCGGTGCGGATCGCCACGTTGTGCGCCAGATCGATCAGTGCCGAAGGGCCTTCGCGCTCGGGCTCCGGGTGGTGCGTCTGAAGATTGCGCACATAGGTACCGTCGCCGACCCGGGCCAACGCCAGGTCCTGGCGTTCGAGGCGGGCATAAGCGCGGCTCACCGTTCCTGGTGTGACGCCCAGACGCTTGGCCATCACCCGATGGGGCGGCAACTTTTCCCCAGGCCCGAATTGCCCGTTCACGATGGCCTGCGCCAGGTCCTCGGCAATGGTCTGGTATTTGGGCTTGCTGGCCGAATCTGGTTGGCGGGAGGTGGTCATGCAAAAGCGTGTGCCATGTTCGATCGGGTCCGATTGTCGGCGCTGCGCGGGCTGCACGCCGGAACCCGCAGGCAAAGGTTGGCTGGGCGAGGTTGCAACCCATGGTCGGTGGCGATTTACTTGCTGCCCGGCTGTGCCATCAGTCAGCCATTAGTGTTTCTAATTCTGTGACTGAAGATTGCTCGTTTGAACAAGGCCGGTGATACGCGCACACTGCGCGCAGCGCTACCACCACTTGCAACGCGGCGGCGGAGCCTGCCTCGCATTAACCGGAGAACCTGCCATGTCATCAACAGCCGTCGTGACAACCGAAAGCGCCGCCCTCGAGCCCATGGCCGCATGGAGCGACCCTCAGTCCGATGTACCGGCGCCGGGCGCAGTCGCGGCGGAGGGTTTCGGGTTGCCCCCCGCAGACCTGCACGACATGCTGGCTGCGCCTTCAGCCGGTCGCGCCATACTCGTACTGAGGGGTTCCGAGGCACCTCAGGTGGTATTGCGCGATGGCGCGGCCGACACCGTGCTGCCGGCCCTGTGGCTGCGCGCACGCAGTTGTGACCCGACGCAGCGCGACGCGATGACGGGCCAGCGGCTGATGAATCCGCACCTGCTGCCCGACGACCTGGCGCTGCTGGGGGCCAGTCTCGAGGGTGCTGGGTTGTTTCTGACGTTCAGTGATGGGTTTTCCGGCAACTTCGACCCGCAGGAGCTGCTCGACGGCGCGGTACTCGACGAAGCCTGTCCGGCGCCCCAGCCCTGGCGCGCCGACCTCTCGCCGCAGCCGGTCTACCTGTGGGAGGCGCTGCAGGACGACGCTGTTCTGTACCGTGCGGTGAAGGACTATGTCGAACGCGGTTTCCTGCTGATTCATGGCACGCCGACAAAGCCCGACTCGATCCTGTCGATCGCGCGGCGCTTTGGTTATGTGCGAGAGACCAATTTTGGTGCCTATTTCGAGGTCTACTCGCGGCCGGATTCGACCGATCTGGCCTACCGCCCGGTGGCCCTGGGTCCGCATACCGACAACCCTTATCGCAACCCGGTGCCGGGCATCCAGCTGCTGCATTGCCTGCAGAACGAGACCTCGGGCGGCCTGTCTACGTTGGTGGACAGCCTGGCTGTGGCGCAACAGTTGCAGCAGGAGGATCCGGAAGGTTTCCGTCTGCTCGCCACGGTACCGGTGCGCTTCGAATACCGTGACGCGGACACCTGTCTGGTGTCGGTGCAGCCGATGATCGAACTCGACGGCATGGGTGTCATGGTCGGCGTGTTCTACAGCCCCCGGCTTGATGACATTGCGCTGATGTCCGAGCACGACACGCGGGCCTACCACCGTGCACGCAAGCGGTTCGGCACCTTGTTGTCCGACAGCCAGTTCGAATTGCGCTTCCGGCTCGAGCCGGGCCAGCTCATGATGTTCGACAACAACCGGGTGCTGCACGGGCGCACGTCTTTCAATCCGTCGGAAGGCCACCGCCAGCTGCAGGGCTGCTACATTGACCGTGACAGCCCGCGCAGCCTGTACCGGGTGCTGAGCCGCCGGCTTGGCCCGAAGGCTGTCTGACCCACCACTGAATACCGGGAGCGC
>JBKJRR010000110.1:0-5942 GCA_046594635.1 Burkholderiaceae bacterium
CTCGGGTCTGTCCGCCACCGTTGCGCCAGGCTTGTGGCGCCACCGAAGCTACATCGATCTGGTGCAGGGTCATGGTCACGTTGGCAGGGGGTTACTCGGTGTTGTCTGTCGGTTCGCTCACGGTGTGAACTGACCCTCAAGTCGATAACGCGAGCCAGGATGCACCAGGCGCGCCAGCGTGATCGGCACATTGCGGTTGACCGTACGCCGCACGATGATCAGGCAGGGTTCGCGCGCGCCGACACCCAGCAGCCGGGCCTCTTGCGCCGTGGCGTTGCCGGATTCAATGGCGTATTGCGCCTCCCACAGCGGCGCGACATCAAGCAGGTAGTGGGTGGGCGTGATGCGGGTGAAGTCGGTTTTCAAATAGTCGGGGGCACAGGCCGGATTGACATACCGGTCTTCGCACTGCAGTGGCACGTTGTTTTCGTGGTGCACGATCAAGGTGTGAAACACTGGTGCGCCGGCCGCCAGCCCCAGTTTGAGCGCCAGTTCGGCGCTGCTGCCCTCTTCGCGCACCAGGTGGACGACGGCATGGTGGCGATGACCACGTGCCACGATTTCGTCGTGCAGGTCGCGGATCGTCAATGACGACGAGACCGGCGCGAGATGGGATGCATAGGTGCCCAGGCCCTGGACGCGGTGAACCAGACCTTCCGATTGCAGCTCGCGCAGGGCCCGTGTGACGGTCATTCGGCTGACGCCGAACTGCGCCACCAGTTCGGACTCGGACGGCATCAGGGCGTCGGGTGGCCAAAGGCCGCTGGAAAGTCCCTGTTTGAGGAACTCCTTGACCCGCGCATAGGGCGCACGGGTGCTTCGGTTCTCAAGGGTACCGGACGCGGCATTTGCTGGCATGGCTGTTTTCCTGGCCCCGGAAAATTGTCTTGCGTGCATCATAGTTGCATAGACTTGTCTAGTCAAGTAAACTGCGTTGCATTCGACTCTGCATCTACCCCTTTTCAAGGAGCTTTACATGTCCGACCTGTCCCCGTTGCACCAGACCGCCAAGGCCCGCCCCGTACGTGCGCCGCACGGAACGAAACTGCATTGCAAGAACTGGCTGATCGAGGCCGCCTACCGCATGGTGCAGAACAACCTGGACCCCGAGGTGGCCGAGAATCCGGATGCGCTGGTGGTGTACGGCGGCATCGGCAAGGCGGCGCGTAACTGGGACTGTTTCGAGGCCATCCTGGAGAGCCTGCGCAAGCTCGGTGAAGACGAAACGCTGCTGGTGCAGTCGGGCAAGCCGGTCGGGGTGTTCCGTACCCATGTCGACGCGCCCCGCGTGCTGATCGCCAACTCCAACCTGGTTCCCAAATGGGCCACCTGGGAACATTTTCATGAACTGGACCGCAAGGGCCTGATGATGTATGGCCAGATGACGGCCGGTTCCTGGATCTACATCGGCAGTCAGGGTATCGTGCAAGGCACCTATGAAACCTTTGTCGAAGCCGGCCGTCAGCACTACAACGGCGACCTGGCCGGGCGCTGGATCCTGACCGCGGGTCTCGGCGGCATGGGCGGCGCACAGCCGCTGGCGGCCAGTTTTGCCGGCGCCAGTTCGCTCAACATCGAGTGCCAGCAGTCGCGTATCGACTTTCGCATCAAGACCCGTTATCTGGATGAGCAGGCCACCGACATCGATGACGCGCTGGAGCGCCTGGCGCGTTACCGCGACCAGAAGAAGCCGGTGTCCATCGGCCTACTGGGCAATGCCGCCGAGATCCTGCCCGAACTGGTGCGACGCGCCCGCGCAGGTGGCTTGCGCCCCGACCTGGTAACCGATCAAACCTCGGCACACGACCTCGTCAACGGTTACCTGCCAACAGGATGGAGCGTAGAGCAATGGCGCGCCGCCCAGATCGATGACAGCCAGCACGCGCCACTGCGCAAGGCGGCAGCTGCCAGTTGCGCCGTCCATGTGCAGGCCATGCTTGACTTCCAGGCCATGGGTATTCCGACGGTCGACTACGGCAACAACATCCGCCAGGTGGCGTTTGACGAGGGCGTGGACAAAGCATTCGATTTCCCTGGCTTTGTGCCGGCCTATGTGCGGCCGCTGTTCTGCCGGGGCAAGGGCCCGTTCCGCTGGGTTGCCTTGTCCGGCGACCCGGAAGATATCCGCAAGACCGACGCCAAGATGAAAGAGCTTTTTCCCGAAGACGCCCACCTGCATCGTTGGCTCGACATGGCCGCCGAGCGTATTGCGTTTCAGGGACTGCCGGCACGCATTTGTTGGATCGGGCTGGGCGAGCGCCACCGAGCCGGTCTGGCGTTCAACGAGATGGTGCGCTCGGGTGAACTCAAGGCGCCTATCGTCATCGGGCGGGACCACCTGGACAGCGGTTCGGTGGCATCACCCAACCGCGAAACCGAATCCATGCGGGATGGATCGGACGCGGTGTCCGATTGGCCGCTGCTCAATGCCTTGCTCAATACCGCCGGCGGCGCGACCTGGGTGTCGCTGCACCACGGCGGTGGCGTAGGCATGGGGTATTCGCAGCATTCGGGTGTCGTCATCGTCTGTGACGGAACCGATGCGGCAGGTCGGCGCATCGAACGGGTGTTGTGGAACGACCCGGGCACCGGCGTGATGCGCCATGCCGATGCAGGTTATGAAGAGGCTGCCGCCTGCGCGCGTGAGCAAGGTCTGAATCTGCCGATGCTGGGGAAATGACATGCTGATCGAACCCGGAAACCTGACGCTGGACCAGATTCAGCGTATCCATCAGGGCACAGAGCCTTTGCGGCTGTCGGATGATTGCCGACCCGGCATCCGTGCCAGTGCCCAGGTGGTCCGAGCGGCTGCCGAAGGCGACGCGCCGGTCTATGGCGTCAATACCGGCTTCGGCAAGCTGGCCAATCAGCGCATCAGCAAGGTGGACCTGGCGACACTGCAACTCAATCTGATTCGGTCGCATTGCGTGGGTGTCGGCGAGCCGTTGTCGCCACCGGTTGTGCGCCTGATGCTGGCGCTCAAGGCGGCGAGTCTGGCGCGTGGTTATTCGGGTGTGCGCGAGGAGGTGATTGACACCATCATGGCCGTTGCCAATGCCGGCCTGGTGCCTTGGGTGCCGGCGCGCGGGTCGGTTGGCGCGTCGGGCGACCTGGCACCGCTGGCGCATATGACGCTGGCGTTGATGGGGGAGGGCGCGATGTGGCAGGACGGCCAGGCGGTCCCGTCACTGCCGGCCTTGCAGCGTGCCGGCATCGCGCCACTGATTCTGGGCCCGAAGGAGGGCCTGGCCCTGATCAATGGCACACAGACGTCGACGGCATTGGCCTTGCATGGCTTGCTGGCATTCGAGCCGGTGTTGGAGTCGGCGCTGGTCATCGGGGCGCTGACCGTCGATGCAGCGCGTGGCAGCGACGGACCCTTCGATCCGCGCATCCACGCCCTGCGTGGCCAGCCCGGGCAGATCGATGTAGCCCAGTACTACCGCAGTTTGCTGGCGGGAAGCGAGATCCGCCACTCCCACCTGGACGGTGATGACCGGGTGCAGGATCCCTATAGCCTGCGTTGCCAGCCGCAGGTGGTGGGCGCCTGCCTGGATACGATGCGCCACGCGGCGCTGGTGCTGGTGCGCGAGGCCAATGCGGTGACCGACAACCCGCTGGTCTTTGCGCAGGATGGGGCCATGATCTCGGGTGGCAACTTCCATGCCGAACCGGTGGCATTGGCGGCCGACGCGATGGCGCTGGCCATCGCCGAGGTGGGCGCGATAGCCGAACGCCGCATCGCGATGCTGATCGACAGCGGCGTATCCCGCCTGCCACCGTTTCTGACGGCGGATGCCGGTCTGAACAGCGGCTTCATGATCGCGCATGTAACGGCTGCGGCCCTGGCGTCCGAAAACAAATCGCTCGCCCATCCGGCAAGTGTCGACAGCCTGCCCACCAGCGCCAACCAGGAAGACCATGTGTCAATGGCCACGTTTGCGGCGCGGCGGCTGCAGGACATGATCTACAACACGGCGCACATCCTGGCCATTGAATGGCTGGCGGCGGCCCAGGGTATCGAGTTTCTGCGCCCGCTGCGCAGTTCGCCGGCACTGGAGCAGGCCCATGCACTATTGCGCGAGCAGGTACCTGCACTGGGCCAGGACCGCTATCTGGCGCCGGACATCGCGCATGCCCACACGCTGGTGCGCAGCGGTTCGCTGTCGACGATTCTTCGTACTTTGTCGAATCTGCCTGATCTATGGGTTGCAATTTGATAATATTTGGCCCATTGCGGTTGTGCGAGAACAAGCGGACCGGCGGGCAGGTGGCGTCCGCTGAGTCTTTCTGATACCGGTGGCCCGACTTTTGTCGATATCGCCGCCGGTCAGAGACAACCGACGAACTGGGAGTGGTTTGTTGATGCGGTTGTCGATACATCTGCAGGCGCCTGTCTCGCGTCCTTGGCTACGGGCCTACAGGCGCTGAGCCGACGTGTCCGTGGGGCGAATCAAGAATGCTCCAGGTGCTGAAGTGCCGGGTTTGGGCCGTCGGTCGATCCGGTTTCAGCTGGCGGTGCTGGTCCTGGTCGCGATCTTGCCGCTGTTCCTGGTGTCCGTCTGGCAGATCGTGCAGGGGCGTGATCGCGATCGGGCGCAAGCGCTCGAGCGGGTCGACCTGCTGCTCAATGGAACGCTGGGCCGTCTGCAGGCCAGTCTGGCTGAATATTCGGGGACCTTGTCACTGATCGCCGCCCAGCCGATGGTCCGCTCCATGGATGTCGGTGCCTGCGATCCCCTGATCAAGGGGTTTGTGCGTCTGCACCCGGAGTTCGTCACCGTTGGCACGCGTGACCTGCAAGGCAATGCGGTGTGCACTTACCTGCAGAACCCGCCGGGGCGTGAACAGATGCAATCGTTCTCCTGGTTCCGCCCGGCGACCACGGCCGGGCAGTTTCAGGCATCTGACGCATTCATGGCGCCGTTGGCCCGTCGCTGGGTGACGGTACTCACTGAGCCGATTCGCGACGACGCTGAAAATATGGTCGGCATCGTCGCCCTGCCGCTCGACCTGCAGGCGATCAACAAGCTGATCATGCGCGATGTGCCACGGGGCTCCCTGGTTCTGGTGCTCGACAAACAGCGTCGTGTGCTCCTGCATTCAACTGTTGAGGGGGAATGGATTTCCAGGCCGGTGGTCAACGTATTCCCGAAGTGGGACGCCATGGCCATTGGGGGGGCGAGCGGGGTAACAACGCTTGCCGATACACAAGGTGTGCCGCAGATTGTTGCGCACCATACGCTGGCCTCGGTCGGCTGGACGGTGGTGTCCGCCATGCCCGAGGCGGCGGCGTATGCCGATGCCGACCGGAATCTGGCGCGCAGTGTGGCGGTCAGTGTCGTGTTGCTGGCCCTGGCGTTGGTGCTGGCATGGCGACTGGCGCGCGGCATCGTGCGGCCGATCGAATACATCGTGGCGGCGACCACGCGTTTGGCACATGGTGCGTCGGATGCGCGCGTGCCGGCGACCGGCGGGGCACCTGAACTCGTGGCGCTCGAGCAGGCCTTTAACCAAATGGTGCAGGCCCGCCATAGGGTGGAGGTGGCGCTGCGCGAGAACGAGCGCAACCTTGCGATCACGCTGCAGTCAATCGGCGATGCGGTCATTGCCACGGACATGAACGGGCGGATCACCCGCATGAATCCTGCAGCAGAGCGGCTCACCGGCTGGCCGCTGGATGAGGCACTCGGGCAGCCGTTGACGGAGGTTTTTCGAATTACCAGTGCTGATGGCCAGAGTACGGCGATCGACCCGGTGCAGATGGTGCTGGAAACCGGCGATGTGGTGGGTCTCACCAATGGGACGGAATTGGAGGCCCGCGACGGCGGGCGGCTGCACATTGCGGACAGCGCCGCACCAATACGCGACGACCAAGGCGCGATGCAGGGTGTGGTGCTGGTGTTCAGCGATGTGACTGCGCAATATGTGGCGCAACGCGA
>JBKJRR010000111.1:0-5487 GCA_046594635.1 Burkholderiaceae bacterium
CACGGCCAAAGGTCTGGCCCGCGCGTTCGTACGCTTGCAAGGCTTGCTGCGACAGTGCCAGACGTTGTGCAATGTCCTTGTTCGTGAAGGTCAGCACGTTCAGCGCATTGGCCAGTCCCCATTGGTCCCCGCTTTGACGTGCCAGCGCCTCGGCCTGCAAAGCCGCGGAGCGCGAGGCTTCCTGTTGGGCCAGGCGGGCATGGGCAAAAGCCCTGACCCAGAATGCACGGCCAAGGCCAACAGGGTCACCCAACCGCTCGAACACATCGGCCGCTTGCTGCGCGGTCGCCAGCGCCGCCTCATTGTGGGTTGCACGGAACTGCGCTTCGCCCTGGCGCAGCAGGCACGCGCCGAACAATCGTTCATCACCTGCGCGGCGCGCCTGGTCCACGGCTGCCTGCGCGGCGTCCTCGGCCGCACGCACCTGGCCCTGGCGCATCAGAACCAGGCTTCGACCCGCCAGCGCCAGTGCGCGCAGCGCCTTCCCTTGTCGTTCAGGTTCGGCCAACGCCATCATGGCATCGGCCTGTTGCGCCGCATCGGCAAATCGGCCCAGTGCAACCAGCGATTCCAGCCGCGCCGCGCACAGCGCCATCTGCAACGCGGCTCGCAGGCGTGTGTCTCGCAAACCGGCCTCACAACGTTCGACGACCTGCTGATGCTGACCGGCCCAGAAAAGCGCATGAATCTGGCGCATGCCACGATCCATGGCAGTTTCAACTCCCTTGTGGCCTCGACCGTCCGATCGCGGCACAGCAAGGTCGTGCCCGATCTGCGCCTGCAGATTTTTGAGACCTGCCATCTCAGGCTCCATTCCTGCTGACGACGCCGGCAAGCGCCTCTACCAGCGCATCGACCCGGATCGGTTTCGTCACATAGTCGTCCATTCCCGCCGCAAGGCAAGCCTCGCGGTCGCCCTGCATCGCGTTGGCGGTCATCGCAATGATGCGCGGGCGCTTGTCCGCCGGCCACTTCCCGGTAATGCGGCGCGACGCCTCCATACCGTCCATCTCGGGCATCTGCACGTCCATCAGGATCACGTCATAAGTCTGGCGATCGACGCACTCGATCGCCTCGATACCATTGCTGGCCAGATCAGCCCTGTAACCCATCTGCTGCAGCAATCGCATGGCCAGCTTCTGGTTCACGACGTTATCTTCCGCCAGCAGGATGCGCAGCGGATGGTGTTTGGCCATATCCGCATCGATCCTCGGCTTGACCGGCACGGCTGCAGGTCTTGGCGTATCGCCGTCACCCAGCAGACCGATCAGCGTGTCGAACAATTGCGACTGGCGCAGTGGTTTGCCCATATAGGCCTGGAACAGGCCCTCGGTGTCGCCGGCTTCGCGGCGACCCAGCGAACTGAACAGCACCAGTGGCAAGTCGGCGCGCATCGCGTGCATCTTGCCCGCCAGGGTCAATCCGTCCATTTCGGGCATATGCATGTCCAGCACTGCCAGATCGAATGCCTCGCCCTTGTCCAGCCAGCCCAGCGCCTGGGCTGCAGACTCGGTATCGCGCACGACCATGCCCCATTTGCCGCTCTGCAGCGCCAACACCTTGCGGTTGGTGGCGTTGTCGTCGACCACCAGCATGCGTTTTCCGGCCAGCGCCGGTTGCTGACCGATGTAGTCGCGCCGGTTGGACGACGGCGACTCGGCCATCGGTGCGACGATGGAGAACGAGAAAGTGGAGCCCTTTGCAAGGCCGGCGCTTTTAGCGACCATCGTGCCGCCCATCAACTCGGCCAGCCGCTTGCTGATCGCCAGCCCCAAGCCGGTGCCGCCGTATTTGCGTGTGGTCGACGAATCCGCCTGCGAGAACGACTGGAACAACCGCGACATGCCTTGCTCGGACAGCCCGATGCCGGTGTCGCGAATGGCAAATGTCAGCTCGACGCCGCCGTCGGCCGGATGCGCACTCACCGTCAGCACCACCTCACCCTGCTCGGTGAACTTGACCGCATTGGCCAGCAGATTGAGCAGCACCTGGCGCAGTCGCGTCACGTCGCCATTCACCGCCATGGGCACGTCGCCCTCGAACAGGTAGGCCAGGTCAAGCTTCTTTTCGGCCGCACGGGTGCTCATCAGGTCCAGCGCCGCCTCGACACATTCGCGTATATCGAACGGATGCGCCTCGATATCCATGCGCCCGGCCTCGATCTTGGAGAAGTCCAGGATGTCGTTGATGATGGTCAGCAGCGCATCCCCCGAATCGCGGATCGTCGATGCGAAGTCGCGCTGCTCGTCGTTCAATGGTGTGTCCAGCAGCAGCCCGCTCATGCCGATCACCGCGTTCATCGGAGTGCGGATCTCGTGGCTCATCGTGGCCAGGAATGAACTCTTTGCCTCGTTGGCGGCCTCGGCCGCCGCGCGGGCCTCCTGCGTCTCGAGAAACATGCGGGCGTTCTGGATAGCGATAACAGCCTGGTCGGCAAAGGTCTCGAGCAGCGAGATCTCCTTGGCAGTGAAACCGGTTGCAGGCAAACGGATAGCGTACAAAAAACCCACAGGACGGCCTTCCCATGCCATGGGCGCCAGCACCTGCGAATACGCGCCAAGCGACAAAGGCGGCTGGTTCAACCATTGCGCCACCGCGTGCAGATCGCGGCCGGTTGCGGGATCGAGTGCATTGACGACATGGATCGGCTTGCCGCGCAGGATGCCGACTCCATACGACGCGGCAGGAACTCTGGCGTTGTAGAAAGCTTGCAACGCAGACAATGCCGCACCATGGTGCGCCGCCAGTTCGACGAAACCGTCGTCGCCGACCAGCACGATACCCTGCTCCGAGCTGCTGAACAACTTCTTGCAACTCGCCAGTATCTTGTCGAACACCGGCCTCGCATCGGCCACCGATCCGCTGATCACCTCCAGTACTTCAGCCGTTGCAGTTTGCTGTTCCAACGCCTCCTTGGTGTCGTTGAACAGTCGCGTGTTCTGGATCGCGATCACCGCCTGGTCGGCAAAGGTCTTGAGCAGATCGAGCTGATGGTCCGAGAAAGTTCCAGGCTGGCTGCGGGTGACGCTGATAACGCCAATCGCCACGCCGTCAAGCAGCAACGGCACGAGGATCTGGCTGCGCCAGCCTCTGCTGCGCGCCAGATGGCGCAGGCCATCGGATATGCCTTTGTCCGTTTCAGTGTCTTCGACAATATGCGATGTCCCCGTGATCAGCGGCTGGTAGAGCGAATCGGAACTCAGCGGCGCGGGGAAGAAGGACAACAAATCACGGTCACCGTCCTCTGTGGTTCGGGTGTATGCCGCCAGGTGGATGTAATCACCATTGCGACGCAGCAGGGTCGCCGAGAATCCGCCGATCAGCTTGCGGGCGCTTTGCACAATGGCATCGAGCACTGGCTGAACATCGTCGGGCGAACTGGCGATCACGTTGAGGATCTCTGCGGTGGCCGTCAGTCGCTCCAGCGACTCCTGCGTCTCGTTGAAAAGGCGCACGTTCTCGATCGCAATCACTGCCTGGTCGGCGAAGGTCTCCACCAGCGCGATCTGGCGCGGCGTGAAGGCCTCCACATGGTGGCGCCACAACGCAAACACACCCATGACCTTGCCGTCGCGCAACAAAGGCACTGCGACGATCGAGCGATAACGCTCCAGTACCTTGCCGCCGTACGCATATTCCGGATCGGCCTCGACGTCCAGGATATGGACAGTGCGTCCCTCCAGCGCGGCACGTCCGGTCGCTGCCCCGCGCCCCGGGGCGATCGGGTGTGCGGCCACATATTCCATGAACGCCTTGTTCGGGCCATCGGACGCCGCCAGGTGCATCACGCCCCCAACCTGGCGAAAGATCATGCCGGTCTGGGCGCCACACAGCCGCACGGCGCTCTCGACCAGGGTACGGAACACCGGATCCAGATCGAAGGTCGAGCGGGATATGACCTGCAGCACTTCGGACGTCGCCGTCTGCTGCTCCAGCGCCTCCTTGGTCTCATTGAACAGGCGCACGTTCTCGATCGCGATCACCGCCTGATCCGCAAACGTCTGCAACAGTTGAACCTGGTGATGCGAGAAACTGCCAGGTTGGCGCCGCGTCACGCTGATCATTCCGAGTGAGGTCGCGTCGCGCATCAACGGACAGAACAACGCGCTGCGCCACCCGCGCGCCCGCGCGACCTCACGCACCAGCGGCGACGATTCGAAATCCTTTTCGGCATCCTCGACATGCACCATCTGGCCGCTCAGCAAAGCGTCTGCACCATGGAACCGAGCCAGTTGGACCGGAAAGGACTTCTGCAATGCGGCATCGCCCGCAGCATCCGTCGGAGTGAATGCCACCAGGTGCAACTTTCCATCGGCAAAACGCCCCACCATGGTGGAAAAGCCAGCCAGCAGTCGGTTGGAACTGGCCGCGATCGCATCGAATACGGGTTGAACGTCGTCGGGCGAACTGGCGATGACCTTCAGAATCTCTGCAGTCGCTGTCTGGCGCTCAAGCGCCTCATGTGTCTCCCGGAACAGCCGCGCGTTCTGGATCGCGATCACCGCCTGGTCGCAGAACGTACGTAGCAGCGCGATCGCCTTGTCCGAAAACCGTCCGGGTACGTCGCGGCCAACGAAGATGGTTCCAATGCCCCTGCCTTCCCACAGCATCGGTGCAAACAGGACCGAACGGATATGGGTGGCCCTGCAGCCACTTCGGGTCACAGGCGGCACGTCATCCGCGCTGGCATCGGGGTAGTGCATGACACGCCGATGCACAATGGCGGCACCCGAACCGGAACCGTCTCCCGCCGGGAAAGGCTGCAGACGCTCAAGCTCCGCGCGCCCAGGTCCGTCATAGGCGCCAATCCACAGCTCGCCGTCCTGCCCCACCAGATTGATGCCAATCTGCGTACCACCAAACAGATGCTTGCAGCTTTGGAGTATCTTGTCGAACACCGGCTGCGTATCGGCAACCGAGCTTCCAATCACCTCCAGCACCTCGGCCGACGCCGTCTGCTGATCCAAAGCTTCCTGTGTCTCTTTGAACAGCCGCACATTTTCGATCGCAATCATGGCCTGGTCGCAGAACGACTGGGCCAGCGCAATCTCCTTGTCCGCAAAGACACGCGAGCGCTTGCAGGCCAGGGTCAGCACACCAATGGCCGTATCGCCGCGCATCAGCGGCAAATGAAGCGACGCGTTGATGCCCAGCCTTTCCCGCCGGTCGCGCTCATGCTCGGGCAGATCGACAGCCGACCAGTCGGGAACATGCACCATGACCTTGTCGACCATGGCCCTCGACGGAAAATTCGCTGCGGGATCGATCGAAATTTTTGACAGCAAGGGTGCCGTGACGGGACCCGCTGGCGACGCGCCGGCGGCCACGGAATAAGTCTCATCGTCGCGGCGCTGGACAAATGCGAGGTCGCACGCGAGCAGTCGAACGGCAGTTTCGACGATGGCCTCGAACACCGGCTGCACATCGGTCGGGGACCCGCTGATCACACGCAGGATGTTCGCCGTCGCTGTCTGGCGCTGCAAGGCT
>JBKJRR010000406.1:0-30841 GCA_046594635.1 Burkholderiaceae bacterium
CCCGGCGCCGGGAGCCGAAGCAGCCTTGCGCCAGCGCGTTGCCAAGGCCTGGGGCGCACTGGAGCGCAAGGGGCTGGTCAAGGGTGCCTCACTGGACCGCCTGCGTTTTGTCGCGACCATCAAGGAATGTGTGCGGGGCGCCGACTTCATCCAGGAAAGTGCGCCCGAGCGGCTCGATCTCAAGATCGACCTGCACACGCAGATCAGCGCGGCCGCGCGGCCCGATGTGCTGATCGGCTCGTCCACTTCCGGCTTGCTGCCCAGCGAGTTCTATGCCAAGGCGACGCGGCCGGATCGTTGCGTGGTGGGTCATCCGTTCAATCCGGTCTACCTGTTGCCGCTGGTCGAAGTGGTGGGTGGCGAGAAAACCGCGTCTGACGCCATCCAGGCCGCGATCGCGGTCTACCGTTCGCTGGGCATGCGTCCACTGCATGTGCGCAAGGAAGTACCCGGCTTCATTGCCGATCGGCTTCTGGAGGCGCTGTGGCGCGAGTCGCTGCACCTGGTCAACGACGGCGTGGCCACTACCGGCGAGATCGACGATGCGATCCGTTTTGGCGCCGGGCAGCGCTGGTCTTTCATGGGCAGTTTCCTGACCTATACGCTGGCCGGTGGCGACGCCGGCATGCGCCACTTCATGTCGCAGTTCGGCCCGGCCCTCAAGCTTCCGTGGACCAAACTCGAGGCGCCGGAGTTGACCGACAAGCTGATCGACGACGTCGTCGATGGCACCTGCGCACAGCTGGGCAGCCACAGCATCGCCGACCTGGAGCGTTACCGCGACGATTGCCTGATGGCGGTGCAGGAGGCGATCCGCGCGACCAAGATCAAACACGGGATTTCTCTTGATGAGTGAGGCCGCCGAAACTTTACTGAAGACCTGGAGTGGCACAGTGCTGCTGCCGTGGGTGGACTACAACGGGCATCTGAACGATGGCTACTACATGGTCGTGTTCAGCGAAGCGACCAACGCCGTGATGGCCTTGATCGGGCTGGACGACGGCGGCCGCAAAGCCACCGGGCACTCGATCTTCACGCTGGAGTCACACATCAACTATCTGCAGGAGGTCAAGCAAGGCAAGGCGATCGAGGTGTACACCCAGGTCCTGGGCAGCGATGCCAAGCGGCTGCAGATTTACCAGACCATGATTCTTGCAGGCACCAATACCTTGCTGGCCGCCAACGAGCAGATGCTGCTCAATGTGGACATGTCCGGGCCGAAAGCGGCGCCATTCGCGCCTGTGGTGATGGCCAAGGTGCAGATGCTCACCGTGGCGCACCGGAGCCTGCCGCGGCCGAAATACGCCGGCCGCACGATTGCCTTGCCCGGCTGATCAGGAAGCCCCACCATGGATGAAGCCAGAATGCCCGTTCATGCGCTGACCACGCCGCTGGAGGGCAGCGGCCACCATGCCTGGGACCCGCAAGCGCCGATTGCCGCGCCGCTGTGCCTGTTGCAGGCCACGGTGTCGCCAGCATGGGTCGACTACAACGGTCATATGAGTGAGTCGTGTTACCTGCTGGTGTTCGGCGACAACTCCGATGCGTTTTTCCGTTTCATCGGCATTGACGAGGCCTACCGTGCCGCCGGGCATTCGTTGTACACCGTGCAGACGCATCTGCACAATCTGCGCGAGTGCTCGCAGGGCGATCCGATCCGGCTCACGCTGCAGCTGCTGGACTGCGACGACAAGCGCCTGCATATCTTCCACGCCATGTTCAACGGCACCAGCGGCGAATTGCTCGCCACCGGCGAACAGATGCTGGTGCATGTGGCCATGCGCGAGGGCCGTTCGGTCGCCCTGCCGCCCGAACTGCGGGCCAAGGTATTGGCGATTCGCAAGGCCCATGCGGCGCTGCCCCAACCCGCGCAGGCCGGTCAGCCGATCGGCATCCGACGCAAGTCGCCCTGAGACTTCCCCTTTTTCTCGCGTCACGCGCATCCCCGAAGGAAACGCCATGGATTTCGAGCTCAGCTCCGAACAGACGATGCTGGTGGACACGGTGCGCCAGTTTGTCGAGACCGAACTTTATCCGCATGAGGATATGGTGGAGCGGCTGGACGAGATTCCACCGGAGTTGCAGCAGCAGATCCAGTCCAAGGCGATTGAAGTCGGCCTGTACGCGGCGAACATGCCGCAAGACCTGGGCGGCGGCGGGCTCGATAACCTGGGCATCACGCTGATGGAGCGTGAACTGGGTCGGGCCGGATACGCCCTGCAGATGCTGGTGGCGCGCCCAAGCAATATATTGCGCGGCTGCACGGGCGAGCAGATCGACGAATACCTGCTGCCCACCATCCGCGGTGAACGCCACGACTGCCTGGCCATGACCGAACCCAATGCCGGCTCCGACGTGCGCGGCATGCTGACCCGCGCGGTGCGTGATGGCGGCGATTACGTGATCAACGGCACCAAACATTTCATCAGCCATGCCGACATGGCCGATTTCGTGGTGCTGTTCGCCGCCACCGATGTCGAGCAGACGAAGAGCGGACCCAAGAAGAAGATCACCGGCTTCCTGGTTGACCTCGACAGCCCGGGGCTGGAGGTGCGGCGCGGCCCGGTCTGCGTTTCGAACCGGGGTTACCACCAGTGCGAACTGTTTTTCAGCGATTGCCGGGTGCCGGTCTCCAAACGCCTGGGCGAGGAGGGCAAGGGTTTCGAGCTGATGGGTGAATGGCTGGGTGCGACACGGCTCACCGTGGCCGCCACCAGTGTCGGGCGTGGCCATCGTGTGCTCGACATGGCGACCGAGTGGGCCGCCACGCGCAGGCAGTTCGGCCAGACCATCGGTCGTTTCCAGGGTACCGGCTTCAAGCTCGCCGACATGGCGACCGAACTTGAGGCCGCCGAACTGCTGACGCTGCGCGCCGCATGGAAATGCGACCTGGGACGCATGACCGACAGCGACGCGGCGATGGCCAAGTTGTATGCCTCCGAGGCGCTGGCGCGTATCACCGATAACGCGCTGCAGATCTTCGGCGGCATGGGGTTGATGGCCAGTTTGCCGATCGAGCGCTTCTGGCGCGACGCCAGGGTCGAACGTATCTGGGACGGCACCAGCGAGATCCAGCGCCACATCATCTCGCGCGCGTTGTTGCGCGCGCGCGGTTCGTGAAGACTTTTGTAGTCGATCCTGTGACAGATCCCTTGCCCGCGTCCACACCGGCGCTGCGCCGCTTGTTTGCACCGCGCCATGTGGCGGTGTTCGGTGGCAGCGCCGCCGCCGAAGTGGTGCGCCAATGCCGTGCACTCGGGTTTGCTGGCGCGATCTGGCCGGTGCATCCGCGTCATGGGCATGTCGAGGGCCTGCCGTGTTTTCGCGACGTCGCGTCGTTGCCCGAAGCGCCGGACGCCAGCTTCATTGCCGTGCCGCGCGAAGGCACCGTCGACATCGTCGCGCAGCTGGCCGAACGTGGCGCCGGCGGTGTGATCTGTTACGCGTCGGGTTTCGCCGAGGTCGGTGGTGCCGGTGTGGCCTTGCAGCGGCGCCTGGTGGCGGCCGCGGGCGCCATGCCGCTGGTCGGGCCCAATTGCTACGGCATGCTGAACTACCTCGATGGTGTGGCCTTGTGGCCGGACCAGCATGGCGGCGAGCGGGTCGCTCGGGGTGTGGCCATCGTCTCGCAAAGCGGCAACATCGCGTTGAACCTGACGATGCAGCGGCGCAATCTGCCGCTGGCCACCTTGATCACGGTGGGCAACAAGGCCGGCGCGGGCATCGAGGCCATCGTCGAGGCCTTGTTGCAAGACACGCGTATCAGCGCGATCGGCCTGCATATCGAAGGTCTCGATGACATTGCGGCGTTCTCGCGCGTGGCGCTGCTTGCGCTCGAAAAAGGTGTGCCTCTGGTCGCACTCAAGGCCGGCAGTTCGGCGCTGGGTGCCAGCACCACGGTCAGCCATACCGGTTCGCTGGCCGGAGCGGATGCGCTGTACGACGCCTTGTTCCGGCGCTTCGGTATTGCACGGGTGTTTGATCCGGCCAGCCTGATCGAAACGCTCAAGCTGCTGCATGTGTGTGGTCCGTTGGCAGGGCGGCGCATCATATCGGCGAGTTGTTCGGGCGGCGAGGCGTCACTGGTGGCCGATCTGGCGCAGCCGCGGCTACTCGACATGCCGGCCATACCTGCTCCGCAGCGGCTCGCATTGCACGCAGTGCTTGGCGACAAGGTCACGCTGGCCAATCCGCTCGACTATCACACCTATATATGGGGCGACCTTGCGGCGCAGACAGCCTGTTTTTCTGCGCTACTGGCATGCCGTTTTGACATGCATCTGCTGGTGCTGGACTTTCCGCGCGCCGATCGATGCGTGTCGGTCGCCTGGCAGACCACGGTGGATGCGTTTGTCGCCGCCCATGCGCACCATCCGGTGCCCTGCGCCGTGCTCGCATCCATGCCCGAGGGTTTGCCCGAGGGTGTCGCGCGCCAGCTGCTTGAGCGGGGCATCACACCGATGCAGGGGATTGCCGAATGCCTGGACGCTGTCGGCCATGCTGCGGCCATCGGTGTGGTGCGTGCACGCCGTGACGACATACTGCCGCTTGCGGGTCCGCAAGGCGGACTGCACACTGACGGTCAAGGAAGAGTTCGACCGCTTCGCATGTTCGACGAGGTGGCCAGCAAGCAGGCACTGGCGGCGTTCGGCCTGCCGATCCCGCGTGGCGAAGTGGTATCGGCCATGGACGCCGGCGTTGTGGCTGCGCAATTGGGGTTCCCGCTGGTGGTCAAGGCATTGTCCACCACGCTGGCGCACAAGACCGAAGCCGGCGCCGTGCGCTTGAACCTGAAGAACGCAGAGCAGGTGGTGGACGCCGTGACTGCGTTGGCCGGCCTGTCCGAGCGTTTTCTGGTGGAGCAGATGGCAACCGATGGGGTCGCCGAGATCATCGTCGGTGTCTCGCGTGATCCGCAGTTTGGCCTGGCGCTGACACTGGGCGCTGGCGGCGTGCTGGTCGAATTGCTGCAGGACGCCACCACGGTTTTGTTGCCTGCCACGCGTACCGATGTGCGCCGCGCACTGGAATTGCTGCGCTGCTGGCCGTTGTTGTGCGGATACCGGGGCAAACCCCCTGGCGATGTCGAGGCCCTGCTCGACGCGGTGATGGCCGTGGCCTTGTACGCGCAGGCCCATGCCACGCAGTTGCACGAACTCGATGTGAATCCGGTGCTGGTATTGCCCTGCGGCCGTGGGGTGCTCGCGGTCGATGCGATGATCCGATTGACACAGGAGGATTGAACCGTGACCGATGTGGTGCGTACCGAGGCGAACGAGGGTGTGCTGACGATCACACTGGACCGGCCCAAGGCCAACGCCATCGACGTGGCCACCAGCGGCTTGCTGTATGCCGCATTCAAGCGTCTGCAGGATGACGCCACGCTGCGTGTGGCCATCATCACCGGCACCGGACGCTTCTTTTCGGCCGGCTGGGATCTGAACGCTGCCAACGAAGGCGAGGCCATCGATGTCGTGCACAGTCCGGGTGGATTTGCCGGACTGACCGAATTCTTCGCACTGGACAAGCCCGTGATCGCCGCCGTCAACGGCCTGGCCATGGGCGGCGGATTCGAGCTGGCGCTGTCGGCCGATCTGATGGTGGCGGCCGACACCGCCGAGTTTGCATTGCCCGAGGTCCGGCTGGGTTTGCTGGCGGACTCCGGCGGCGTATTGCGACTCCCTCGCCGGCTGCCGCGCGCCATTGCCAACGAGATGCTGATGACCGGCCGGCGCATGGGTGCGGCCGAGGCGGCGCAGTGGGGCCTGGTCAACCGGGTCGTGCCGGTGGCCGAGCTGATGACGGTGGCGCAGTCGCTGGCGGCGCAGATCGTCGCAGCCGCGCCTCTGCCCATCGCGGCGCTCAAACAGGTGCTGCGCGCGGCCGAGTCCCAACCTGTTGAACAGGCATTTCGAACCATGCGTGCGGGCGCGCTGCCGGCGTATACGGCGATGCTGGGCTCCGAAGATGCGAAAGAGGGGCCGCTCGCGTTCGCCGAGAAGCGGTCTCCCGTGTGGCGCGGGCGCTGAACCGGGACGCTGGCCGGCGCCTGGTGGCATTGCGTTTGCATTGTTGGCAGGCCAGCCCCCATGGGGTATGTTCGTACCCGAAAGGGGTATCGGGTGGTCTGAGCCAATGGTGCGCAGCTTGCTGGCCGATGCCTTGTTTGTCCAGACACGCCCACGCGCACCGGGCTTGCAGTTACGCTACGCCCCATGCACACCATCGACACCGACTACCTGATCATCGGCAGCGGCACTGCCGGCCTGGCCTTTGCCGATACCCTGATTGCCGAGAGTGACGCCCATGTCACCATCGTTGACCGCCACGGCAAACCGGGCGGGCACTGGAACGATGCCTACGGCTTTGTCACCTTGCACCAGCCTTCGGCGTTTTATGGTGTCAATTCCATGGAGCTGGGCAGTGGGCGCCTCGATGCGATCGGGCTGAACAAGGGCTTGTTCGAACTGGCCTCGGGTTCCGAGGTCTGTGGTTATTTCGACCGGGTGATGCAGCACCGCCTGCTGCCCAGCGGGCGCGTGGCCTACCACCCGATGAGCAACTACCTGGGCGACGGCGAGTTCGAATCGTTGCTGTCCGGCGCTCGGACCCGCGTCACGGTACGCAAGAAGGTGGTGGACGCGAACTACTTCAGCCCGATGGTGCCGGCGACGCACACGCGCCGGTTCAGCGTGGCGGCGGGCGTACAGGTCGTGCCGCCCAACGGCTTGCCGCAGTTGTGGCAGACCTTGGGCGCTGGCGCACCGCAGGGTGAGCCGGTGATGCCGCGCCGCTTTGTCGTGTTGGGCGCAGGCAAGACCGCGATGGACACGGTGGTGTGGCTGATCCAGTCCGGCGCCAGCGCCGACGCGATTACCTGGGTCATGCCACGAGACTCCTGGCTGGTCAACCGCGTAACGGTGCAGCCGGGCGAGTCGTTCTTCAACGATGTGTTTGGCAGCCAGGCCGATCAGATGCAGGCCTTCGCCGAGGCCTCTTCGGTCGACGACCTGTTCCTGCGTCTGGAGTCCTGTGGCGCCTTGCTGCGCATCTTCCCGGACCACACGCCGACGATGTTCCATCTGGCCACCGTGGCGCCGGGCGAGGTGGAATTACTGCGCACGGTGCGTAACGTGGTGCGCCAGGGACGGGTAACGGCCATCGAGCCCGACCGTCTGTTGTTGCAGCAGGGGAGCGTGGCGGTCGAGCCCGGTAGCTTGTTCATCGACTGCACCGCCTCGGCGGTCGAGCCGCGCGCTGTCCAACCCATCTTTCAGGACGGCAAGATCGTGCTGCAGATCGTGCGGCTGCCGCAGCCGGCTTTCAGTGCGGCGCTGACCGCCTATGTGGAAGTGCATTGCGGCGACGATGCGACGCGCAACCGGCTTTGCGCCACCGTGCCCTTCCCGCACCGCATGGCGGACTATCCGCTGTCGATGCTGATCAACCTGGGCAACCAGTTCCAGTGGGGTCAGGACAAGGCGCTGCGCGCATGGACCCGCGAGAGCCGGCTCGACGGATTCGGCAAGCTCATGGCCGGTGTCGGACCAGCCGATACCGACAAGAAGGCCATCCTGACGCGGCTGCGCGAGCAGTCGATGGCCGCTGCCGCCAACCTCAAGAAACTGGTCGCCAGTGGCCGCGGTGGGCATCGGGAGGAGTAGTCGGCAATAACGTCGCTGCGGGCGATCTCACAGGTGTGTTGCCTTGTCTAGACAGGTATAGTCTGCGGATTGTGTGACACGGGAACTTGCGGCATGTTGACCCACTTGATCGATGCAGACACCCTATCCATCGCAACGCTGGTGGGCTGGGCGCGTGGACGTGACGCATTTTCCTTTGCGCCGGCCGCCTTGGCCCGGCTGACGGCTGACCGGCAAATTGTCGAGGCGCATCTGGCGACGGGACAACCGGTGTACGGCCTGAACACCGGTCTGGGTGGCAATCTGGGCTACCGGCTGGGCGACGACGAGGTGCTGGCATTCCAGCACCAGGTGATCCGGGGTCGGATGGTCGGCATGGGCGATGCGTTGCCGACCGTGGTGGTGCGGGCGGCCCTGCTCAGCCGCGCCATCAGTATCGGAAAAGGCGGCTCTGGCGTCAGCGTGGCGGCGGCCTGTTCGTTGCTGGCGCTGGCCGATCGTGGTGTCACGCCGGTCGTGCCGATGCTGGGATCCATCGGTGCGGGTGACCTGGCGTTGTGTGCGCACATGGTTGCCCCATTGATCGGCGAAGGCGAGGCGGAGTTCGAAGGCAGACGACTGCCAGGGGCACAAGCGCTGGCGGCAGCGGGCCTGACGATGGCGCCTTTGCAGGCAAAAGATGGCCTGGGACTGATCAATGCCAGCCCCGTCACGGCGGGCATGGCGGCCGTCGTAGCCGATGGACTGGCGAAAGCCTTGCTCACCGCGGCAGCGGTTGCCGCCTTGTCGTACGAAGGTTACGCCGCCAATCCGGCCGTCCTGGACGCCCGCATCGCAGCGGCGCGGCCCGCGGGTGCTCAGGTCGGTGCTGCCGCGCTGTTTCGTGGCCTGCTCGATGGCAGCAGCCTGTACGATGTTGCGCCGCGGTCGATCCAGGATGCGATCAGCTTTCGCACTGTGGCCCAGGTGTTCGGCGCTGCGTTTGCGCAGTCCGCCAGGGTGCGCGATGCGGTGCATGCAGAGATCAATGGCGTATCGGACAGCCCCATCGTTTTTGCCGCGCAAGGCGACATGTTGTCGACGCCCAATTTCCACACCAGTGTGCTGGCGCTGGCCTTTGACGCGATGGCGATCGCCCTGACCCATGTGGCCAGTGCGGCGGTGCAGCGCATCATCAAACTGCAGACGCCACACTTGAGTGGCCTGCCGAAATACCTCTCGCCGGTGGGCGGGGCCAGCGTAGGCTACAACGCCTTGCAGAAGACCGCGGCAGCGCTGCATGCCGAGATCCGGCTGTATGCGACGCCGGCCAGTCTTGATGCGGTGGTCGTCTCCGACACGGTCGAAGACCATGCGACGCATGCGCTGCTGGCGGTGCGCAAGCTCGATATGCAGTTGCGGCTGCTGCAGCAACTCGTCGCGATCGAGGCGCTCGTGGCCGCACAGGCGGTCGACCTGCGCGCCGGCGCCCGGCTGGGCCCTGGCACGCTGTGGGTCTACGCGACCGTCCGCAGCGTGGCACCCATGTTGCAGCATGACCGCCCGGCAGGACCCGATGGGATGGCCGTGGCACAGGCGCTGCGTGATGAAGACGGGTTGCGGCGTCTGCATGTTTTGGCGCTGGCAGGGCTGGGCGGGCAGTCCCTGGACGGTATGGAGTAACCGGGCGCGCACCTTGCAGCAACATGATCAGGCCCAGCAGCACCACGGCCGCAATGAAGGCCCATTCCTTGGCGGGTCGATCGGTCGGTCGGTCGGGACTTCCACCTGGGTGATGTCAAAGCCCTGCTCGATGCCGAGATTTTCCGCTGTCGAGCCGAAGAACGGCACTGCCCAGACCTGCAAATTGTCGCCCAGCGCCATCTGGGGCTCCTGTATCGTTTCGGATGGGGGGGACAGGCGATAGATTGTGGATAGATCGAGGCCACCAGTGGCCGTCAGACCGATGCGATGGCAGCATCTGTGGCAGCGTGCAGTCGCTCTACGACGATGGCAAGATCGGCCGAGGTGGCGATAAACGGCGGTGCCAACAACACGTGGTCACCCATCCATCCATCGACGGTTCCGCCCATGGGGTAAACCATCAGGCCGCGCGCAAACGCTTCTTTCTTGATACGGGCATGCAGGCGTTTTTCCGGATCAAACGGCTGCTTGTGGTTGCGATCCTGCACCAGTTCAACGCCCCAGAACAGACCCCGGCCGCGAATGTCGCCGACATGGGGATGCTTGTCGAATGCGGCGTGCAACAGGGCCTGGAGTTCGTCGCCGCGGGTGCGGACCTGGGCCAGCAGACCATCGCGTTCGATCACCTGCTGCACCGCCAGCGCCGCGGCGCAGGCCACGGCGTGACCCAGGTAGGTGTGGCCGTGCTGGAAGAAGCCGCTGCCCGAGGACATGGCCTGCACCAGCTTTTGCTGGGCCAGCACTGCGCCGATCGGCTGGTAGCCGCCGCCCAGTCCCTTGGCGATGGCCATGATGTCGGGCACCACACCTTCCTGCTCGCAGGCGTGCAAGCTGCCGGTACGCCCCATGCCACACATCACTTCATCCAGGATCAGCAAGACGCCGTGGCGGTCGCAGACCTGGCGCACGGCCTTGAAATAACCCGGGACCGGCGTCAGCACACCGGCTGTGGCGCCGCCAATCGTCTCCGCCACGAACGCGATGACCTGGTCTGCGCCCAGCTTGCAGATCGCGTCGTCAAGTTCCTGCGCCAGGCGCAGGCCGTATTGTTCTGCCGTCTCCTGGTCGCGCTGCTCTCGGTAGGGGTAACACGGCGACACGTGGGTGGTGGGGATCAGGATCGGTGCAAACGGTTCGCGCCGCCATTGGTTGCCGCCGATGGCCAGCGCTCCCAGTGTGTTGCCGTGGTAGCTCTGGCGCCGCGCAATGAAATGGCGGCGTTGCGCTTGCCCGGTCTCCACGAAGTACTGGCGCGCCATCTTCATCGCCGCCTCCATGGCTTCGGAGCCACCACTGACGAAATAGACATGGCTCATGCCCGCCGGCGCGGTGGAGATCAATTTCGTGGCGAGTTCTTCTGCGACCTGGGTGCTGAAGAAACTGGTGTGGGCATAGGCCAGCTGGTCGATCTGGGCATGCATGGCGGCGATCACGTCCGGGTGTCCGTGCCCGAGGCAGGACACCGCGGCACCCCCCGACGCATCGATGTAGCTGCGGCCCTCGGAGTCGGTCAGGAACAAACCCTGACCGCGCGCGGCAACCGGTGGCTTGACGTGCAAATGGCGGTGAAATACCTGGCTGCTGGTGGATAACGTGGACATCGACGTCCCCTTGATGGATGGATATCCAGTTTACGCAATTGCCCCCGTCACAACGAAGGCGGGAACTATCCGGTATAAATCGCGTCTTTCTAGTGTTTTTGTAGCCTACGCAGTCGCAACGCGATTCCTGCGTTCAAGTTTTCCAACTCGCCTCACCCAACCATCTACAGGAGTCAAACATGCAGCATGATCAAACGACCTTTGCCGACCCTCATCTCGAGAGCCTCTTGCCAGCCGTGATGTCCGGCCGGCGCGGCTTCATCGCGGCTGCGACATCGGTCGTCGGTTTTGCGCTGGCGGCCGGTCCTGTCAATGCGCAATCCGTGATCCGCACCTCGGCCGATGGCCTGGAAGCGAAGGACCTGACCTTGCCCGTCAATGGCGGCAGCTTGCCGGTTTACATGGCTGCGCCGGCCAAGCCGGGCAAGTACCCGGTCGTGATCGTGATTCCTGAAATCTTCGGCATGCACGAGTACCAGAAGGATATCTGCCGGCGCCTGGCCCAGCTCGGTTACGTTGGCGTCTCGTTGGACCCGTTTTTCCGTTCGGGCGACCTGACAAAGCTGACCAATATCGGCGAAGTGGTGGGGGCCGCCAACAAACTGGCTGATCCGGTGATGCTGGCCGACCTCGATGCCCTGGTGGCGTTCATCGAAACGCAACCCAAGGCCAACGCACGCAAGATCGGCGTGACCGGCATGTGCCGGGGCGGTCGTTCGGTCTGGATGTTTGCCGCCCACAATCCCAAGGTCAAGGCGGGCGTGTCCTGGTACGGCGGCCTCAATCCTGTGCCAGTCACGATGCCCAAGACTCCGCACGACGTCGCCGCCGGTCTGCATGCGCCGGTGCTCGGTCTGTACGCCGGTGCCGACAGCGGCATTCCGGTCGCCGAAGTGGCGCGACTGCAGGAGGTGCTCAAGGCCGGCAACAAGAACGCCAAGGCGAGTCGCTTTATTCTGTACCCGAACGTACCACATGCTTTCCATGCAGACTATCGCCCGAGCTACCGCAAGGAAGCGGCCGAGGCTGGATGGCAGGAAATGCTGACCTGGTTCAAGGCCAACGGCGTCGCCTGAACGCATGGAGCGCATCGCCTTCAGCGGCGCGTCGATTTGCTTCGGATCGGCGGGTCGAGGTAACGCTGACGGAAATACGCTTGCACGATCTGCATGACGGCACTGGGGGGTGCACCGGCGCGCCACGCCAGGCCGACGGACATCGGTGGAATCGGCTCCTGCACCGCCACCGTCTCGACCCGGTTGCCTTCCAGTGTCCACGGTCGGTACTGCATGTCGGAGGCGATCGCCACGCCCATGCCATTGCCGACCATGCTGCGGATGGCCTCGATCGACGATGACTGCAGCCGGATATCCGGCGTCAATCCACTTTGCTGCCAGTAGCGTTGCGCGGCGTCCCCGGCCTCGTCCGCAGTGAGCATCATCAGGGGCTCGCGGGCAATTTCGGCCAGTGCCACGCTTTCACGGTTCGCCAGTCGGTGGCCAGTCGCCAGCCACAAACGTCGCCGGGAATCGACCAGCGTCTGGGTATGGATTGCCGGATTGCGCACGTTGGATGTCACCAGCACGGCCAGATCGAACTCTTGGTCCAGCAGGCCGGCTTCGATCTGCGCGCGGTCGAGTTCGCGCATGGTGATCTGCAGACGTGGATGCAGGCTGCTCAGCCGGTGCACATGTTCCGCAAGGAAGTAGCCGATCACGGTCGAGGTGGCGGCCAGCACCAGGCTACCCTCGGTTTCGGTGTGACGTGCCAGATTGCGGGCCGCGTCGACCGCTGACTCGATGCAGCGTGCATGGGTCAGGAATTGCCGCCCATCGTCGGTCAACACCATGCCGTGGGATTCGCGCTGGAACAGTGCATAGCCGAGATGGTTTTCAAGGTCGCGGATTGACAAAGTCACGGCAGATTGCGTCACGTGCAATTGTTCGGCCGCGCGGGAAACCTGACCCAGTTCGGCAATGGTCACAAAGTAACGGATCTGGCGCAGCGAGAAGTGCATCGAACGGTGGCCGGGTGAATTTCAGGTGTCGGGCGGTTGGCCCACGCCGGTGACCGTCGATTGTCCATAAGTTTTACCAATACGAACCATCAAGTAGAACGAATTTTCCTCTTCGCGATAGCTGCGTTAGTCTCTTGATTCGCACATCGTCGAGGCTGTCACCAGCACATCCATGCAAGAAGTTCACATCCACTACATCAACGGGCCCGATGTCCAGGCGTTGGGCATTACCGATGCAGAAATCCTGCAGTCGATCGAGGCTGCGCTGGCGGCGCAAGGACGCGGCGAATGCGTGATCGAGCCGCGCATGCACCTGATGCCCAAGGAAGGTGTCGACGGCCATTTCAACGTGTTGCGTGGCGCCATCGGCGCGCCGATGCACATGGCCGGCGTCAAGGTGGTGGGCGATTTCGTCGACAACTACCGGCAGGACCTGCCCTCCGAAGTGGGCATGTTGACGCTGTTCGATCCTCGCACCGGTATTCCGGTGGCCATCATCGATGCGACCAGCATCACCGAGATGCGTACGGGCGCGGTGACGGCCATCGGCGCCAAGTACCTGGCCCGGCGCAATTCCAGGGTGCTGGGCCATATTGGTGCACGCGGCACCGCCTACTGGAACGTGCGCCTGCTCGACGGCCTGTTTGATTTCGACGAGATCCGGGTGCATTCAGCCCGGCCCGAGAGCCGCAACGCCTTTGGCGAACGCCTGTCGCAGGACCTGGGCAAGCCGGTGCGGGTCTGTGACAACTGGCAGGACACGGTGGTTGGCGCCGACATCGTCGTGGAGGCGTCGCGCCTGCGCGAACCCACCCCATTGCTCAAGACCGGCTGGATCAAGCCGGGCGCCTTCGTGGTGCCATATGGAACCATGAGCGCGGTGGAACTCGACCTGACCGACATCATGTCCAAACTGGTGGTCGACGACTGGGGCCAATGCAAGGGCGGACCGTTTGGATCCCTGCGGGCGCACGTGAACGCCGGCAAATTGACGGCACAGACCTTGCACGCGGAAATGGGCCAGATCGTCGCCGGGCTCAAGGCGGGGCGGGAGAATGACGCGGAGAACATCCTGTTCTGGCATCGTGGGCTTTCCCTGAGCGATATCGCGCTGGGCCATGCCATGTGGCAAAAGGCCTTGTCCCTGGGGATAGGCCAACGCTTGAGATTCGCATGACCGGCGATGGCGTGATCGACAAGGATGCAGTGGCGCGTGATTCGTACCACCGCGCTGGAAGACGGCACCAGTGGCCCTGGCGCTGCGCATACTGTCACCAATCGATACACTGGTGGGCTCGAACAACACCCCCTTGCGCCTGAGCTCAGGCACACCTCATTCAACCAGGAGTTTCAATATGGCTAAACGGTTTTCCAGGCGCAGTCTTCTTGCCGCAGGTGCCGGCGCGGCGGGCGTGTCGGCTCTGAGCTGGCCGCTGGAGTTGCTGGCGCAAAGTGGCGGCGCGTCCAGGCCATTGCTCACGGTGCGCACGGCAGCGGACTTCGACCTTGTCGATCCTGCGCACCGGCGCGGCCCCACGGATGGCAATGTGATGCGGGTGGTGTACCAGCGATTGATGAACTACAAGCCAAACTCCGCGGAGCTGGAGTTGGATGCGGCTTCCGAAGTCAAGCAGTCGTCGCCAACGACGATCGATTTCAAGCTCAAGCCGGGCCAGATGTTCACCGACGGATTCGGTGAAATGACGGCGGAAGACGTCAAGTTTTCATTTGAGCGCATTGGATTGCCGCCGGTGGCAGGCGCCAAGGAGTCGACTTACAAGGGCGATTGGCTGCACCTGGTGGGCGTCGAGGTAAAAAGCAAATACGAGGGTCGCATCGTCCTCAAACAGGCGCGCGCCAACATCTATGAGGTCGTGATCGCCGACGGCTCGGGCTGTATTGTCAGCAAGAAGGCCGTCGAGCAACGGGGTGTGGAGTTCGGCCTCAAGCCGGTGGGCTCCGGGCCGTACCAGGTGGTGTCGCTGGACAAGCAAAAGGGCGCCGTGCTCAAGCGCAACCCCGAGTACAAGGGGGCCAGGCGGGGGAGTTTCGACGAAATCAACGTGCGCGTCATCACCGATCCCAAGACCACCGATCTGGCTTTGCGTGCCGGCGAACTTGACTTCGCGATCTTGTCGCCAGCGCAGGCCGAGCCACTTCGCGGCGCTACCGGCTTGAATGTGTCGATCCAGCCCTCGATGGCCTATGTCTGGATGGGCATGAACATGGAGAAGGCACCGTTGAACGATGTGCGGGTTCGCCAGGCCATTCGCCTGGGGCTGGACGTGGACCAGATGCTGCTGGCCGGATACAACGGCAAGGTCGCCCGCCTCAACACGGCATTGCCGCCGCCGGTGATGGGACACTGGAAGGAGGCGCCGGCATACAAGCGCAACGTGGCCGAAGCCAAGGCGCTGCTGGCGGCCGCGGGCCAATCCAGCCTCAAGCTGAGATTGACCTTGCTCAACAATCCGGAGTTTCAAAACATGGCGCTGGTGGCGCGCGCATTGCTCGCTGAAATTGGTGTCACCATCGAGGTCGATTCCCAGCCCGGTGGTACTTACTGGAGTTCCGGCAAAGGCGATACGGGCAAGAACCTGGATCTGTATATCGCGCGCTTCAACGCAAAGCTCGACCCGAACTTCGTACTGCAATGGTTCACCCCTGACCAGATCGGCAACTGGAACTGGTCGCGCTGGAACAGTCCGGAATTCGACAATTTGTTCAAAGCCGCCAACAGTGAGATCGACGTCGCCAAGCGCCGTCAGTTGGTGGTCGACATGCAAAAGGAAATGGACAAGACCAGTGCTTATGTGTGGTTGACCAATGAGGCGAGTGCCCTGGTACACAAGTCCTGGCTCAAGCCGGCGTCCGTACCGGGATGGGGTGACTGGCAGTACGCTGACTTCAGTGCAAGCTGATACCGCCAGATACCTCGTCAGCCGTCTCATCACCACGGCACTGATTGTTTTCGGTGCCATGGTGTTGCTGTTCGCGTTGACCAGCCTGGTGCCGGGTGATCCGGCCGCGATTTTGCTGGGCCCGCAAGCCACGCCGGAGTTTTCCCAGCGCATGATCAATGAGATGGGGCTGAATCAGCCGATTCATGTCCGCTTGTGGCGCTTCTTCAGCAATGTGCTGCAGGGCAATCTGGGCATCGACATCGTCTCCGGCAAGTCGGTATTGAAAATGATTCTTGAGGTGATGCCCTACACCATCAGTCTGACCTTCGCGGCGATCGTGCTGGCGGTGATCACGGGCGTGCCATTGGGCGTGTATGCGGCCACGCACCGAGGGTCCGTGCTGGACAACGTTCTGGCATTCATTTCGGTGGCGTTTATTGCCGTGCCCTCATTCGTGATTGCGATCTTCCTGCTGCTGATCTTCGCGATCTGGCTCGACTGGTTACCCGTGCTGGGCACCAGTCGCTCGGGTGACTGGCTCGATGAGATTCGCCGCATGATTCTGCCCACGGCGGCGTTGGCGATGGGTTGGATCGGTTTCATCGCGCGCCTGGTGCGCACCTCCATGCTGGAGGTGATGGGCGAGAACTACATTCGCACCTCGCGCGCTTACGGCCTGTCCGAACGGTTGATCACCTACAAGTACGCGCTCAAGAACGCCTGCATACCGACGATCACGATTCTGGGTTTGGGTATCGGTCGACTATTGGGCGGCGCCGTGCTGATCGAGATCGTTTTCGCACGTCCTGGACTGGGCCGATTGATCTACAGCGCAATTTCCGAGCGCAACTACCCGGTGGTGCAGGGGGCTGTGCTGGTGGTGGTGGTGATCTTTGTGCTCGTCAATCTGCTGGTGGACCTGTCCTACTCCGCAATCGACCCGCGCATTCGACATGCTGGCGCAGCCAGAAGGGCC
This sequence comes from Burkholderiaceae bacterium, assembly GCA_046594635.1. Classification (GTDB taxonomy): domain Bacteria; phylum Pseudomonadota; class Gammaproteobacteria; order Burkholderiales; family Burkholderiaceae_C; genus CAISIP01. The sequence continues at coordinate 16,824 of JBKJRR010000406.1, forward strand.
GGCGAATGAGGGGGCTTGCTGTTGCCTTTGCCACGCTGCGCAAGGTGGGTGGCAGCCTGACCGGAGCGGTTGGATTGGTGATTGTCGCCATGGTGTTGTCTTGCGCACTGTTCGCGCCGTGGTTGGCAACCCACAACCCGGATGCGCTGGATGTCATGAACCGGTTCAGCCCGCCGTCTGGCGCGCACTGGCTGGGCACCGACCAACTCGGACGCGATCTCTATTCGCGCATGGTGCATGGTGCGTCGGTGGCGATGCAGGTGGCCTTGTCTTCAATTGCCATGGCACTCACACTGGGCATGGCGCTGGGAATTCTTGCAGCCTATCTGCCTGCGCGCAGCGAGCGACTCGTGCTCATCGTATTCGACGTCATCGCCTCGTTTCCCAGTCTGGTGCTGGCACTGGCGGTGGTAGCCGTTTTCGGCCCTTCTACCCTGATCGTGGTGATCGTCGTGGCCGTCACGCTGGTGCCCCATTTTGGCCGGGTGGCCCGGTCTCAGGTGCTGACGCTCAAGAGCGCACCGTTTCTGGAGGCCGAGCGCATTCTGGGTGCGTCCTGGCCCCGCATCGTGTTCTTCCATGTGATGCCCAATATCCTGGGGCCGCTGGTCATTCTGGCCTCGATGGACATTCCGGTCGTCATCACCATCGAGGCGGGCCTGTCTTTCCTGGGGCTGGGCGTGCGTCCGCCGCTGGCCAGCTGGGGCAGTTTGATCCAGGACGGTTATCAGTACCTGTCGGAATCCTGGGTGCCGGTGGTGGTTTCCAGCGTGGCATTGGGGGTCGCGACACTCGGATTCACCTTGTTTGGCGAGGCCTTGCGCGATGCGGTCGATCCGCGCATCGGACGGGAGCACGGATGACTGAGCTGGCAACGCCCTCGTCGTCGGCACTGGTCGAGATTCGCGACCTGGTGCTGGAAGCGGCCACGCCACGCGGCACCGCGCATATTTTGCGCGGGGTGAGTCTGGACATTGGTCGTGGTCGTATCCTGGGTGTGGTCGGCGAGTCTGGCTCGGGCAAGTCCAGCCTGGCCAGTTGCCTGCTCAAACTGCTGCCCTCCAACATGACCCGGCTTACCGGCAGCGTCCGTTTCGACGGCACCGATCTGCTGCCTCTGCCCGAAGGGCAAATGCGGGAATGGCGCGGCCAGCGCATCGCGATGATCTTCCAGGACCCGATGACGGCGCTGAACCCGCTGTTCACCGTGGCCACGCATCTGGTCGACGTATTGCACCGACGCCATGCTCACATCAGCCGTGCGCAGGCACTGGATCGTGCGCGTGATGCGCTGGTGAGTGTGGGCATCGCCGACGCCGATCTGCGCCTGCGCGCCTATCCGCACGAACTCTCCGGTGGCATGCGCCAACGCGTGATGATCGCGATGGCGCTGCTGGTCGAACCCGATTTGCTGCTGGCAGACGAACCGACGACCGCGCTCGATGCGACTGTCGAGGCGCAGATCGTCGACCTGCTGGACCAGTTGCGGCGCAAGTTGTCGGGCTCCATCGTTTTCATTTCCCACCATCTGGGCCTGGTCGCGCAGCTGTGCGATGACGTCTGCGTGATGTATGGCGGTACCGTCGTGGAAACCGGCCCGGTCAACGAGGTACTCGCGGCGCCGCGCCACCCCTATACCCGGGCCTTGCTGGCCTGCGAGATCGAGGCACATGATGAGGGGGGAAGGCTGGTGTCGATTCCCGGTGAGGTGCAGGATCCGGTAGCGCCCCACGTGGCCTGTGTGTTTGCGCCGCGTTGCAGCCATGCGCTGGACGCGTGCCGTGCCGGCGTGCCGGCCTTGCGTGACTTGGGTGGTCTGCGCAAGGTGGCCTGCATCCGGGCCGAGGAGTTCACATGACGGCCGCAACCTCTGTGCCGGACCCTGCCTCGAACCACCGGGTGCCGGCGGCACCGGTGTCGCCGCCGCTGGTGTCGATGCGGGGTGTCAGCGTGGTGTTCGGCGGCGCCGTACAGGCACTTGACGACGTGTCGCTGGACATCGGTCGGGGCGATATTGTGGGCCTGGTCGGCGAGTCCGGCTCCGGCAAGACCACCTTGTGCCGCGTGCTGGTCGGTCTCACCCAGGCCAGTGGCGGCACGGTTGCTGTCGACGGTACGCCCGTGGCCACCCAGCTGGCGGTCGACTCCCTCGCGTTCCGGCGCAAGGTGCAGATGCTGCTGCAAGATGCGGTCGCGTCGTTGTCGCCACGCATGACGATTGGCCGGGCCCTGCGCGAACCGATCGCCATCCACGACCTGCCGCGTGATGCGGCATTGCAGCGGCTGGACCAGATCCTGCGCCGGCTCGGTCTGCCGGCCGACGTGTTGCAGAAGTTTCCGCACCAGATCTCCGGCGGTCAGGCGCGCCGGGTCGGGGTCGCGCGCGCGCTGGTGATGCAGCCCCAACTCATCGTGGCCGACGAACCGACCGCCGGACTCGATGTGTCGGTGCAGGGCGAACTGCTCAACCTGCTGCTGGACCTGCAGCAGGAATTCGGCCTGACCTACCTGCTGGTCAGCCACAACCTGAACGTGATCCGGCGCGTCAGCCAGCGCACGGCCGTGATGTACCTGGGCCAGATCGTCGAGCAGGCGCCCACGCGTCAGCTGTTCGACAAACCGGCACACCCGTATGCGGCGGCTTTGTTGTCGACCAATCCGGCCATCGATCCGCAGCGGCGGCACCGGCGTATCGTGTTGCAGGGCGAGATTCCCAGCGTGGTGAACCCGCCTTCCGGTTGCCGTTTTCATACCCGCTGTCCGGTGGCCCAGCCACGCTGCAGCACCGACGCGCCGGCGCTGGCGGAGATTGCGCCCGGGCGCCAGGTGCGCTGCCATTTCCCCTATTCGCTGGACCCTTTGCGATGAACATCGTCACCGGCTTTGCGCGCCAGGTGCACGAGATCATGACCGCATGGATACCGATGGCCGATGGTGTGCGCCTGGCTGCGCGTATCTGGCTGCCGGTTGACGCACAGCGTGATCCGGTGCCGGCGTTGCTCGAATACCTGCCGTATCGCCGCCGCGATGGCACCAGCCACCGTGACGCCATCACCCAGCCCTACATGGCCGGGCATGGGTATGCCGCGGTGCGGGTCGACATCCGCGGCAGTGGCGACTCTGGCGGCTGCATACCGGACGAGTACACGACCCAGGAGATCGACGATGGCGTCGCCGTGATTGCCTGGCTGGCCCAACAGCCCTGGTGCAGCGGCCGGATTGGCATGTGGGGCATCAGCTGGGGTGGCATCAATACCTTGCAGGTCGCGGCGCGCCGGCCACCCGCTCTGGCCGCCATCATGCCGATGGGGTTTGCCGACGACCGTTACGACGGCGATTGCCACTTCATGGGCGGTTGCCTGCTGGAGGGCAATGTCAGCTGGGGTGGAAGTTTCTTTGCCGCCATGGCGTGCCCGCCGGACCCGGCGGTGGTGGGTGACGACTGGCGCCGGATGTGGTTGCAGCGTCTGCAGCAGGCCGAACCACCGCTGGCCATCTGGTTGTCGCACCAGCGACGCAACGCCTACTGGCGCACTGACGCGGTGCACGAGAAACCGGAACGGATTTTGGTTCCAGCCTATCTGGTCAATGGCTGGCAGGACAGTTACGCACGCAACGTATTGCCCTTGCTGGCCCGATTGCCAGGACCCAAGAAAGCACTCATTGGCCCCTGGGCCCATGGCTGGCCCCACCTGGCCCGGCCTGGCCCTGTGATCGGATTTCTGCAGGAGGCGCTGCGATGGTGGGATTGCTGGCTCAAGGATGTGGATACCGGCATCATGGACGAGCCGATGCTGCGGGTGTGGATGCAGGATTGGGTGGCGCCGGCCAAACTGGTGCCGCAATGGCCCGGTCGCTGGGTCGCGCATCGCAACTGGCCGCCAGCAAAGGAAGATGGCGTGCGCCTGTTCCTTTGTCCGGACGGATTGCAGGCGCAGGCGGGCGTGGCGGCACAGCTGTCGGTGCAAAGTCCGCAGACCCACGGCCTGCAGGCAGGCTACCAATGTTCCTACGGCGCCGGCCCGGATTTGTCGGATGATCAGCGGGAGGATGATGCGGCCAGCCTTTGCCTGGATACGGCAGCACTGGAGCAGGACTGGGAACTGCTGGGCGCGCCTGAACTGGAGCTGGACCTGTGCTGTGATCAGCCGCAGGCGCTGCTGGCGGCGCGCTTGTGCGACGTGGCGCCGGACGGCAGGTCGCTGCGCCTGAGTTACGGTTTGTTGAATCTGTCGCACCGCGACGGCTCGCTGGCGCCCCAGCCGCTGGTTCCTGGCCAGGTGGTCCGGGTGCGGCTGCAACTGTGTGGCCTGGCCCACCGGGTCCCCAAGGGGCACCGCGTCCGGCTGGCGCTGTCCAACAGCTATTGGCCGATCGCATGGCCAGCCCCGATGCCCCATCGTTTGACGGTCGATACAGGCCATGCGCGGCTGTACCTGCCCATGCACTGCCCGGACGCGGCACTGGAGGCCAGCCTGCTGCCCTTTGGCGAGCCCGAAGGCGCGGCACCGACGGCCCTGGTCATGACACGGCCCCGGCGTACGGACCAGGCGCAAGATCGGCTGGAGATCACGGCGGACGGCACAAGCACACTGATCCGTTCGCGTGACCGCGGCGCCTGGCAAACAGTCGACACCGATGTTGCCTACGACACCCAGGGCGAGTTGCGATTTTCGATCCGGGACGACGATCCCTTGTCGGCGACCCAGGATATTGCGCTATCCACCCGGATCGGGCGCTCTGACTGGAAGGCACGGCTCGCGGTGACGAGTCGGCTCAGCGCTGACGCAGCAAACTTTCGCCTTCAGGCCAGTTTGCAGGCCTGGGACGGCGAAACGTCCCTGTTCAGTCGGGATTGGGATCTGAAGATAGCCCGCGACTACTTGTAGACCGCTGACATGGTGCCGAATAACTTGTCGATGGAGCCAACGGTTGGCGACACTGCACACCACGCCCTGTATCTGGCACGACGCGCACGGCTGAAGTTCGTCATGCGCCAGATGGGAGTGCCGGTGGCGGTGATCGTCGACCCGATCAACATCCTGTATGCGACCGGTGCGCGCAACATGACGGTCTGGACTGCGCGTACGCCTGCGCGTTACCTGCTGGTGTTTGCCGACGGTCCGTGCATTTTGTACGATTTCTTCGGTTGCGAGCACCTGGGGCGCGGCTTGCCGACCATCGACGAAATTCGCCCGGCCCTGGGTTTGTGCCACGTCAGTTCACTGGCCGATCCGGTGGCGGCCGGCAAGGCGTTTGCCCTTGAGATCGATGACCAGATGCGCCAGCATCTGGGTGTGCAGCGGCAACTGGCCGTCGACCGGTTTCCGTTCCAGACCATTGACGCATTGCGCGCGCGCGGCTTGCGGTTGGTTGACGCCGATCCCGTTTTCGCGCGAGCGCGCGCCATCAAGTTGCCGATCGAGTTGCCGTATATCCGCGAGGCGGTGGACAGGGTTGAGCGGGCGGCTCGGGAGATGCAGGCAGCAATCGAACCTGGCCGCAGCGAGGTTGCCATCTGGGCTGACTTCCAGCGCCGCTTTCTGGCCCTGGAAGGGCAATACACGACCACCCGGCTGATGCAAAGTGGTCCCCGCACTTTTCCGTATTTTCAAGAGTGCAGCGACCGGATTCTGGCAACGGGCGAGCTGCTGTGCTTCGACACGGATGCGTTGGGTTACATGGGGTATGCCGTTGACTTTTCGCGCACATTCCTGTGTGGCACGCCCGTGGCGACGGCGATGCAGCGCCAACTGTACGGCCGCGCCCGTGAGCAGTTGGAGCACAACATCGCGCTGATAGGGCCGGGCGTGGCGTACGAGGAGATCGCCAACCGGGCCTGGCCGGTGCCCGCGGAACACCAGCAAAGCCGCTATTACGCGGTCGGTCACGGGTTGGGCATGTCGGGCGAGTTCCCGAACATTCCGCACCAGCGGCCGGGTCAGGCGTACCCCCTGCCGGGTGTGGTCGAGCCCGGCATGGTGATCTGCATCGAGAGTTACATCGGAGCGGCCGAAGCGGCCCAGGGCGTGAAGCTCGAGGAACAGTTGCTGGTCACCGAGACCGGCTGTGAGCGACTCAGCCGCATGCCATTTGACGACCGTCTCGGCAGCCCGTAGCGCAGCCGAAAAGCCGCCACTGCAATATCCCGACTGAGCCTGGTAGTCACGGCGACCGTTTGCCCATGGCCGGTACCAAAAGCGTTTGGGGTGGGCCGTATTTGCCGGTTGCCGAACCGCATTGTGTTGTCGTATGATCGCGTCCGGTGCAGCTCAGTCTGGGTAGAGTTCTCTTGTAATCTCCTGACTGGTGCGAACAGGTCGCGGGAACCGCTCCCGTGGCTGCTGTGCCGGCCCCAAATATTCATCGGGGCGACACGTGACAGACGCAGTCGCGTGCTAACCGCCAGATGAATTTGTCTGATTTGGGGAAACCGCTGTGTCCGAATATCTGAACGCTCAGCAGGAGCAGGCGGTCGCTCGCTTGCTCAAAACGCCGATGGCCCGCACCGAGTGGCCTACCTGGCTGCTGATTCCAGCGGTGTATGGCTTGTGGTTCGCCACTTTGTACTGGTCGCAAGCATTGGGACTTTTGGCGACGACCTTGTTGCTGCTGCTGAGCTGCACCTGGTACATGTCGCTGCAGCACGAACTGGTACACGGACACCCGACGCAGTACCGCGGCTTGAACAAGTTGCTCGGTTTTGCCCCTCTGGCGGTCTGGTTTCCGTACACCTTGTACCTGGAAAGCCATCTGCGCCATCACAATGACGCTCACCTCACCATGCCGGGAGTCGACCCGGAAACCCACTACGTTTCGGACGAGGTCTGGCAACGCAGCGGCTGGCTCATGCGCGCCTTGTTCGTGCACCGCAAACGGTTCTGGGGGCGCTTTGTCTTCGGCCCGGCAATGGCGATCGGCTCGGTGCTGGATGAGGCTGTCACGCAGATGCGGGAGGGCAATTACAAGTACCTGCCCATGTGGTCTTTGCATATCGCGATGCTGACCGTCATGTTGACAGCGATCCACACATGGACCGACATTGCAGCCTGGTATTACCTGCTCGTGGTCGCCTATCCGGCCCTGTCGCTTGCCATGGTGCGTTCCTATTATGAGCACCGCGCGGCAGACGATTGCAAGCACCGAATTGCCATCAATGAGGCCTCCTGGCCGATGCGCCTGCTCTACCTCAACAACAACTACCACCTGGTGCACCACGACATGCCGGGCCTGCCGTGGTATCTGCTGGCGCGGGTGTACCGGACCGACCGCGATGCCTATATCGCGCGTTGCGGCGGTTTCCGGCTCGGTGGCTACCTCGAACTGGTGCGGCGCTTCGGCCTGACGCCGGTGGATGCGCCAGTGCATCCGTTGCACCAGGATCGTCAGGTTTGAGCGTGACTTCGGGGCCATGGCGTCTGGCGCTGCCGATGTACAACCTTACGCCCGAGCTGGCCCGTACCTGGGAGACCTTGCTCGGGACAGTGGTACAGGCTTTGCGTGGGCGGGGCTGGTCCGGATCGATGGATATCGTGCCGGTACCCGATGATCTGATGGCGTTCTGGCGTGCTGACGACCTGTTGCTGTCACAGACCTGCGGCTACCCATTGGTCACGCTGCTCGGCGAAGCGGTACAGACTTTGGCAGCGCCGGTCTTCGATCTGCCCGGTTGTCACGGCGTCCACTATTGCAGTGTCATCGTGGTTCCCGAAAACGGGGCGCGCGAGCGCGAGTCGCTGCGTGGGTCGGTGGCGGTGATCAATCAGCAGCACTCTCAAAGCGGCATGAACCTGCTGCGCCACACCTTTGCGCCTTTGGCGCGCGCCGGGCGATTCTTCGGCCGGGTCGACGTGTCGGGCGGTCACCTGGCCAGCATGGCCATGGTGCAATCGGGCAAGGCGGATGTGGCGGCGATCGATTGCGTCACATATGCTCTGGCCGAACGCCATGCGCCGCAGCTAGTGGACGGCCTGCGGGTGTTGCAGTACACGGCATCGGCGCCTGGCCTTCCGCTGATCGCCTCACGCGTTTTGTCCGGGCCGCAACTGCAGGATGTGCGCGAGGTGCTGTGCGGGTTGTCGACCACGGCACCGCAGTTGCTGGCGCAACTATCGCTGCGTGAGCTACGCCCGATTACTCTGGGCGACTACCGGCCGATTACTGAGCAGATCCGCTTCGCCGTCGAGCAGGCATACCCCGTGCTGGCCTGAATTTGCCACGCGACCAGCAGCCTGTGCGCTGGGTGTCTTCGTGAGTCTGGCGGCCACGGCGTGTTGGTGAAATGCTGCATAGTTGTTCACGACGCCCGCTGTTCGTATTGCGACGGCGTCATGCGTGTCAATTCAACAAATTGATAGCTTGATAGGTTGAACGCCTTTTCACTAAGGGATTGTCTGTATCCATTAAAGGGTATTCATTGGTTAGGATGCTTTGGCAGCCTGGTCCGGCCTTGCCGCGGATTTTGTGGCCGAACACTCGTGCGAAGTTACCCTGGACGAAAACTCATCGACTTTCAAGGAGATTCTCGAAAATGACCATTCATGAAACAACAACCGAATCCGGAATCATCCTCGATCGTCGCCAGCTGATTGCTGGCGCTTCGGCCGTGGGACTAGGTGCTGCATTCGCCAGTGCGCCAGCGATGGCGCAAGGCGCTCCCAAAAAGGGAGGTGTCTTGCGTCTGGGTATGGAAGGCGGCTCCGCATCGGACAGCCTGGATCCGCGTACCTATGCTGACTCGATTCCCATCGCTTACAGCCTGATGATCTGGAACACCCTGGTCGAAATCGACACCAAGGGCAATGCCACACCAGAACTCGCAGAGAGCTGGGAGTCCAAGCCTGGTGCTGTGGAATGGATCTTCAACATCCGCAAGGGCATCACCTTTGGCTCTGGCAAGACGCTCGACGCTGACGACGTGATCTACTCCATCAACCTGCACCGTGGCGCCGATACCAAGTCTCCGGCCAAGGGCATCCTGGAGCCGATCAAGGAGATCACCAAGCTGTCGGCTAACCAGATCCGGATTACGCTCTCAGCCGGCAATGCCGACTTGCCCTTCGTACTGTCTGACTACCATCTGATCATCGTGCCCAACGGCATGACCGACTTCCAGAAGGCCGACGGCACCGGTGCATTCACGCTCGCCGAGTGGCAGCCGGGGGTGCGGATCGTGGCCAAGCGCAAGCCAGGCAACTACTGGAAACCGGGACGCGGCAATTTCGACTCGGTCGAACTGCGTTACATCGGCGACGCCGCCGTGCGCACGCAGGCAATCGTCACTGGCCAGGTCGACGCCATCAACCGCGTCAACCCCAAGACGGTGGACCTGCTGTCCAAGAACAAGAACATCAAGATCGCGCGCTCGCAGGGTGCCGGCAATCGATTTGCGTTTGTTGCGCACACTGACGTAGACCCGTACAAGAACCGCGACGTGATGCTGGGCATGAAATACGGCATTGACCGTCAGACGATTGTCAAGAATGTTTTCTCCGGTTACGCGACACTGGGTAATGACCACACCATCGGCCCACTGAACAAGTACTACGACAAGACGCAAAAGTCGCGCGCCTTTGATCCGGACAAGGCCGCATTCCACTTCAAGAAAGCTGGAATGTCGGGCCCGTTCGAGTTGCAAGTGTCCGAAGGCGCCTTCACCGGCGCGACCGATTCGGCTGTGATTTTCCAGGAGTCGCTGAAGAAAGCCAAGGGTAACGTGGACGTCAAACGCGTCTCGGGCGATGGTTACTGGGACAACGTCTGGCCCAAGGTGCCGTTCTGTGCCGTGTATTGGGGTAACCGTCCCACCGCCGACCTGCAACTCTCGCAGACCTTTGTCACCGGTCAGACGTGGAACGACACCAAGTATTCGAACCCCAAGTTCGACAAGCTGGTCGTCGACGCCCGTGTCGAACTGGACGAGAAGAAGCGTCTGGGAATGTATGCCGAGTGTCAGAGGTTGTTGTCGGAAGAGGCCGGCATGATCTGCTTTGCCATTGGTGACCAACTGGACGCCGGTGCCGGGAAATTGCGCGGCCTGGAACCGCATGCGCGATACGACATGAACGACCAGCGCCTGGCAGAGAAAGGTTGGTTCGCCTGATTTGATTGGTTCTGATGCGTGGGGCCATGACACTTTTTGTGGCGCACGTGTTCCTGTTCAAGAAGCGCGCCGTGCGGGTCAGCCAAGACCCGAGCGGTGCGCTTCTTGCATTCGGCTGCCGACTATTTTGGCCCGTTCCCGGGCTGCGCCTGTGCGTGGCCGCCACCATCGAAAGATCCGCCCATGTTCAAACTCATTGTCAGTCGGCTCGGACAAGGCGTTGTCACGCTATTTGCCGTCTCGGTTCTGATCTTCGTCTGTACACAAATTCTTCCGGGTGACGTAGCGTCGGCCGTGCTCGGCCAGGGTGCCACTCCGGAAACGCTTGCGGCGTTCCGCAGGGAACTCGGCCTTGACCAGCCGGCGTACCTGCGTTATTTCAGCTGGCTGTGGGGTGCCATACAAGGTGACCTCGGTGTCTCGATGACCAATCAGCGTGTCATCATCGACGAACTGCTTCCGCGTCTGTACAACACGCTCTTTCTGGCCGGCTATGCCGCGTTGATTGCGATTCCGCTGTCCGTCGGTCTGGGCATCCTGGCCGCGATCAATGAAGGCAAGCTGGTGGACAAGGCCTCCAACATCCTGACGCTCATCACGATCTCGATACCGGAGTTCTTCATTGCCTACCTGATGATCATTTTGTTCGTTGTCAACCTCGGATGGTTTCCGTCGCTGGCGACCGTCTATCCCGGCATCACATTCGGTGAACGGGTGTACATCACCACGCTGCCAGCGGTCGCGTTGACCATGCTGGTGGCTGCGCACATGTTGCGCATGACGCGCAGCTCGGTGCTGTCGGTCATGTCCAGCCCCTATATCGAGATGGCCTTTCTCAAGGGCGCCAAGCGCTCGCGCGTGATCTCGCGCCATGCACTGCCCAACGCAGCGGCACCCATCATCACGGTCATCGCTCTGAACCTGGCCTACCTGGTGGTCGGCGTGGTGGTGCTCGAAGCGGTGTTCGTCTACCCAGGCATCGGACAACTGATGGTCGACGCGGTGTCCAAGCGCGACGTGCCGGTGATCCAGGCCTGCGGCCTGGTGTTTGCGATGGTGTTCGTGGTGCTCAACACACTCGCAGACGTCGCCATCATTCTGGTCAATCCAAGGCTGCGGCACAAGCGCTGAAGAAGGGAGTAGAAAATGAGATTACTCGGACACAAACCCACTGTTACCGCATGGATCGGCTTGGCCATCATTGTGGTAAATCTGGCGGTCGCCATCTTCGGGCCGGCTTTTGCGCCGTATTCGGAATCGCAGACGGTCGGCGCCACCTGGGACGAGCCCAGCATGCAGATGCTGCTGGGCGCCGACCAGATCGGCCGCGACATGCTGACACGGCTGATCTATGGCGCGCGCATGACGATCGGCGTTGCGCTGGCCACCACTGCGCTATCATTTTTCATCGGTATCACGCTCGGCTTTGCCGCGGCAGTGCTTGGAGGATGGGTCGACACCATCATCTCGCGCCTGGTCGACGTCATCCTGTCGATCCCGTTGCTGATCTTGGCCCTGATTATCCTGGGCGTGTTCGGCTCATCGATTCCGGTGCTGATCATCACGATCGCGGTGCTCGATTCGACGCGGGTGTTTCGATTGTCCAGGGCGCTGGGCATGAACCTGACCGTGCTCGAATATGTCGAGGCTGCGAAATTGCGGGGTGAGGGTACCTGGTGGATCATACGGCGCGAAATCCTGCCCAATGCGTCGGCCCCGCTGCTGTCTGAGTTCGGGCTGCGTTTTTGCTTCAACTTCCTGTTCATCGCCGCACTGTCCTTCCTGGGCCTGGGCATCCAGCCGCCATTCGCCGACTGGGGCGGCATGGTGCGCGAAAACTCCGCGGCCATCAACTTTGGCATGCTGGCGCCGATCTGGCCGGCGCTGGCGATCACAACGCTGACGGTCGGGGTCAACATGGTTGTTGACTGGCTGCTATCGGTTGAAGCCCGCCCGTCTGGTGCCCAGGCAGAATTGTGAGGACCACATGACTGACAAATCCGAAAAGAAAATCATCCTGCAGATCAAGGGTCTGCGCCTGGAGGCGGTGCGCGGCGGCACGGTCATCGTCGACAACGTCGACGTGACGCTGCATGCCGGTGAAGTATTGGGCCTGATCGGCGAAAGCGGCGCTGGCAAGTCCACCATCGGACTCTCCGCAATGTCGTATGCGCGTGCGGGTGTACACATTGCCGGTGGCGCAGTCGAGATCGATGGTGTCAACATACGCGAACTCAACGCCGCGGGGCGGCGTGACGTGCGCGGCAAGCGTATCGCCTATGTGGCCCAGTCGGCATCGGCCGCATTCAATCCGGCCCACACCATCATGGACCAGGTCTGCGAAGCGCCGATCATTCACGGCATCATGTCGCGCAAGGAAGCCGAGGACTGGGCCCGCCAGTTGTTCAAGTCGCTCGATCTGCCCGACCATGAAACCTTTGGTGACCGCTATCCGCACCAGGCCTCGGGCGGCCAGTTGCAACGTGCGATGGCGGCCATGGCGATGTCCTGCCGGCCCGACGTGCTGGTACTGGACGAACCCACCACCGCGCTGGACGTGACCACCCAGATCGAAGTGCTGATCCTGCTCAAGTCGCTGATCCGCGAATACGGCTCGGCTGCGTTGTACATCACCCATGACCTGGCGGTGGTGGCGCAGGTGGCCGATCGCATCAAGGTGCTGCGCCACGGCAAGGAAGTCGAGGAAGGCACGGTCGACGAGGTACTGCAATCTCCCAGGCAGGAATACACCAAGCAACTGGTGGCCGTGCGTGGGGCTGCTGCCAGTGAACGTGCGGTGCAGTCATCGGTCCACGACGAGGTCATCCTCAAGGTCGATAAGGTTTATGCGGCCTATGGCAGCTTCAAGGTGGTCAACGACGTCAGTCTGGATGTAAAACGGGGTGAGACTGTCGCCGTCGTGGGTGAATCAGGTTCCGGAAAATCGACATTGGCGCGCATCATCACCGGCCTGCTTCCGCCGGTTGGAGGACAGATCCTCTTCAAGGGCAAGCCCTTGCCCAAGAGTCTGGCCGAGCGCGACAAGAACCTCAAGCGCCAGATCCAGCTGGTCTACCAGATACCGGATGTGGCGCTCAATCCCCGTCAGCGCCTGTTCGAGACCATTGGGCGTCCGGTCAGCTTCTATGCCAGCCTGGGCGGCAACCAAGACATCGTCAGCGAGGACGGTGATCGGCCTGTGAAAGAAACGCTGGACCACTCGTCGAGCATGTATTTCGGCATGAAGTCTGCGGAGGTGGAAAAGCGCACGCTCGAATTGCTGGACATGGTCGAATTGCCGCGCAACTTCCTGATGCGGCGCCCAACCGAGCTATCCGGTGGGCAGAAGCAGCGGGTGTGTGTGGCCCGCGCGCTCGCGGCAAGGCCAGACCTGATCATCCTCGATGAACCCACATCGGCGCTGGACCCTTTGGTAGCCGAGGAGATTCTCAAGTTGTTGCGGCGCCTGCAGGCTGAGCTCGGACTGTCCTATGTGCTTATCACGCACGATCTGGATGTGGTGCACCGGATTGCCCACCGTACGGCGGTGATGCTGAAGGGTTCATTTGTTGCGTTTGACAACACCAATCGAATTTTCGAAGGTCCGTATCACCCCTATACCGAGCAACTGGTCACCGCCGTGCCGGTCATGCGTAGCGACTGGCTCGACGGCGTGCTGGCAAAACGGGCAGCGCAACACAAAGCGAAGGTGCCGGCCTGATTGAACAGTGGCGGGCTGGCGGCCGGCCTTTCCTGCCAGTTTGTCTGGGCTGGCTACATTCCCGTAGGCATGCGTGAGGGTGAACTTGCTTGTAGGAGCCGGCTGACGGCGGCTGCCGGCTATCGCTGATTTCGGGCGGACTTGGGATTCACGATCATGGTGCATCTGTGAAATACCCACGGGAAGAAGCAACAC
>JBKJRR010000367.1:0-8443 GCA_046594635.1 Burkholderiaceae bacterium
CGAAGCCCCTCGGGAGACTTCTACTTCGAACCGGTCACGATACGCACGTCCAGCGGAATGCGTGTCTCGCCGGACAACGCGCTGCGTTTGGCGGCCGTGTACGCCAGCGTGCGAATCTTGGCCGAGACCATGGGCTCGTTGCCGTTTGTGCTGTACCGCCAGCGCGCCGACGGCGGCAAAGACAAAGTCACGGACCACTGGCTGTACCGATTGCTGGCCAAACGGCCGAACCAGTTCCAGAACCCGTACGAGTGGCGCGAGATGCTGCAGGGCCATTTGGCGCTGCGGGGCAACGCCTACAACCGGATCGTGGCCAACAGCCGGGGTGAGATCACCGAACTCGTTCCCATCCACCCGGACCGGATCAAGATGGAACTGACGCCGGGCGGTGACTACCGGTATCGGGTGACGGATCGGCTGGGGGCAGAGACCATCGTCCCGCGTGGCGAGATCTGGCACCTGCGGGGCCTGTCGTCGGATGGACTCATGGGCATGAGCCCGATCGATCTGGCGCGCGAGAGCCTGGGCATGGCCCTGGCGGCGCAGGACTACGGTGCGCGGTTCTTCGCCAACGACGCCAAGCCCACCGGTGGCTGGATCGAGTTCCCCGGATCGTTCAAGGATACCGAGGCCAAGAAGATATTTCGGGAGTCGTACCAGCAGGCGCAGTCAGGCGCCAACCGAGGCAAGGTGCTCGTGCTGGAAAACGGCATGAAGTTCCATGAGGTGGGCGTGACGAACAAGGACGCCCAGTTCCTGGAGTTGCGCAAGTTCCAGATCACGGACATTGCACGGCTGTTCCGGGTGCCGCCGCACATGATCGCTGACTTGGAGCGGGCAACCTTCTCGAACATCGAGCAGCAGAGCCTGGAATTCGTGATGCACACGATGACGCCGTGGGCCGAGCGCTGGGAGGCCAGCATCGAATCCGAACTGCTGCTTGACGGGGATGAGTTGGAAGTGGAGTTCGATTTCGCCAACCTGATGCGCGGCGACGCCGCCAGCCGGTCGTCGTACTACCAGAGCGGAATCCAGAACGGCTGGTTGACGCGCAACGAGGCGCGGATCAAGGAAAACCTGAATCCTCTG
The DNA here is from genome assembly GCA_046594635.1 of Burkholderiaceae bacterium. Lineage (GTDB taxonomy): Bacteria > Pseudomonadota > Gammaproteobacteria > Burkholderiales > Burkholderiaceae_C > CAISIP01. The sequence continues at coordinate 1,090 of JBKJRR010000367.1, forward strand.
GAGGGGCTGGATGAGCCATTGCGACCATTGAATATGGTCGAGGAGGGCAGTGCCGAGGATCTAGAGACTGGCACCGGCCAGAAAAAAACGCCGCCGCAGGAGCCGGCAGACCCGGCTGACGACGCGACAGCGAAGCGGCTTCGTGCGTTGGTCGCATCGAGTGCGGCGCGTCTGGCCCGGCGCATTCATCGCGCAGGAACGATTGGCGAAAACGATGTCGCCCTGATCGCGGATGCCTTGGCGGTGCCGATGGATCACGTAACCGCGTGGGCGCACATCACATGCGCAGAGCCGATGCTGGAAGCGGAGCTGACCGAGTCTTTGATTTCCCTTGGAACGAGCTGATGAAACACCAACTGCTGATTGCCGAATTCCTGTCCACGCCGTGGGCGCTGATGCCCGAGCGACTCAACGCAATGGGCACGGTCCTTGCCCGTTGGTCGCAGGCTGGCACCGCCGGTGATGACGTGATGCAGTCCGTCCAGGCCGACCGCGCAGTACGCGATGCCCGGCGCCAGGCGACAGCCGCCCTGTCGAGCGGCGGCATTGCCGTCCTGCCGCTGTACGGCGTGGTCACACAGCGCGGAAACATGGTCGAGGACGTGTCGGGTCCGGGCAGCGTCAGCACGCAGCAGTTTGCATCTGCGTTGCGCCAGGCACTGGCCGACGACACTGTGAGCCAGATCCTGATCGACATCGACAGTCCGGGTGGCAGCGTCTACGGGGTGTCGGAACTGGCCGACGAGATTGTCAGCGCCCGGAACCAGAAGCCGGTCATCGCGGTGGCCAACAGTCTGGCGGCGTCGGCGGCGTACTGGATTGGCTGTGCGGCGTCGGAGTTGTACGTCACACCAGGCGGCGAGGTTGGTTCCATTGGAGTATGGCAGGCGCATTTTGACTATTCGCAGGCCCTGGCAGCGGAGGGCATTGCACCGACGCTGATATCGGCGGGCAAGTACAAAGTCGAGGGCAACCCTTACGCGCCGCTGGACGAGGAAGCGTACGGATTCATTCAGTCCCGGGTCGACGACTACTACGGCGCGTTCACGAAGGCGATTGCCCGCGGACGCGGGGTGCCAATCGCACAGGTGCGCGACGGGATGGGCCAGGGTCGTGTGCTTGGCGCCGATGCGGCACTTGCGCAGAATATGGTTGATGGCGTGGCCACGTTTGACGATGTGGTGCGGAAGATGCGGCGGGATGCGAAGGCGAGCGTCAAGCCAGGTGCGTCGCGCCTGGCGCGGGCGAGGATTGCTCTAGCGATCCTGTGCTAACCGCCGGGGTCGGCAATGCTTCGAAACCGACCCGACGACTGACAACAGTCAATTCACACAATCGGCCAGTTCCGCTCGCCCGCCACGGGCATGATGCGGCGCGAAGGCAACCGGTGGTTGTCAACCAAGTCGATCGCAGAAATCGTGACGACAATCCTGCAATAAATCCGCCCGGAACGCCTCGTGTACTGAGGCGCCTCAGTCGCGCCGTTCGGCGCTGGCAGTCCGACAGTCACAACAGCACCGCCACAATGACAGTGCCCGCGATCGGGTTACTCACTATTTCGTTCAGCGCGTATCAACCGGGCCATTGCTTCAAGGCTTTAATCCGCCAAAGAGGAGATCGAATCAGAGGGGAGTGGATTCAGCGCCGCAGTCGTGCGACCAACGTCGCAACGGCAAGAACTAGTACCAATATGACTAGGTTCGAAACAAGCCCGGCGAGGATGGCATCGGTAAGGCTTGCCGAGCCACTTGGCATGGTGGTAGGCAATATCACGGCTACAAACACCACACCCAGGGCCAAAGGGAGGACACGCCCTGTCACAGCAGAAGTTCTGAGCATCGTAACCACAAGGGCGATGATCAGGCCGATGCGAAACAGATCGCTCAATTGCGAAAGCACAAGATCAGTCACAGTGGCGTTTCCTCTACCTCATGTAAGAAGCTTTGAAGCGGGGGTCAAACTCGCCGTGCTCCCGCGTGCTGCACGTGTGTAGCGAGGTGGGTGCGGGAATTTAGGGTCGCATCAATAAAACGGGGCATTTTGAAATGCAAAAAGTTAGAGTCTGTTCCGGACAGACACATTATCGGCCGGCTGCTCTAACGGGCAAAGCACCAGCCTTTTTCTGCACCTCGCAAATCTGGCTCAGCTCGCAGAACCAGATTTGCGGGAGGCAGATAGACTAATTGGCCCACAGGGGAGCAGGTCGAATCGCAAATGAGACCGGGCCAGGGTCCCGAAGGAGACCAAGGCCCGGTGTCAAGTTGGATTTATCGAGCAGAGTCGCCGTCGAAGATATCTTTCTTGTGGGTGCCACCCGGCACGAACAGCGTGCCGATCACCACCGTCATGACCGCAATCACGATGGCGTACCACAACCCCGAATAGATATTGCCGGTCTGGGCAGAGATCGCGAAGGCGGTCGCTGGCATCAGCCCGCCAAACCATCCGTTGCCGATATGGTATGGCAGTGACAGGCCGGAATAGCGGATGCGGGTCGGGAACATTTCGACCAGCATGGCCGCAATTGGCCCGTAGACCATCGTCACAAGGACCACCAGGTAAGCTAGGATGAACACGATCGTCAGCTTTTGCGCCGAGAAAATATCAAAGAAGTGCTGTGCCTTGGCGATGGTGGTGTTGTCGGCTGGCACCAACGGATAACCCGCTTGCTTCAAGGCACTGTTCAAGCTGGAGTCGAAGGTGGCTTTTGCCTTCTTCAGATCGTCGCCGGTCAGCTTGCTCGCGTCATAGGACTTGATCAAGGTTTCACCGACCTTCACGGTGGCCAACGCGCCCGCTGTGCTTTCAACAGTGGAGTAGTTCACCGAAGTCCGGGCCAACTGCGCCTTGGCGATATCGCAAGACGAAGTGAACTTGACCGTTCCAGTTGGGTTGAACTGGAATGAGCAGTCTTCCGGCGACACGGTCACTGTGACCGGAGTCTGGTGCGCCACGTAGATCGCCGGGTTTGCGGTCTTGGTCAAAAGGCCGAATACTGGCAGGAAAGTGATCGCCGCGAGCAGGCAGCCCGTCAAAATGATCGGCTTGCGGCCGATCCGGTCAGACAGCGCGCCGAACAGCAGAAAGCCGCCTGTACCAAGAATCAGCGACCAAGCCACCATGACGTTGGCGGTGAAACTGTCGATCTTGATCACGTTTTGCATGAAGAACAGCGCGTAGAACTGACCGGTGTACCAGACGACGGCCTGGCCTGCCACCAGACCGAACAACGCAATGAGCGCAATCTTGCCATTTTTCCAGTTACCGAACGCTTCGCTCAGCGGTGCTTTGGAGGTGCGGCCCTCTTCCTTCATTTTCTTAAAGGCTGGGCTCTCATTCATCTGCAAACGGATGTAAAGCGAAATCGCCAGCAGGAAGATCGAGCCGATGAACGGAATACGCCAGCCCCAGGCATTGAATGCCTTGACCATGGTCGGGCTGCCGTCTGCCATCAGGACCGCAACGCCGCTCTTCATCAAGGGCACATCCGGATAGGCTCCGTTGACGTAGCCTTGCACCGACAGAATCACGATTAACGACAACAACAGACCCAGCGTCGCCGTAGTCTGGATGAATGCGGTGAAGTAGCCACGCTGGTTGGCCGGCGCATGTTCTGCCACGTAGATCGCAGCCCCACCATATTCGCCGCCTAGGGCCAAGCCCTGCGCCATACGCAAAAGGATCAGGATAATTGGCGCGGCAGTGCCAATGCTTTCATAGTTCGGCAGCACGCCGACCAGGAAGGTCGATATACCCATGATGACGATGGTCATCAAGAAGGTGTACTTGCGGCCGATCATGTCGCCCAGCATACCGAACACCAATGCGCCGAACGGGCGCACGATGAAGCCGGCAGCGAAGGCAAGCAGCGCAAACACGTTGCGTGTGTTTTCGGGGAAAGCGGTGAAGAACTGTGCCCCAATGATTGCGGCCAGCGCACCATAAAGGTAGAAGTCGTACCACTCAAAAATGGTACCCGCGGAAGAGGCCATGATGACCTTCTTCTCTTCGCGGGTCATGGGGCGGGATCGCTCCCGCACGTTCGTTGTCACTTCAGCTGTCGCCATTTTTCTTGCTCCATGTGTGTCCGGCACTTTGGCCAGACGGCTCTCATCCGCAGTGAACCTGCGTATTGCTTCTGTTGCTCCGGCCGCACGGCCCGAAGACGATGTGATGGCGCAGGTTTCTCGATGCCTGCTGCTCTGTCTCCTTCTGCGCGAATCCGAGCCATCCCGGTGAACAGGTAAGTGGCGGTTTCCAAGACTATGTTGGTCTTGCGATCAGTCCTTTGGCAAGCTTTCCGCCTCGTGAGTTTTGAGCTTTGGCGGCGGGAGTGTAGAGGTGTTTTCTTACTGGAAAATTGCAGAAGGCGAGCCACCTCAGCCGGCACATAACGCATCGCCTTCGGCCCGCGTGCCAGGCAGAAGGTCTTCACAGTGCAAGGTGCGATGCCGCGTTCGCGCGGGCGCTGTGTGCCGACGTGCAGGGTTTCAGCTTGCAAGCCGCGGTGCGCTGCCCGCGAGCGCCAGCGGCTATGGCGACCGTGTCCCGACATCACGCGTCTGGCACCAGTTAAAAAGGCAGGGCAGACGAACTGCTCTTTGTATGTCGCGCCCAAGCTGATCGGCCACGGCCTCGAAGTGGCGCACCATTTGGCTCTAGACCACCTGTACGGCGAGGCCCGCTTCGAGCACCACGAGGTGATGGTCATTGGAGGCGATTTGCTTCTACGGCTGCTGCGGCGCCAAGGCATAGTCCATGGCGGGTGTCGGAAAAATTGACAATCACAGTCACCGCAGGGGCGGATTGATTTCTAAATGTTTGATATTGAAAGACTTTTTTTCGAGGCATGGTGCTTGCATTCATCTCTGTCGACAATCGCCCCAAAGGACTCGGAATGACCACATCTATCCGCCACGCTGTCGCCAGTGCCCTCCTGCTTGGCTCATGCATCAGCTCCTGGGCGTCCCCGATTTACATCAGTGGCTACGATGCATCGGCGAACAAAACTGTCAACGCCAGTGCCGCGCCTGCCATGGCTCGTAACCTTTTCGAATCAACGTTGGGTGCCCTCGGGACCTTGCTGCGCGAGGACTTCGAAGGGATGACAGTGCCTGCTGCGATCAGCAACCAGTCGCCTATCGCGTATTCATTCGGAACGATCACGGGCAACTCCATCTTCCCGTCGAATGAGAATTTGAGTTTGGCCATAACCGGTGTGTTCAATACAACTGCCGGTGCCACCAAGAAGCAGTTCATCGACACAACCGGGTCTGTCACGATTTCGTTCGCGCAAGCGCTGTCTGGGTTCGGCCTGTACCTTACTGACCTCGGCGACTTTCAAGACTCGTTGGTGACGGTGCAGCTCGTAACCTCCACCGGAGTTACGTTGTCCGCCCAGGACCTGAAGCGTGGCGGTTCCGACGCGGACCTGCTGTTCTGGGGGTTCTACGATTTGGCGCCGAACGCGTACTACTCGAGCGTGATCATCACCAGCAACGGGGGCGGCGATGTGTACGGCATGGATGACTTCGTCGGCGTAATCGCTCCGCGCATCAATCAAATGCCAGAACCGTCGACTGCGGTGCTCTTGCTGGCCGGTTTGGCGGGTTGTCTGATGGCCCGCCGTCGGCGTTGACCCGCTCTGCACTCGTGCAGAACAACGGCCAGCCTTTGCCTTTGGGCTGGCCGTTTTTATTGGCGGGTGCCACTGGTCATGCCTCCTAAAATCCGCTGATGCCCATTGCCCGCATCGAGGATGAGGATAGGGTTTTCAAACTCCCTTTTCCCTCCCAAGTGCTCCCGGCGTGGCGCTCGAACACCGACTGACCCGGTCCTTGGGTCTAGCTGCCGTAAGTTGAAGGCCGATCGCAGCCCCGAAGTGCGCCTCTCGAAGCTGTCGCCCTGGGGTTTTCCCAGGCGATGAGGCACCAAACCTCGGCTCTGCGGAGCGCTGGCGCGGCAAGTCCCCGCAGCCCTGGCCAATTGGCCGCCTGAATCATGTTGGCTGGACAAGCTCAGGCCGCTTGCATCTGCGAAACACCGTACAACCGTCATTCACAAATAGCCGCTTTTGGCAGTTATGGAGAGTTTTCCATAACGACCACAACCAGCCGCTGGCACGAAGCCCCGAACACATGCAACCGGCCAGCCTGAGATTGCCTGGTCTTGTGCATCCAATTTCCCTGGCACTGCTCCGTTGAGCCGCGCCAAGCCCTGACACGACCCGTAGGTCGTACCACCGCCGCAAGGTGGGTTCCATCACACAACCACCTTCGGGTGGTTTTTTCATTTCTGGAGAACCAATTATGAGCAAGCAACTGCGCGAGTTTCAATCTCGCAAGTCCACCTTGGTCAAAGAGGCCCGCAGCCTCACCGACCGCGTCGCCGCTGAGAACCGCGACATGACCGACGACGAGGTAACCGCGTTCGATGCCCTGCGCGCCCGCATCGATGCCGCGTCCGCCGCCATCGACCGCGAAGCCGCATTGATCGCCGACGAGGCGCGCATCAGCATCACCAGCGCGAGCAACGTGATGGGCCCGATCGTCACCGACAACCGGGACGCAGATCCGAAACGCGGCTTCGGCTCGATCGGCGCGTTCATGCAGGCCGTGTACCAGGCAGACAAACCCGGCAAATCGCTGGACGGCCGACTGCTCGGTGCCATCAACGCTGCAGCACCCAGCACGTTCAGCAACGAAGCGGCGGGCCAGGACGGCGGCTTCCTGGTGCCCCCGCAGTTCTCGCAGGAGATCTTCAAGCTGTCCCTGGGCGAGGATTCGCTTCTGCCGCTCACCGACAACGTCGAGATCAGCGGCAACAGCATGGCGTTCCCCAAGGACGAGACCACGCCATGGGGCACCAACGGCATTCGGGCCTACTGGCAGGGTGAGGCGGCCACGGCCATCCCGACCAAACCGGTGCTGGGCCTGGCCACGCTGCGGCTGAAGAAGTTGATGGCGCTGGTGCCTACTACCGACGAGTTGCTGGATGATGCCAATGCGCTCACGAGCTACCTGCCGCAAAAGGTGGCGCTGTCCATCCGTTGGAAGGCCAACGAGTCCATCCTGTTCGGTGCCGGCAACGGTATTCCGATCGGCTGCATGAACGCCGGCGCCGTCGTCACGGTTGTCAAGGAGTCCGGGCAGGCAACGCAGACCCTGGTGCCGCAGAACCTGGCCAAGATGATCGCGCGCCTGCCCCCGGGCTCGTTCACCAACGCGGTGTGGATCGTCAACAACGATGTGCTGCCGGCACTCTTCACCCTGTCCCTGGGCAACTTCCCGATCTATCTACCCACCGGACTGTCGGTTGGCGGCATCCAGGTCTCGCCCTACGGCACGCTCTTGGG
>JBKJRR010000062.1:0-9316 GCA_046594635.1 Burkholderiaceae bacterium
CTGCGCAAGATGCTCGATGGCAAGCGGGCTTTGCTGCTGGCCATCAGCCATGAATTGCGCTCGCCGCTGACGCGTGCCCGCATCCATGCCGAATTGCTGCCCGAAACTGGTGACAACGGCTCGCGCCGCGCGGCGCTTCTGCGCGACCTGGGTGAGATGCGCGACATGATCAACGACCTGCTCGAGAGTGAGCGCCTGTCCGGCAGCCATGTTGCGTTGCAGCGCGAGCCTACCGATCTGTGCGCGTTGGTGCGCTCATTGGTGGCGGACCGTGAGCCCCCCGTGGATGTGACCCTTGATCTGCCGTTGGATCTGCCCAGTGCCGGTGTCGATGCCACACGGGCGCGCCTGGCGGTGCGCAATCTGCTGGACAACGCCTTGCGCCATGGTGCCGGTCAGCTGCCGCCGCAAGTCACTGTGCGGCGTACGGCACAGGCCATGGTGGTGACGGTGCGCGACCATGGACCGGGCGTCGAGCCGGCCCATCTGGCGCAGCTGGGCCAGGCCTTTTATCGCACGGACGCCGCGCGCCAGCGGGTCACCGGCGGTGTCGGCCTGGGCCTGCATCTGGCCCGGCTGGTGGCGCTCGCCCACGGCGGCAGCCTGAGTTTTCGCAATGCCAACCCAGGCCTGGAGGCGACGCTGGTGTTGCCAATACCTGGCTGAATCGGACCTGTCGCCGGCCAGGGCAGCTGCGGCATGTATCAGAACCCGGGCGGGCTCGAGAACTCCAGCAGTTCACCGCTTTGCGGATGTTGCAGACGAAGATGGGTGGCATGCAGCATCAGCCGGTGGGCGCGGCCAGCTTCGTCGTCGCGGCCGTACAGCGAGTCCCCGACGATGGGGTGTCCAATCGCTTGCAGGTGGACACGCAACTGGTGTGAACGTCCGGTGACCGGTTCGAGGTCGATCCGTGTCATGGCCGGGTGCGCCGTGTCAACCAGTCGCCAGCGGGTCTGGCTGGGTTTGCCCACCGCAGAGATCACGCGACGTGGGCGGTTGGGCCAGTCCACGGCGATGGGTAGATCGATCACCTGCCAGGGGGAGCCGTCGTCGCACGCAGGGCGACCGCAGACCAGTGCCTGGTAGCGCTTGTCGATCCGCCGGGCGGCAAATGCGCGGTTGAGGACGGACAGTGCCTGCGCTCCGCGTGCCATCAGCATCAGGCCGGACGTCGCCATGTCGAGTCGGTGCACGATCTGCGCATCCGGATATTGCTGCTGGACCCGTGCACTCAAGCAGTCCTGTTTGTCGGGTCCGCGGCCCGGCACACTCAGCAGTCCGGCGGGCTTATCCAGCACCAGCAGCGCCGGGTCGGCATGCCGAATTCTGATCAAAGCGTCAGTGGTCAGCGTTTTGGTGCACCAGCTTTTGCACGATATCGCATAACTCGTCGACATCGTTGGGCTTGTGGATCAAGGCGCCGGCACCTTCCGCAAAGGCCAGTTGCTCGATTTCGGGGGTCACGTACCCCGAGGCCAGCGCCACCGGCAGGTCGGGTCGGACCACCCTGGCTTCACGCAGCAGGTCGATACCGCAAAAACCCGGCATGTTGTAGTCGGTCACCATCAGGTCGAACTCTGCAGCGCGCTCGCGCAAGGCCACGGACGCCAGATGCGGGTCGGTGAAGGTACTGACCCGGAAACCCTTGCGCGTCAGCACCCGATCCACCAGAAATACCAGCGCCTCGTCGTCGTCGACATACATTACATGCTTGCCCTTGCCCTCGACATGCTTGGGAAACTCCAGTTCGGCCTGGACCGATGTGGCAGGTGATTTCTCGGGCGGAAAATACAGTGTGAATACGCTGCCCTTGCCCGGAGTGCTTTGCACGCCGACCGATCCCTGATGGGTGCGCATGATGCCATGCACCACCGCCAGACCCAGGCCGGTGCCCTGGCCGACCGGTTTGGTCGTGAAGAACGGTTCGAAAATGCGCTCCATGGTTTCCGGATCGATTCCGACCCCGGTATCGCGCACGGCCAGCGTGACGTGGTGGCCGCGCGACTTGCCGCGCCGCTCCCTGCGCAGCGGCATGGTGTAGGTGCTTCCCAGATTGACACTGATGGTTCCCTTGTTCGACCCGATAGCGTGCATCGCATTCGTGCAAAGATTGAGCAATGCCTGTTCGATCTGGGTTGCGTCGGCCATCACAGGAGGGACATTGGCATCGATATGGACCAGCAGGTCGATCGACGGTGGCAAGGTGACCTTGACCAGACGCGTGGTTTCGTGCACCACATCGACCAGATGGATGATGCTGCGGGTGGTGGTTTCGTTGCGGCTGAAGGTCAGGATCTGGCGCACCAGATCGCGCGCTCGCCGGCCGGCCTTTTCGATTTCAAGCAGACTGGTCAGTGCCGGTGACTGGTTGCCTGCATCCTGTTTGGCCAATTCGACGTTACCCAGGATGGCACTCAGGATATTGTTGAAATCGTGGGCGATGCCACCGGCCATGGTGCCCACCGCCTGCATCTTCTGCGACTCACGCAACTGGGTTTCCAGAATATTGCGCTGGGTCTCGATCTTCTTGCGTGCCGTCAGGTCACGCGCGAACACCGTGATGATGTCGCCATCGAGGCGGCGTTCGAAAGATACGCTGACTTCCACTGCCAGTGGCCGGCCCCCAGTGGTACGACCCTCCATCTCGCCCAGTTGGGCATGTGATGAGAGCTGGTTGTAGCCCAGGGTCTGCACCGCATCGGGCAGGAAGCGCTCAAGCAGGCTGCCCAGCGCCTGGTCAGAGGGGCATTGGAACAGCGCCGCGGCAGCCGGGTTGAAGATCGTGATGTTTCGGTTGGCGTCGACGCAGATGATCGCGTCCAGAGACGAGTTGATGATCGCTGCCAGGCGGTTTTCGCTCAGGTGCAGTTCTTCGTTGCCTCTGCGCAGTTCGCTGGCACTTTCCTGCAACGCCCGGCGTTCGGCAAGCAGCGGGCCCTGATCGATGACCGCACAGATGAAGTGCGCAACGCCATCTTGCGGGTTGTCAATGCGCGCCACGTGCAAGTCGCCTGTGAAGCTGCCGCGCGAGCCAGCCAGAAATATGACTTCGCTGGCTTCGCTCGTGCCCTCCTCCATCGCCTGGCGGAACGACGCGGCGACGTGGTGGACGTGGCTATCGCTGACCATCGGCGACACATAGGTCAGCGGGGGATCCTGTTCTGACGGACGGAACAGTCGCAATGCCATCGCGTTGCTTTCGAGCACCTGGCCATGCTCGTCGACAACCATCAGCGCCAGAGGAACACTGGAGAAAAGCGTCAGAAAGCGCTCGGACGCGCCCTCCGCGGCGCGCTGACTGAAGCGCAACGCCTTGTTCTGGATTTCCAGTTCAACCTGGTATTGGCGCAGATCCTCGATCATCTGCGGCAATACATATTCCGGCGCGGCCTGCATGACAGGCGTCGGCTCTTCCTGCCGATCCTGCTGGAGCAGGTCGGAGATGGTGCGCAGCAGCTGGGCCGGCTGGGCGTCGTGCATGCCGCCCACTACCGGTTCGTCAGGTGCCGGGAATGCACCTCGCTCGCTCATCCGCGGGCGCAGTCAGGTGCAACATCGTGCGAGGCCACCTCGTTGCACCCTACTTTTTGAGTTTGCCGCGAACAGGAACGACGGTGGTGACGGTGGGGCGGACGGCATCGGGTGATACCGGTTTGGCTGGCGCCGTGTCCTTCTTGGGCTTCTTGCCTTCCTTGTTGCTTTTCTGTTGACCTTTGGGCATGTCATCTTCCTTGGTTTTTGTGGCTTGGATTGCCGGGGCCGAAACGCAGCCGTGTCGTTGGTCGCGTGTCGGGTGTCAGAGCCTGTCAGCGGCGTTGGACCGCGGTGCCTGGATCGAAGCTGGCCGATTTGAGCGGGCTGTTGGCCGTGATGTAGGCACGCAGTACATCCGCATCGACGTAACCCGTGTCGACGTAAGTCCGGTGGTCTGTCAGTTTCGGGTAGCCATCGCCGCCAGCGGCAATGAAGTTGTTGATCACCATGCGATAGGATTTACCCATGTCCAGCGGAGCGCCTTTGATGCTGGCACTTTGGACCGCGCCGCCTGCGATCACCAGGTCGATACCGGCAAATTGCGGGAACGCACCCGAGCCCGCACTCATCTTCGCCACGGCATTGAGGTAGTCCATCACTTCCTTGCCCGTCAGATCTACCACGGCGGTGGTGTTGCCGAAGGGCTGTACCTTGAGCACGTCCTTGTAGGTCAGCTTGCCGGCCACCAGCGAGTCGCGCACACCGCCGGCATTGACGACGGAAAAATCGGCCTTGGTGCGATCCATCAACGCACGCCCGATCAGCACCGCCATGGAAGCAGGCTTGGCACGCACGATGGCACGGTCGCCTTCGAGGCGACCGTCGGTGGCGCCGATTTCGACCAGCAGTTTCTGCTGGCCGAAATCCTGATACGGCTTGAGCATGGCCAGCATTTCCTTGTCCTCGGCGATGGCCACGGTATAGGGAACCTTGGAGGTCTTGCCGTCGGCAGCCTTGACAGATTTCATCAGATTTACCGGGATCAGCGTGTACTTGACGAGTTTGAATTCGCCGTTGCGATATTCGAAATCGGCCCGGCCAACGTACTTGCCCCACTCGTGGGCCTGCACGATCCAGGCGCCGTTCTGGCGGTCGGGCCGGCATTCGGTGCCCGGCACATAGGCTGTGTCGACGACGTTTTCGGCTTTCATGCAGGCGGGGTTCTGGGTGTGGCCGCCCACCACCAGGTCGATACCTTTGACCGCACGGGCCATCGTGACATCACCGGCGGCATTGGTGCCGTGATTGCCGTTGGCATAGTGACCCATATGGGTAGCCGCAATGACCACGTCGGCCCTGGCGCGCAGTTCCGGCACCACCTTGCGCGCCTCGTCGACGACACTGCGGAACTGGATGTTCTTGATGTTTTCCGGGCTCACCATCTTGCGGGTGTCCTCGGTCGTCAGGCCCATGACGCCGACGCGCAGGCCGTCGAAAGCGAACACCTTGTAGGGTTCGAACATGCGTTTGTCGCCTTCATAGATGTTGGCGGCGAGCATCGGGAACTTGGCCAATTCGCGCTGCATGCGCAAGGTACTCAAGGGTTTGTCGAATTCATGGTTGCCCACGGCCATGGCGTCGTATCCGAGCATGTTCATGCCCTTGAAGTCCGGCACCGCGTCCTGCAGGTCGGACTCGGGCACGCCGGTGTTGACGTCGCCGCCGTCGAGCAACAGGCTGTGGCCGCCCTTGGCGGCAACCTCCTTGCGGATCTGGTCGATCAGGGTCTTGCGCGCAGCCATGCCATATTCGCCATCGCCGTTCTGCCAGAAACGACCATGGTGGTCGTTGGTGTGCAGGATCGTCAATTGGTAGGTTTTGTCCTTTTGCGGACCGCTGCCGGATATGCCGGCGCAGCCGATCAGGGCGACTGCAGCAGAGATCGCCAGCGCGGATTTGATCAAATGCATGAATGCCTCAGGAAGAATTGTCATGAACTGTTACGTCGACCGTCCGGTCGGCCGGGACGTCAAGTGGTCGATTATGGGGGCAGTGCAGGGCAGACTCAAGCGTCATGACGGGCGTGAGGCCGAGGCGCGGCTGAGCCACATGGTTTACAAGCGGCGACAATCGAGGGTTTTCATGCTGATGGATAACAAGGAGATTCATGTCCAACTGTCTCATTCGCCCCGCCGAAGCGGCTGACGCCGCTGCCTTGGCCCAGATCGAAGGCATCACGGAAGCTGCGCTGGGCCGGCCAGCGGCAGACCCGCGCAAGCGGCTGACATTCTGGCGCGAGGCGATCGAATTCGGCGAACCTTTTGTTTCGGTGGCATGCGACGGCGACAAGCTTGTCGGTTTTGTCGGATTCGACCGCAGTCGCGACCCACGTACACCGCCGACAATGGGCGAGATCTGGGCAATTTATGTGCTGGGCAGCCACCTGGGTCAGGGCGTGGGGCTGGCTTTGTGGGACGCCGCGCGCGAGGGCCTGGTGGAAGAAGGCTGTACCCACGTGTCGGTCTGGATCGAGCTGGCCATGGAGCGCGCCTTGCGCTTTCACGAACTGGCTGGCTTCAAACGTGACATGCCGTCATTGCGTACCGTTGCCAAAGGTGCGACACGTGTCGAGGAAATCCGGCTCAAGCGCACACTGTGATGGACTGAGCAACGCTGCTGTGCACTGGCAAAGGCATGGCGGCGCCAGAGTCGCCGGATTTTTCGCCAGTCCTGCCAGGCACCGCGATTCGCGCTCTGACTGCTATCAGGCCTCGCCGCCGAAGTGTTTCGTCAGGTTGTCGATGTATTTCTCGACCATTTTCTCGAATTCGGCTTCGACCACCGGTGCGATCACCATCTTCATGAGTCCCGGCAACGGAAGCGTCAGATCGCCGTCGATCTTGAGTACGAGATGGGTCGATTTCTTTTTGTCACTGATTTTCCAGCTGCCAGACACCAGGGCATTGCCTTCGCCTTTGACGGGTGTCCAGACGACGGTTCCCTTGGCCTTGCTCGATGTGTACATGGACGCGTAGATGGTCTGCAGGTTGACCTGCGCCACGCCAATCTTCTCCATCTCCCAGCGAAAGGTATTGCTGCCAAGGTCTACCAGTTTGTGTACTTTGGGGAAATGGCTGGCCGAGGCCGGTACATCGGATAGCAGGCTGAAGACGTCGGCCGCAGGCGATTTGACGCTGAATTCGTATCCGAGATCGATATGGACGTTGACGGTCATGCGCGCTCCAGTGGGTGTGACAGGGCAGGGGCTTGGCTGCTGCATCCTATCGCATGCACCGTCAGCCAGTAAGGTCTGCGCCCACTGGCGTGAATGGTTTGTTGCCCGTTTCAGCGGCCGTGGTAGGCCACTGCCAGCAGCGCCTGCTGGCTTTGCCGGGTTCGGGTCAGGATTCGGCGCAGCAAGGCTTTGCCGTCGACTGCCTCGATGTTGTGTTCGCGGGCAAACTGCAATGCTTCTGGCGTGTAGGTCGATGTCGTCGTGAAGGTTCCGTGCGCCGACTTGCAATTGGCCACAACACCCTGGAAGTCCTGCATCTCACGCAGGCTCACCGGTTTGTGCTGGGTATGCTTGCAACGCACGATGGCGACCGGGCCCGGCAGCCGGGCGGCGTGCAACCAGATATCGACCCCGTCATCGTTGCGGTGCGACTCGTAGCGGGTGTCGAAGCCGGCCCAGGAAAACCAGGTTTCGCAGACAGCTGCGAAGCGCTGGGCGTCGATCGCTGCAAATACATCCAGGCTCCAGCGCTTGCCCTGCAACGCGCTCGGGAGGGCGTCGGCGGTTGTCGCGTCTGCATCAGCAGCGGCAATGGTTGATGCGCTGCGGGTGCTGTGATGGTGTTTCGGGCTCGTCAGGGCTTCGTCGCGTTCGCGACCCAACACCATTCGCAGTCCGATGGCCGACAGACTCAGCAATACGATCGCCAGCGAAACCGCCAGCATCATTGTCTGGCCGAGGCCAAGCATCCAGCCGCCCAGCAAGGCCAGCAGCCAAGTGAGGGCGCCGGCGACCATGACCGATTGGGCGAAGGACGGTTGCTGTGCGCGGTCGGCCCATGGAGCCGAGTTCTTGTGACTTGACATGCTGGTCTACCCCCGGGGATTCGTGGCATATGGAAGGCAACTCTTTTTGCCTGCGCGACCAGTCTAGGTGTCGAATATGACAACACCAAGGCACTATGCACGGTTTCAGGAGAATCTGATCCAGACGGTCTTGCCGGCCCGGCGTCGGATTCACGCTTGGGCCGGTGAGTGACGGCTGACACCCACGCATAATCAGGCGCTATCTGCAGTGTTACAAGGGGTGATCATGTCGGGATCAGCGCAGTATCAGGACGGAGTGGCGTTTGTCGCGGGCAAGTATGTGCCGATTGCGCAGGCCGCGATTCCCATCACCGACTGGGGATTCCTGCGATCAGACGCCACTTACGACGTGGTCACTGTCTGGGACGGTGCGTTCTTTCGCATCGATGCCCACCTGGAGCGATTCATGCACAGTTGCCAGCGCTGGCGGCTCAATCCGGGCCTGAGTCCGGCGCAAATCACCCGCATATTGGCGAAATGTGTGCGACTCAGCGGCTTGCGTAGGTCTTATGTGGAAATGATCTGCACCCGTGGCCGACCCCCCTGGGGGTCACGCGATCCACGCCAGGCGGTGAACCAGTTCTATGCCTTCGCCGTGCCTTATGTGTGGCTGGCCAATGAGCAGCAACGCAAGAACGGGATGCACGTCATGATCAGCGATGTGCAGCGGATCTCGCCGCGCTCGGTCGATCCCAAGGCCAAGAACTACCACTGGAACGACCTTACGATGGGACTTTTCGGCGCACTTGATGCCGGCGCCGACTCTGTGCTGCTGGTCGATAGCGCCGGCAATGTCGTCGAAGGGCCGGGCTTTAACGTTTTTTGTGTCACGGACGGCGTCCTGGCCACGCCGGCTGAGGGCATGCTCGAGGGCATCTCGCGCCGCACGGTGATCGAGATGGCCGCGTCACTCGGCTTGCCGGTGCAGACCCGGGCGATCCCTGCGCAAGAACTGCGTGCTGCAAACGAGGTATTTCTGTCGACCTCCGGTGGCGGCGTGCTGCCAGTGACACGGGTCGACGGTCAGTCCATCGGCAACGGTGCGTCCGGCACGATCACAGGCAGGTTGATCGAAACCTACTGGGCGTGGCATGCCGATCCGGCCTACACCATGCGCATCGATTACGCCGACTGAAGCAGCTGCGAAGTATCGCGGCCTCGCGCCGGCGTCGATGGCGTCGAAGTTCACTGGCATCTCGCGGTGCGCTGAGCCCGGGGATGACGTGATTTACAGTCGCTGCTGGTGGCATGCACACTGACAGTGCGGCGAGCCGAGAAACACGTTCAGCAGGAGACAGCAGATGGTGATGGATTTCAATGGCCAGGTGGCGATCGTGACGGGCGCGGGTGGCGGCTTGGGTGCCCAACACGCGCTGGCGCTTGCGGCCCGTGGCGCCAGGGTGGTAGTCAACGATCTGGGTGGGGCGCGCGACGGCACCGGCGGGTCGGCAGGTGCGGCCCAGGCCGTGGTGGACCGGATTCGTGCGGCCGGTGGCGAGGCGATCGCCAACATGGCCTCAGTGACGGATTTCCAGGCCGTGCAGGCCATGGTCGCTGAGGCGATGGACACCTGGGGGCGGGTCGACATTCTCGTGAACAACGCCGGAATCCTGCGCGACAAGTCGTTTGCCAAGATGGAACTGGAAGATTTCCGCCAGGTGCTTGATGTCCATCTGATGGGTGCGGTGTTCTGCACCAAGGCGGTTTGGCCGGCAATGGTGGCGCAGAAGTACGGACG
>JBKJRR010000314.1:0-5700 GCA_046594635.1 Burkholderiaceae bacterium
TGCATGTGGCACACCATGCACTGCGACGACGGAATCGCGCGCGTGAACTGGTGGCTGATCGGATGGCCGGAGCGGTCTTTCGGAATGCTCGGGTCGGTCGTCGCCGATTTGCCTTCATGGCCATATTTCGCATAAGGCCCCGAATGCAATGGGTCCCGGTCGTTCGCGTACGGCGTGTGGCAGGCCGTGCAGCCCGAGGAGCGGTAGTCGCCCGGCTGTTCGTTGGTACCCAGGAACCACAGGTGCGGATCGTTGAGCCGGGTCTTGGTGATGTTGATCAGCGGCACCGCAATCCGGCTGCCGGTACCCGGTCCGCGATTGGACTGGCGAATGTCGGGTCGGCCGGGCTCGTCCAGCCGCTGGATCAAGCCCGTCACATTGGGCAGGCCGATCTCTGGAAAGATCGAGTTGATCACCTTACCACCCCGCTCGAACACCCGGAACACATCGCCCGGAGGCACCGTTTCCCAGGCTGGCAGCGGCGCCAGGCTGTCCAGGATACCCATGGCCCGCATGTGCTTGTCAACCGGCAACGGGTTCTTGATCGTGGCCGGCTCACTGAGCGGGGTATAGGCCTCACCCAGGATGTAGCGCTTGTACGGCAGGATTCCGTTGTTGTAGGCGGCGCCGCCCCACAACATCGCACTGGTCGCCATCAGACTGCGTTCGCTGGCCTGCACGATCGGCAGGTGGCATGCGCCGCACGACTCGCGTGCCACGCGCAGATCGCCCGGATTCATGAAGCGAATGAACTGCGGGCTCTCACGGTTGAGCGAGGTAAAGCTGCCCTTGGGGTTGGACGAGGCCGGATAACCCCAGGCAACCCCATTTCGCGGCAATACATGGGCCTTTTCCATCGCGGCAACGAAGCCCTTGTCGGCACGCGTGGACTTGTCCGGGCGCTTCACCGAGGCGTCTCCGCCATGGCAATCGGTACAGCCGAGCACCACACCCGGGTTCGCATGCATGTTGCGATGGTCGGGGGGTGCCGCCGCCGGACCGGAACCGGGCGGCTGGTAAGTATGACAACCTTCGCAGCCAACCGACTTGGCCTGCGCCTGTGCCTGGGTCTGGCGCGCAGGCGCTGGCGGCGCGCTGGGGCCGTCAGCCGCCGGGCTCTTGGCCGGGCCGGACTCCGAATGCGCATCGGCTGGAATCATCAGCCAGAAACCGAGCGCGCACACCAGGGCCAGCAGGGCCAGCATCAGCGGGCGCATGCGATTACGGTGACGCATCAGACGGGTCATATCAAAAGGTAAGAATCAAGTTGGCGAGCACCGAATACGGCCGCTTGCTGGAATCAAACAGCTGCCGATACCCGTCACCGGGCTGCAACCAGGCCATCGAAAAATTGAAGATCACGTTCTGCGACATGAAGGGACGGTATTGCAGTGCCAGTGACAGGTCCAGGCCGATGTCGCGCGAGATGTTCCCCTGGTTGCGCAGCACTTCCAGGGCACTGGTGTCGGCGAACGACAACCAGTTCAGGTTGCCGATCAGGCGCCACTGCGGCGTCAGGTCCAGATCGGCCCCGATACCGATCAGGTGCAGCCCCGGATTGACAAAATTCGACTGTCCCTGTTCCTTGGTGGTTCGCAGCGAGCCCAGTACGCCGTTGCGCCCGGACAGACTCAGCCCACCGCCACCGATCAGCGGAATCGACTGGCGGATCCAGTAACTGGTATCGGCGCCGGCGATCTGCGGGTTCTCGAAGATCGCGTCGAATCCAGTCGCACGCCCGTCGAAAGGGTCGCGATCGCCGCTGGCAAACAGCGCTGTGCCACGCACACGGAACCAGTCGAAGTCGCGCGACAACTCGGCGGCGGCGAAACCGGCGCGAATGCTCTGGCTGCGCTGCGCGATCGGGTCATAGGTGGCGTTGCCCAGCGCCAGGTAGCCCGATGAGGTCAGGTTCCAGCGACCAAAGTGGCCGTCACCATTGATGCCGAGATAAGCCACGTTGTAGTTGCGCTTGCGCCCGTCGCCGATCACCGCCGGGCGGATCAAAAAGCCATTGCGGTCGTAATACGGGCCTTGGTTGCCCTCGCGATTGATGTTGTACAGCACCGTGCCCTGGACAGTGTGGCCCAGCACCGGCCAATCCTGGCGGTAGGCATTGGCCATCAGCGTGTAGTCGGAGCGCCAACGCGTGAATACGTCGTTCAGACCCGAATTGGTGTCCTTCTCCAAGCGCTGAAAGTAAGCCAGGTTGTATTGCCAGCGGTTGTTGTCACGGGTACCGAACAAACGCACCGCAAACGGTGTGTCGTTGAACACGAAGCCACGAAAATCGGAAATGATCGGCTGGATGCCCACGCGCAGCGAGTCGAAGTCGTACTGGTCCGACACATTGCGCAGGTGCTTGTCGACAAACGCTTCCTGGATCCCGAAGTGCCCATCCGTGCGTGTTGCGCCACGTTGCGGATCGATGCGCAAGGCACGCAGGTCGCGCACCCGCGCATGGTTGCCGTTGAAGGCGCCGACAAACTTGAACTCGTAGTCCGGTGGCTTGAACGTGGTGTTGCCTTTCACGATCGACACACTCAGGATCAGGGTCTGGGCCAATACGGTCTGGTTCTGACCGGCAATGACATTGTTCGTACCAGGCCTCTGCGCCAACTGTGCGCCGGTCGGAATCGGCACCCCGCGCAATTCGACCAGGGAGTCGGAAATCACACCCAGATTCAGGAACCAGTCAGGCCCCCAGTCCTTGAACGCCTCATAGGGCCGATCGCCCTTGATGGTGTTGGTGTTGTACGGGTCCCACCAGCGCTCCTTGCCCGCCAGGCTTTCCATGATGCGCCATCGATCCGGAACTGACAGCGTGACACGCGGATCGGCCCGCGTCGGCGCCGGCACCTGGCTGGGATCGATAGGCGCCAGCGGATAGGTCAGCGGTTCGGTCTGCGGACGACGCAATTCGACGGCCTCGTCCTGCGCCGGAGGCTTGAGCCCTTGCGCCCAGGCACCAGGCACCGAGACACCCGCCAGCAAGACCGCGGCCAGCGGAAACAGACGGCGCAATAACACGCAGGAGGTCACAGTCCGGTACATACGTTCTGCGCGTCGCTGTCATTGAAAGGTGCAACCGGACACTGCACATAGCGCAGCCGACCGACCGACAGCGCAATCGCATCCGCCCGCAGGGCGGGTGGCGCATTGCCGATGCCGGTACCCAGCAAGTTGCCCGCGTTGGCCAGGCCCAGGAAGGCAATCATGTCGTCCTGGTCGGTACCGTCACCGGACACGCCGATGCCACCGACCAGTTGCGGCACGCCCCCGACGATGCGGTAGATCGGCATGCCACCGGCGAAGATCTGCAAGCCGTTGGTCAG
The DNA here is from genome assembly GCA_046594635.1 of Burkholderiaceae bacterium. GTDB lineage: Bacteria > Pseudomonadota > Gammaproteobacteria > Burkholderiales > Burkholderiaceae_C > CAISIP01. The sequence goes on from JBKJRR010000314.1 coordinate 3,336, forward strand.
GCGGGAAAGGCCGGTACAACCCACGCCGAGGTCACCAAAGGCGGCACGCACGATGGCGTTCAGACTCAGGTCGAGCTGCATGCCGTTGCTGAACGGGCTCCATTGGGCAAAGGGTTTGGACAATGGTCCGTTCGCGCTGCCGGAGATGCCGTCTGGATAAAACGGGCGCGACAAGTTGCCAATCGACTTGGTGCTCAGTGCCGTTCCATTGGACAAGCTGAAGTTGTTGCCCATGAAGTTGCGCAAGGCATTGACGTACGGTCCCATGGCCGACGTGGCGATCGGGATTGGCGATGTTGCGCCCGGCAGTGCCAGCAGTTCGGCGCCGGCCAGGGGGTTGGACAAAAAGGCGGCACTACGGGCCTTTTGCAGTGCGACGTCGGTGCCGAAGATCGGCGCGTCCGGGGCCCGCACCAAGCCGAGTACCACGCCGTTGGTATCAACCACCGTGATCGTTACCTGCGCCGCCTGACCCAGTGGACGCCGGATCTGAGCGCGTGCGCGACTCGCCAGCGCCAGTGCGGAACTCAGGATCTGCTGCGACTCCGCCGCGGTGAGTCCGCCATCGGTTGCAGCGCGCACCGGATATAGATTGTTATTGGTGCCATCGACCAGCACATAACCACCCAGCGCGGCAAACGGGCCGGTGTCGCGACGTATGCCCGAACCGGGCACACCGTAGGCTGTTCCGGCGCGGATCGCAGCCGCCGGCTGGTAGCCGTCCACGGCCATCAGGGTGCCGGGTAGTCCGACAATCGAGCTGACCGTGGTACCGGTTTGCACGGCGTCGACAAATCGAGCAGAGCGTCCGTCCAGCGTGATGCGGTTCGCGCGTATATCCGCCGGAGCCTCGAAGCCCAGACTGCCGGCGACAGCCAGGAATTCATCCTCGTCGACATCGATATTCGTGATGTCCAGGTCCAGGCCGTACACCGTGTCGGCGATGACGCCAATGCCGCCGACCAGCCGACCGTTTTTGTACAAGGGCAATCCACCCGGATCGGCGGACAGCCCCAGCGGCGCGCGCTTGGGGCCCATGCCCGCGTCACCGGCAGCGACCGAGTTGTCGCGGCGCATCAGGTCAGAACACGAGAGCTGGGAGAACTGTACGCCGAACAAAGGCCCCGCCAACTGGTTGTCCTCCGACGGGTTGAAATGCTCCTGGATGATCTGGCTGGCCGTGCGCGACGAAAACGCATTGCCCGCACTCGACAGGTAGGCGCCGGTCAGCGCCTTGCTGATGGCAGCGGCTGCGCTGGGCAATACCGCCACCTGCTCCAGGCCGCCAAAAACGCCCCGGCCGCTGTCGATGCGAAAAGTGCCGGTCGCGCCGCTCATGGCATACACGGCCAGCACATTGCCAACCCGGTCGGTCACAGCCACGGTGGCGCGCTGTCCACGTGTCCCCGCCGCGGTGACCGCCTGGGCGATGATGCGCTCGACGTCCTGCACTGTCAGCACATCCTGTGCGCAGTCCGCTCCACAATCATTCGAAAAGCTGGCGCTCGGTGCGATGCCGCTGCCACTGCTGCCGCTGCCGCCTCCACCGCAGGCCGTCAGCGCCCACGCGACGGCCAGCAGCCAAGCGCAGCGCATCCGGACCGGCACGGCCTTCATTTCAGTACCTCGGCTTTGAGTGCGGTCTGCTGGAACGCCGGATGCTCCTTGCGCGGATGGAAGCCATGGCAACTGTCGCACTGGCTGACCACTTTCTCCTTGTCGGGCTTGGCCCCGGCGTGGCAGGTACGGCAAGACTGGAGGTCGGGGATCAGCACGTCTGCCGACACCTTGGAGGTTTCCGCACGATGGCAGGTGACGCAGTCGGCATTCTTGTGCTGCGCATGCGAGAACAGCGACTTGGGCATCCAGTGTGCCGTCGACGCGATCGCCGGCACCTGCCAGCGCACTGACGCCTTGGGTGCAGACTTGTCGGGCTGCACTGCGTGACAGGTCGTGCAAACGCCATTGGCTTTGGCAAACATGTGCTGGAACGTGCTGCGGCTCTGCTGTTCGACCCAGCGTCCGGCCGAGGTCGATTGATAGGCCGGCGCGCTGGCCGTGGGACGCTGCAACAGCGCGTTGAAGGTGATCAGTGGCACCGGGTAGCGGTCTACCGCCAGACTGGCGTAGATCTCGCGCACCGCTACCTCGACCACCTCGGGACTGGCGTGCGGCACCTCGCGTTCGGGCGCCTGCGGATCGACCGACAGGCGGTGGCAGGATTGGCAATTCTTGGCCATCGTGACCGGTTCGAAACGCGCACCCGCGGCATCGAGCGTGTGGCAACTCGCACATCCGAGCACGACCCGCCCGCCGGTGTCTGACGGCCCAGTCGGGCTCTTGATACCGGCTTTGGCCAGATGGA
>JBKJRR010000417.1:0-14290 GCA_046594635.1 Burkholderiaceae bacterium
GTCGTGTAGACCACCCGGCAGGCTTCCATCCACGCCGCAGCATTACCGCCACCCAGCGTCTTGAGCAGACCGTGACCGGCATGGGCGTGGCAGTCGATCAGGCCCGGCAAGACCGCTTTGCGGTGTGCGTTGATTGTCTTGCGGGCGCGAAACTGCGCCTGCAGCGTTGATGTGTCGCCGACAGCCACGATGCGATCGGCTTTGACGGCGACCGCACCGTCTTCGATGACCCGGCGCGCCGGGTCGACGGTGATCACGGTACCGTGCACGATCAGCAGATCGACGTCGCGGATTACTGGGTTGGTGGTGTCGGTCATGGTAATGCTATTGATACAGGCTGATTGGAATACGGCGCTCAGCCACCGCATGGCAGGCAACCTGGGAGCCGTCGGGCTCAATGCGCAACTCGGGCCGCTCCTGGCTGCAGCGTTCGTTGGCATGCGGGCATCGCGGGTGAAACGCACAACCGGTTGGTGGGTCCAGCGGACTGGGGATTTCGCCGAGGATCGCCGGCTTGTCGCGCCCCCGCGTATCGAGTTGAGGCAACGCCGCCAGCAGCAACTGGGTATACGGATGTTTGGGCGCTTCGAACAACACCCGCGTTGGCGCGACCTCGACCAACCGCCCCAGGTACATCACGCCGACATCGTGCGACACATAGTTGATGACAGCCAGGTTGTGGCTGATGAACAGGCAGGTCAATCCCAGTTGTTCCTGCAATCGGCGCAGCAGGTTCAGGATCTGTGCCTGCACCGATACATCGAGCGCCGACGTCGGTTCGTCACAAACCAGGAAGGTCGGGTTGCCCGCCAAGGCACGTGCAATCGACACCCGCTGGCGCTGACCACCGGAGAACTGGTGCGGAAACTTGCCGGCGTCGGCCGGCGACAGGCCAACTTGCGTCAGCAATTCGTACACTCGCGGCATCACCTGTGCCTCGGGCAGCAATTTCAGGAAACGGATCGGCTCAGCGATCGCTGTGCCCACGCGGTAGCGAGGGTTCAGCGACGCGTACGGATCCTGAAAGATCATCTGAATCCGATGGTCGCTTTGGGCCGCATCGGCAAAACGCACCTCTCCTTCGGTCGGTTTGTCCAGCCCAGCAACGATGCGTGCCAACGTGGATTTTCCGCAGCCCGATTCGCCCACCAGGCTGAAGGTCTCGCCGCGGCGGATCTGGAATCCGACCCCGTCGATCGCCTTGACGGAACGCGACGCACCGCCCAGCTTGCCCGGCAACAGGCCTTTTCCGACCGGGAAGTGACGCCGCACGTTACGCACGTCGAGCGCGATGTCGGCCTCCTGCGTGGTGACCGACTTCAATACCGCGTTCACTAGAGTACCGCCCTTCAGGCTGCGATGCGAGCTTGCTTGGGGGCGGTCCGGCGCGGCGTTCATGCAGCCTCCTTGATCATGTGTGGCATCCAGCAGGCAACCTGCCGGCCGTCATGCGCTTCCACCGCCGGCTCTTGCTCGCGGCACTGCGCTACGGCATGCGGGCAACGCGGATGGAACGCACAACCGCCAGGGCGTGCATTGAGCCGTGGCATCGAACCGTCGATCTGGGCCAGCGGCCCGGTGATGCGCTTGAGCGTCGGGATCGCGCCCATCAAACCCCGTGTGTAGGGGTGCACCGGCCGGTTGATCACGTCCTCAACCGTACCCAGTTCGACAATGCGCCCCGCATACATGACGGCGACCCGATCGGCGGTCTCGGCGATGACGCCCATGTCATGCGTGACCAGCAGCATCGCGGTGCCTTTGTCCCGACACAACTCCTTGAGCAATTGCAATACCTGGGCCTGGATCGACACGTCCAGCGCCGTCGTGGGTTCATCGGCTACCACCAGCCGGGGTTCGGCACACAGGGCCAGCGCGATGACAATGCGCTGGCGCATGCCGCCGGAGAACTGGTGCGGATAGGCGGTGAAACGGTCTTCGGGCGCGGGTATGCCGACAGCACGCATCAACGCCAGCGCACGTTGGGTTGCCTGCTCGTGGCTCACCGGCAAGTGCGTTCGGATGGTCTCGATCAGTTGGTCGCCAATCTGCAGCACCGGGTTCAGGCTCATCAGCGGATCCTGGAACACCGCGCCGATCTCCTTGCCGCGGATGCGCCGCATCTCGCGCTGCGAGAGCGTGTCGATGCGTTTGTCGCCGAGCCAGATCTGCCCGGCCGAGGTATGCGCCGGCGGGTCCAGCAGACCGAGGATGGCCATGCCGGTCAGGGATTTTCCGGCGCCCGATTCGCCGACGAAGCCCAGAATCTCGCCGGGGGCAATCTCGAACGAGATGTCATCAAGCGCCAGCAGCAGGCCACGGCGTGTCGGAATCTCGACCTTCAGCCCCTGGACGCGGAGCAATGGTGGGGTGTTCATCGCGGTGTCACTTCAGTTTGGGGTTGAATACGTCGCGCAGCCAGTCGCCCAACAGGTTGATGGCCAGCACCAGGATCACCAGGCATACGCCCGGCATCACCGTCACCCACCATTCGCCCGAGAACAGCACCTCATTGCCAATCCGGATCAAGGTTCCCAGTGAGGGCGAGGTCGGTGGCACCCCCAGACCGAGGAAACTGAGCGTCGCCTCGGTCAGGATGCCAAGGCCGAGCGACAGGGTCGCGATGACCAGCACTGGCCCCAGCACATTGGGCAAGACGTGCTTGAACAGAATACGCAGCGGTCCCATGCCGATGAGCCGCGCGGCATGTACGTAATCCTTGGACTTTTCTACCAGTGTTGCTCCGCGTACCGTGCGCGCGTATTGCACCCAGGTCGAGATGCCGATGGCGAAAATCACGACAAATATTGCCAGTTGTTCGTGCACCGAACGCGGCAACAAGGAGCGGGACAAGCCGTCGATGAGCAGCGCCACGAGGATCGTCGGGAAACTGAGCTGCATGTCGGCCACGCGCATGATCAGGTTGTCGACCCGGCCGCCGGCATAACCGCTGATCAGACCCAGCGTCACGCCGACGACCAGCGCGAACAAGGTGGCGCAGAAACTCACCAGCAGCGAGATGCGCAGGCCGTGCATCAGCACCGACAACAGATCACGACCCTGCCCGTCGGTGCCCAGCGGAAAGCGCCATTGCCCGCCATCGAGCCAGGCCGGAGGAATGCGTGAATTGGTCAGTTCCAGCGCGGCCGGATCGAACGGATTTTGCGGCGCCAGCCATGGCGCGAACAACGCGATCAGAACGAACAGCAGCAACACGATGGCTGAGCCGACCGCCGCCGGCGTGCGCCTGAAACTGTAGATGAAGTCGCTGTCCAGAAATCGCTGCCAGCCCGACTCGGGTGGCGCGGTCTCGGTCAGCACCGAAGCGATGGATTGGTTCATGCCAGCCTCACGCGGGGGTCAACCCAGAAATACAACAAATCGACCAACGCATTGATGCTCACGAACAACAGCGCGATGAACATCAGGTAGGCGGAGGTCACGGGAATGTCGCCAAAGGTGATGGCCTGAATGATCAGCAGGCCGAGTCCGGGCCACTGAAACACGGTCTCGGTGATGATCGAGAACGCGACCAGTGAGCCCAGCTGCATGCCCGCAACGGTGATCACGGGAATCAGGGTATTGCGCAAGGCATGATGGAAATGTATCGAGCGCGCCACGATACCTCGGGCGCGAGCGAATTTGATGTAGTCGGTGGGCAGCACTTCCATCATCTCGGAGCGCACCAGGCGCATGAAAAGCGTGAGTTGGAACAGTGCCAGCGTGATCGCCGGCATGATCAGCGACTTGAGTCCGGCCGCGGTAAGCAGTCCGGTGCTCCAGCCACCCAGTTGCACCACGTCGCCACGACCAAACGCCGGCAACCAGTTGAGCTCGACCGAAAATATCAGGATCAGGATGATGCCGGTCAGGAATGACGGAATCGACACCCCAACCAGCGACACCACCTGCATCGTCTGGGCCAGCCAGGAGTCGCGCTTGATGCCGGCGTATACGCCCATCGGAATTCCCAAGCCCAGCGCCAGCAACGCAGCACACAGGCTCAATTCAAGTGTGGCCGGCAGCCGTGCCAGCAACAAGTTGCTGACCGGCTCCAGATTGCGATAGGAAATGCCGAATTCGCCTTGCACTGCGAGTCCGACATATTTCGCGAAACGCAGCAGCAATGGTTGGTCCAGGCCCATCGTCGCGCGCATTTCCTCCTTCTGCGCAACGGTGGCAGTCTCGCCGACCAGATTGCCAACCGGGTCACCCACATAACTGAACAGCAGGAAGGAGATGAAGGACACGCCCAGCATCACGAGCAGGCCATTCCATAGACGAGTCGACAGGAATCGGATCATGGTGTTGTACGGATGAAGGAGCGCGCGTGGCTGTCAGCGCAGCAGGGCCACACGCGTCCGTGATTGAGAAACCGAAGAACCGCCGCCCACTCAGGGCATGGTCACCAACCACAGCCGCAGCTGGTTGTCCGGGGCCTGGCGCAGTTCGATTCCCTTGCGTGCCGCCCAGGTGATCGGTTGCTGGTGCAGCGGGATGTAGGCGACGTCATTGCGGATAATGGTCACCGCCTCGGTCATCAGCGCGTTGCGCTTGGCGGCGTCGAGTTCGGAGGCGATCTTCGGCAGGATCGCGTCGAACGCCGGACTCGAATAACCGCCGGAGTTCAGTCCACCCTGGGTCGGAGTACGGGTTGCGGCCACGTCAGAGATCAGCGCAAAACCGTCGGCCATCGGCAGGCCGGCATGGCCGATCATGTAAAGGCTGACGTCCTGCGAGTTGAGACGCACATTCCACTTGGACACCGGCTCGATCTGCGGCGTGATCTTGATGTTGACACGACCGAGCATGGAGATGATGGCCAGGCAGATCTGTTCGTCGTAGACGTAGCGGTTGTTCGGGCATTGCATGCCGACCGTGAATCCATTTGGATAACCGGCTTCGGCGAGCAGCTTCTTGGCCGCCTCCGGGTCATACGGCACCAGACGGGTGTTCAGTTGCTTGGGCGCGCCGTTGAGCTGCGGCGAAACCACCATGCCGGCGGGCCACGCCACGCCGCGCATCACCGAACGCTTGATGGCCTCGACGTCGATCGCCTGGTACAGCGCCTTGCGCACGCGAATGTCCTTGAACGGGTTCTTGCCCTTGACGTCGGAATACAGCAACTCGTCGCGGAACTGGTCCATACCCAGGAAGATGGTACGCAGCTCAGGCCCTTGCACCACCGTGAATGCGCCCGAGCTGTTGACACGTTGCACATCCTGCAGCGGCAGCGTGACGGTGGCATCCAGCGCGCCGGACAACAACGACGAGGTGCGCGTGGCGTCAGACTGGATCGGCGTGAATACGACTTCGGTCAAATTGTGCTTGGGCTTGTCCCACCAGTTCGGGTTGGAGACCAAAACGGTCTTGACGTCGACGTCGCGCGACTTGAGCATGAACGGACCGGTACCGTTGGTGTTGCGATTGGCGAAGTTTTCCTTCTTCTCCTTCAGGTCGCTGGCTTCCTTGGCGTTGTTCGCCTCGGCCCAGGACTTGCTCATGATCATGAAATTGAGCAACTCATTGGGCAGCAGCGGGAATGGCGCCTTGGTTTCGATGTCGACAGTAAAGGCGTCGACCTTTCGGATTTCCTTGACGTGGCCCATGTTGATCTTGAGCAACGCGCCCGGCGACTGCATGCGCTGCCAGCTGAAAACGACGTCGTCAGCGGTGAAAGCATCGCCATTGTGAAACTTGACTTTCTGTCGGAGCTTGAAGCGCCACACCGTCGGGCTCGTGTTCTGCCAGGACTCGGCCAGCGCCGGTTCAATCTGCACGCTCTCGTTGAAACGCACCAGGCCATCGTAGACGTTGGCGAGGAACGCGTTCGTGAACGTGACCGTCGCCGACTGGGGGTCCATCGACAGCACGTCGGACGACGAAGTCCAGCTGAACGTCTTGGCCTGCACCGCCACCGAACCCAGCGCCATGGACATCGCAATGCCCAGCGCCAATACATGTTTCTTCATTGATCCAACTCCTTAGTTTTACGTACACACTGATTGAAAAAATTACTGCCGTATCGCTGCAGCCCGTGTTTTGGCACCCTTCGCTGGCGTGCGTGAAGCCACTGTCTTAGGGACCACAGGCTGCACTGCCAGCGCCATGGCAAGGTCGACGGTCGGCGCCGTGTCCTCGTCAAGCCGCAATTGCCGCTCACAACCGACAAGGTGGTCGTCCATCAGTTGTTCGGCCTTGGCAAAATCACGCGCCTGGATCGCATCAAGGATTTCCAGATGCTCCAGCACCGAGCAGTTGTTGCTCCCCGGTGATTCATAAAGCGCCACCATCAACGAGGTCTGGGAAACGACGCGCCGCAGATGCTGCTCCAGCGCGGCGTTGCCGGTCGCCGCAGCGAGATCGAGGTGGAACTTGCCGGCCAGCCGGATATAGCGACCGGTATCGCCGGCGCGGTTGGCCTCGCGCTCCTCGGCCACCTGTTGCCGCACGTCGCTGAGCCAGGTCTGATTGTTCTGGGTGTGACCCAGGCAACGCACAACCCCGCCCTCCATGATGCGGCGCAGCGCAAATACGTCGCGCGTCATGTCCACCGATGGCCGGGCGACAAAAGCCCCCCGATTGGGGAACAGGTCAACCATCTGCTCCGCAGCCAGCCGGCTGAGCACCTTGCGGATCACACCGCGCGTCACGCCATAAATACGGCACAGATCAATCTCGGGCAACTTGGTGCCGGGCGGGATCCGGTGCTCGTAGATCGCGTCGGAGAGTTGCTTTTGTAGTCGGGCCTCTTCATCCTCATCCAGCCGCGGCTTCGCTGATTCAGCAGCAACGGGTGACTTGACGCTTGTTTTGACTGATGGCACAGGACTACTTTCGCAACAATTGAAGGCCAGATTGTGCACACTTAGAAATTCAAGTCAACACAATATTAACAATATTTCCTATTTATTGTTAACAATATTGGTATGCTACGGATCATCATGTGCACCAAACCGGTCCCCACCCTACCTGCTAAGGAAACATCCGGGTGCGTGCGTGCCGGCCCGATTGCATCTCCAGGACCTGCCACACGCCAGCTGCTGGTAATCAATTCAAATACTTCCGCAGCAATCACTGCGCTGCTTCAAAGAAGCGCGCAGGTGTTGGCAGGTCCACAAATATCGACCCGTACCGTTACCGCACGGTTCGGCGCGCCGTACATCGCCGATGAGGCCAGCTACGCCGTCGCCGCGCACGCAACACTCGACGCATGGGCGGCTGCACTATCGGATGGACAGGCTACCCCCGACCGCGTGCTGATTGGCTGTTTCGGTGACCCGGGCCTTGCGGCGCTGCGCCTTTGCAGCCCGGTGCAGGTGACCGGACTGGCAGAAGCCTCGTTCATCACCGCGGCACGCCATGGCCGTTTTGCCGTCGTTACCGGTGGGCGGGCGTGGGAACCAATCTTGCTTCGACTGGCCTTGAGCACAGGCTTTGGAGATCAACTGGCTACCGTTCATGCGGTCGATCTGCAGGGCGATCAGCTGGCTGCCGATCGTCCACATGCGCTACGTCTACTGACCCAGGCCTGCAACGACGTACTTGAGCGTACGGACGTGCAGTCGTTGATCCTGGGAGGCGCAGGCGTTGTCGGTATCGCTGCGGAAATTCAGCACGAGGTGGCGGTTCCCGTGATCGACAGCGTACACGCAGGCGTTGGTTGGGCACTGGAACAAGGTTCCCAGATACCTTTGCGAACGGCTCCAGGCTTTGACATCCCCTGGCAAAACCTTTCCGCCGAGTTGATGCGAATGGGCCGGGGGGTACGCTGAGTACAAAATGCTTCTCTGACGCGATGCGCGTTGGCTGCAAATCGCGCAACCGGCGAGGTGTATGGAGAACATGGCCCGAGTCCTTACAGCCTGGGCGTTGACGGCCTTCGAAGTTTTAGGCTGAATACAACGCAGCCCGAGTCGTCAAACGCGGTTGGTAGACGTCGACGCCCGCAAGTCGCTGACGGATTCGGTCAACACATGCGAAGTGACGCTGCCCAGCAGAAGGTCCTTGATCACATTGTGGCCGTGCTTGCCGACGACGATCAGAACGCAGTCCTGCTCGTCACAGGTTTGCGCGATTGGCGCTTCTTCGAATTCAGTGTACAGGCCCAGCTGCTGCTGCAACTGCGCCGCAGCGCCCGCGCCCAGCAAGTGGACCATTTGCAACCGTGCGCCCGCTGCGCGTGCCGGTTGCGTTCGCAACCACTGGCGGCAACCCCGTGAACACCAGCGCTGGCAAGGTCAGAAAGCTGCCGCCACGCGCCACGGCATTGCGCGGTAAACGCCCGAATACAACATGGCAAATCGCGCGATTTGCTCTGGTACGAAAATGGCGTCGGGTCAGGCCATGAAGCGGTACGGGCCATCTGCACAATGCCCCACTCCGAATCGCTGTCATACCGTCGCAACGGTTGGCTACACTGCTCCAGGGTCACTGACCTCCACATCAACGACTCGTGTTGGCTCCACTTTCAAGCAGCATGGTGGGTACCTGTTCAATCGGCGCCAACGGGGTAGGCGACAGCGTCCTGCCCTTCACGTCAAGAACGAATACCCATGAGCACGGAGTCCTGTCATTCATGAAGGCATACGAACGGTTTCCGCATGTGGGCCACCTGGCGGCCGGGCCCCACAACGCGATCAGCGACGTCACTGGCGTCACGGTGGGGCACTGCAGCCTGGATGATGGGCCCGTGCAGACCGGAGTGACCGTCGTGCATCCGCACGCGGGCAATCCCTATCTGGATCGTGTGCCTGCGGCCGCCTTCGTACTCAACGGCTTCGGCAAGAGCATCGGTCTGGTGCAGGTGGAGGAGCTCGGGGTGCTTGAAACGCCGATTGCCCTGACCAACACCTTTTCGGTCGCCAGCGTGGCCAATGCCCAGATTCGCCAATGTATTGCGGACAATCCGGACTGCGGCCGGGGCATGAGCACCGTCAACCCGCTGGTATTCGAGTGCAACGACGGATACCTCAATGACATTCAACAAATGGCGCTTGCCGAGGCGCATTATCTGCAGGCAAGCACGACGGCCGGCGTCGAGGTGGCGCAAGGTTCGATTGGCGCCGGGCGCGGCATGTCGAGCTTTGGCTGCAAGGGCGGCGTCGGCACCGCCTCGCGCAAGATCGCCATGCCCAACGGCGCCGCGTACATGGTCGGTGCACTGGTACTGGCCAACTATGGGCGCGCTGCGCAACTGGTGCTGGCCGGGCACGCTGTTGGCGCAATGCTTGAAGCGCGGCTGCACAAGCGCGATACGCACACCGGGCCGGACCCGGAAAAAGGCTCCATCATTGCCTTGATCGCCACCAACGCGCCGCTGGACGCTCGCCAGTTGCGCCGGCTGGCACTGCGCGCCGGCGCGGGACTGGCGCGCACGGGTTCAGTCTTCGGCCACGGCAGTGGCGACATCGCACTGGCCTTTTCCACTGCCTATACCGTGCCACAGGCCGCGTCCAGGCCGATGCCCGCGATCGCGATGCTGCACGACGCCACGCTCGACCCCCTGTTTCAGGGAGTTGCCGACGCCACCGAACAGGCCATCGTGCATGCACTGCTGCACGCCCGTTCTGTCACCGGCTTTCTCGCTCACACGCGAAAGGCGTTGACCGAAGTACTACCCGACTGGCGTGACCTGTTGAAAATGGAGAATCCATGAGAGTGCTGATTTCTGTAGATATCGAAGGTGTTGCCGGCGTTTCAAGACCCGATCAGACCCGGCCCGGCGCGCTGGATTACGACAATGCGCGGCACCTGATGACAGCCGAGGCCAATTGCTGGCGTTTGCGTGTTGTTCGATAGGGTCGTGGCAGGGCGGGGTCCAGGGACGCAGGACAACATGGGTCTGTCGGTTCTAGCGGCCGTCATCGGCCACCCGCTCAAAAAGGGTTGGATCTTTGTCACTGCATAGAGGCCCCGCTTTGGCGGTTGGTGAAGCCCTGTGGCAGCCTCGCCACGCCAGCTTTACTGAATCATTCGACGCTGGCGCGCACGCCACCTAGAATGGCGCCACCTACAACATCCGGGTGGCGCTAGCGTGAGCCTGCAACGTCTTTTGGGAGCCTTCGCACTTGCGGCACTCTTGTGGACGCCGGTGGCCACGCCTGCACAGGACGCTGCACGCTTCGCGATTCGCGGCTACCAGGTTGAAGGCAACTCGTTGTTGCCGCAGGACCAGGTCAGCCTGACCGTAATGCCCTTCACCGGGCCCAAATCGTCATTCGATACCATCCAGCTGGCGCTCGAAGCCCTGGAGAAAGCCTACCTCAAGGCCGGCTACGGTTCGGTCAAGATCGAGGTCCCCGAGCAGGACCTGCAAGAAGGGGTGGTACGCCTGCTGGTGGTCGAGGCGCGACTCGACCGGGTCACGGTCGAGGGCAGCAAATTGCGCAGCGAAGCGAATATCCTGCGCTCGCTGCCGGCGCTTGTGCCGGGACAGGTGGTCAATGTTGACGCACTGCAGTCCAACCTGGATCTGGCCAACGAGAGTTTCTCCAAGTACACCGGTGTCACGTTCCGCCAGGCCGAGGGTTCGCGGCTGACGGACGCGCTGGTACGGGTCAATGACGATGTACCGACGCGTTTCCTGCTGTCGCTCGACAACACGGGCAGCATCACGACCGGGCGTTACCGGCTCGGTTTGTCTTACCTGCATTCCAACCTGTTCGACCGCGACCACGCGCTGTCGCTCCAGTTGCTGACCAGCCCGACCCGCTTCAATAATGTCGGAATCCTGGGCCTGGGTTACCGCGTCCCGCTGTATGCCATGGGTGGCGATTCGATGGATTTCACACTCGGTTATTCGAATGTCGACTCGGGACGCGTCGAACTGTTTTCGGTCAGTGGCAGCGGGCTGATCCTGGGCGCCCGCTACAACCAGCGCCTCAAGACGCAGGGCGAATGGCAACAGCGCCTGTCGTACTCACTGGACCAGCGCAGCTACGACAGCAGCGTGACACTGGCAGCGGGCGGTGCCAGCCTGGTGCCCAACCTGCGCGTGCGTCCGCTCGGATTGACCTATAGCGGGAACCTGCGCAATGCCCAGCGCGACATCGCCGCGTCGGTGACCGTCACGCGCAATATTCCGGGTGGCTCCAAGGGGGATACTGCGGCGTTCAACCAGCCCGGGGCCCGTGCCGGCGCCGACGCGGCATTCACGACCCTTCGCTACTCGGCCAGTTTCACCGAGCGCCTGTCCACCGACTGGTCCGTGCGCGGCGCCTTCAACGGCCAGTACACGCGCGACCTGCTGATCTCGGGTGAGCAGTTCGGCGTTGGTGGTGCCGACTCGGTGCGCGGCTTTGGCGAGCGCGAAGTGGCGGGTGACCGCGGCGTCCGCGTCGGATTCGAGGTCTGGGGTCCGGACCTCGGCCCCCGGACCGGGCAGGCCGAATTGCGCCTGCAGCCCATCGCCTTCTTCGACGCTGGTTGGGTACGCTACAACGTCGCACCCGGCACCATCACGTCGCAGTCCATCTCCAGCATAGGCCTGGGGCTGCGTGGCAGCTGGGCCCGCAGTGCCAGCTTCAAGTTCGATTACGGCTATGTTTTGGACGGAGTTCAAAACACCGGGGGTAGCAGCGCCAGTGCGCGGGGCAACTGGCGTCTGCACGGCAGTGCCATATGGGTGTTCTAAGCACCCGCGACGAACAGCCGCGAGATGCGAAATTCCTGACCACCGGATGTCAGGCAATGACCGATGTCCGATCAGGTGTTGACGCACCGGGGCAAAACGTGGGAATTGTCACGACGAATCGATAGACAGCTGACCAGGAACTCGCACGCGCATGCCAGCTGTAATAGCATGCCCGTGTCAGCCGTGGCCCAGCGACCAGGGGGAAAAATGAGAAACCATCCGTCCGTCAGCCCGCCGTTTGCGTTGCACCCTTCGCACCGACGGGCCGCGGTCTACCTGATGGCGCTGGCCGCCGCCGGAGCCACCGCCAACCCGCAGGCCCCACAAGTGGTCAGCGGGCAGGCCAGTTTCCAGTCCAGCGGCCCGGCGCTGACCATCACCAACTCACCGGGCGCCATCATCAACTGGCAGAGTTTCGGCATCAACCGGGGCGAGTTGACGCGTTTCATGCAGCAAAGCGCCGCCAGCGCGGTACTCAACCGTGTGGTCGGTGCGGACCCCTCGCACATCCTGGGTGCGTTGCAATCCAACGGGCGGGTCTTTCTGATCAATCCCAACGGCATCGTTTTCGGCGCTGGTTCGCAGGTCGATGTCGCAGGCCTGGTGGTGTCGTCGCTGCGCATGAGCGATCAGGACTTCTTGGCCGGGCGACTGCGCTTTGGCGAGACGCCCGGTGCCGGTGAGGTGCGCAGCGATGGTCGTATCCGAACTGCCGCCGGTGGTCACGTGGTACTGGTCGCACCGCGGGTGGCCAACTCCGGCCTGATTGAAGCGCCAGGCGGGCATATCCTGCTGGCGGCCGGACGCAGCGTCGAAATCTCCGACATCGACCGCCCGTCGATCCGGGTCGAAATCAGCAACGACGAACATGAAGCCATCAATATCGGTACCCTGATCGGCCGACATGTGTCCATCTACGGTGGCCTGGTGCGTAACAGCGGCACCATTCAGGCCAACTCGGCCGTGGTCGGCGAAAACGGCAAGGTCACGCTGCGCGCGAAAAATTCGGTCACGTTGACGCCCTCGAGTGTCATCGAGGCCAACGGGCCTGGTGGTGGTGAGGTGCTGGTGCAGGCCGATATCGGCACGACGACGGTGCAGGGACAGATATCGGCGCGCGCGTTGCCTGCGCTGGCGCCACAACCGGGCGCAGCCGGTAACGGTGCGTCCACGGCCGACAACATGGCGGCGGCATGGATAGCGACTTCACCAGCGCCGGCTGGGATAGCCCCAGGCGCGGGGAACCCATCCGGGCCGGGCGCTGCGGTGACCAGAACACCGGCCGTAACCGGGTCGATCGGACTGGCGCCAGCACAGCCCGCTGTGGCCGCCACCGTTCAGGATGCGGCGCAAGGCACCTCAAGCGTTGGGCTCGACGCAGGCGCGGCGCTCGTCGCGATGGCGTTCCCCGTAGCGCTGGCGGGAGCTGCTCCCCTGCCAGTCCAGGCACCCTCAGCCAGCCTGGTCAGGCCAGCCGCGCCGGCATCGGTTGTCGCTACAGGCCAGCCAGACCCGCTGGTGCCCAGCCGCCCAGACCCACAGTCTCCTGCCCTGCCGCTGGGACCGGCGCTTCCGTCAGCGCCTGCGCCCGGCTACGGCGTGGGCGGCAGCATCCGCATCCTCGGGCGTTCGGTCACGATCGGCGAGAACGCGGTCATCGACGCGTCCGGCCCCCTGGGTGGCGGCGAAATCCTCGTTGGCGGCGGCTGGCAGGGCCTGAACCCGAACATCATTACCAGCCAATTTACCTACCTGGCCCAATCGGCCACGCTGTACGCCAACGCGGACCTGCGCGGCAACGGCGGCCTGGTCGTTGTGTGGGCCAACGACACCGCGCGCATCTACGGAAAGATCGCGGCACGCGGCGGTGCACTGGGCGGGAACGGCGGCAACATCGAGACATCGGGAAAGCGCATGCTCGAGGTGACGCAGGTGGCTGACGCCAGTGCGCCTGCCGGCAAGGGCGGGCTGTGGCTGCTCGATCCGAACAACGTCACGATCCAGACCACCGGGCCGGATGCCAATGTCACCGGCGACCCCAATTTCATCACCACGGCCGACACCGCAATCATCACGGTGGCCACGATCCAGGCGGCCCTCAACGCGGGCATCAACGTCACCGTCACGACGTCGACCGCTGGGGCAAATACCCAGGCCGGTGACATCACCATCGCCAATGCCATCGTCAAGACCGCCGGCGGAGATGCCACCCTGACACTGTCGGCGCACAACAATATCAATATCAATGCCGGTATCAGTGCCACCGGCGCCGGCAAGCTGAATCTGGCGCTGAATTCCAACTCGGATGGGTCGGGTGGTGGCACGAGCACCACCTCGCAGACACTGGCGCTCAACGGAGGAACCTTGACGGTTCTGGGTGGCAATTTCACCCTCAATGGCGGCACGATCCTGAGCGCGACGGTGCAGCAGAATGGCAGTGCGGGGCTGGCGTTTACCAGCGCAACGAACACGCTGGACGGGGTAACCTTGCGCGGCACGCTGGACTTGTCGGGCGCCAACAGCCGGGTGCGGATTTTCAACGGGCTCACGTTGTTGACCGAAGCTGGTGCGGCGCCGGGTGTGGCGAATGTGACCGGCTCGAATGCCGCACTGGCCTTTCAAGGCACGCAGACATTTAACAATGCCACCATCAAC
>JBKJRR010000074.1:0-16640 GCA_046594635.1 Burkholderiaceae bacterium
CGAAAAGTTCAGAGCCGACAACGGCCGCGAACCGACGGACACCGAAACCGAAAAAATCCGCGAATGGGTGCAGGAGAACGTGCGCGGCACGGTGCAGGCCGACATCCTGAAGGAAGATCAGGGTCAGAACACCTGCATCTTTTCGACCGAGTTCAGTCTCAAGGTCATGGGTGATATCGCGCAGTTTTTCGTGCACAACCGGGTACGCAATTTCTACAGCGTGTCGATCAGCGGGTACCACATTGCCGAGGCAGGTGCGAACCCGATCAGTCAGCTCGCGTTCACGTTGTCGAATGGCTTCACGTTTGTCGAGGCCTACCTTGCGCGCGGCATGCACATCGACGACTTCGCACCGAATCTGAGCTTCTTTTTCTCCAACGGCATGGACCCGGAGTACACCGTCATGGGACGGGTCGCGCGGCGCATCTGGGCGGTGGCGATGAAGGAGAAATACGGCGCCAACGAGCGCAGCCAGAAACTCAAATACCATATCCAGACCAGCGGGCGCAGCCTGCATGCGCAGGAGATCCAGTTCAACGATATCCGCACCACGCTGCAGGCCCTGATCGCGATCTACGACAACTGCAACAGCCTGCACACCAATGCGTTTGACGAAGCGATCACGACACCCACCGAAGACAGCGTGCGCCGGGCGATGGCGATCCAGCTCATCATCAACCGCGAATGGGGGCTGGCCAAGAATGAGAACCCGAGCCAGGGCGCGTTCATCATCGAGGAGCTGACAGAGCTCGTCGAGGAGGCGGTGCTGTCGGAGTTCGTTGCCATCGCCGAGCGCGGTGGCGTGCTCGGTGCCATGGAAACCGGCTACCAGCGCGGCCGTATCCAGGACGAATCGATGCATTACGAAATGCTCAAGCACACCGGTGAGTTGCCAATCGTCGGCGTCAACACCTTCCGCAATCCCCATGGCGATGCGGTGCAGGACAAGCTGGAACTGGCGCGTTCGACCGACGAAGAAAAGCAGAGTCAACTCGCGCGTCTGGCACAGTTCCACCAGCGTCACGCAGCGCAGTCACCTGCGATGCTCAAGCGGCTTCAGCAGGCGGTGATCGAAAATCGCAACGTGTTCGAGGTGTTGATGGATGCGGTGCGCGTTTGTTCGTTGGGGCAGATTACCGATGCCCTGTTCGAGGTGGGGGGGCAGTACCGGCGCAATATGTGATCGAGGGCGACCCATGAGAAGCGGCGCTGGATGACGGCGCGGTTCTCTTTTCAGCCGGCTAACGCAGTCACCTGCACCTCGCGCACCAGTTGTGCCACATCGTCCGCCTGGCTCAAACCTGTTCCAAGATGCAGCAAGGCCGCCGAACCGGCCGCGACACCGTAACGGAACGCCTGTGCAGGTGGCATCTGCTGGTTCAGCGCCCACACCATCGCAGCCAGAAAGCTATCGCCGGCCCCGGTCGTGCTCTTCACCGCCACCTTCAACGCATCCGAGCGCCACGTGCCTTGCGCGCTGAACAGCATCGCTCCGCGTTCGCCAAGGCTCAGCGACACCCATTGCGCGCGGCCGTTCTGTACCAGGGTTTGGGCCGCGGCGCGCCATTGGGTTTCATCTTCCAAAGGCGCACCGGTCAGGTCCGACAACTCGCGCAGGCTCGGCTTGACCAGAAACACGCCGACGGCCAGGGCTGCGGCCAATGGCGCGCCGGAGCTGTCCAGCACGACCTTGCAGCCGCGTGATCGGGCCAGCGAAGCCAGTTGCGCATAGCTGTCGATGGCCAACGAGGGCGGCAGGCTGCCACTGAGCACCACGTAGCGGGGCGGCGGGTCGATGGAGCCGACAAAGTCCACGCAGGCCTGCCATTCGGTTGCAGTGACGTCGGGCCCGGGCAATACAAAGCGGTATTCGTGCCCTGTGCTGGTTTCGAATACCGAAAAACTCTCGCGCGTCTCGTCGGCAATTGGCAGCCGGTGGCCGGGCACCTGTTCCGCCTGCACCAGGTCCTGCAGCCGTTGGCCGACCACGCCGCCCGCCAGATACAGCGCCAGGCAATCACCCCCCAGCCGTTGCACGACGCGCGCCACATTGATGCCCCCGCCACCGGGGAAGCGTTCGGCATGGGTGCAGCGCAGTTTGTGGCTGGGCTGCAACTGCTGGCAGGAGGTGGCCACATCCAGTGCGGGATTGAGGGTGATGGTCAGGATGTCGGTCATGGCGCGTCGCGTGGCATGGTTCAACTGCGTCCGACCTCAGTCGGCCCCACTGCGCCAGACCTGCGCCAGGGATTTGCACTTCTGCCAGGCACTGAGGCGCTCGTCCGACAAGGCATCGAGAAAGTCGGACAGGCGTTTGGACTTGGCCATGGTGTAGACCGTCAAGGCCAGCGTGAGCAAAAACACCACGCCAAAAATCATCAGCTTGATCGCCAGTGGCGAATCGGCTTCGGCCAACAGGTTCATGCCCAGGAAGCCGGTGGACACGGTGCCGATCAGGCCAAAGATGGTCACTACCGTGAGACGCACCACGGTGTTGGCCTGGCGACGCAGGCTGTCGGCCTCCAGATAGCTGTTCATGTCGGCGATGCGCTCCTTCACCTCGGCATACAACGGGTCCAGGCCCAGGTGCCGGACACACATCTGGAAAAGTGCCTTCGCCTGGGCCTGTTCGGCGACCTCATGGAACCAGTAGCGATGGGTAAAACGCAGAAAACCTGCAAAGCTGGCGCGGATCGCGCGTTTGAAACGCCGCACGCTGGACAACTCGTTGACGTCGAGTTGCTTGAGTGCCTCGACCAGCCGCTGCGAGAACATCAGCAGCGCCGCCTTCTGGAAATGCGCAATCAGGAACAACAGGAAATGCTGGTGGCGGAACTGCGAGAGCACGCCGCGGTCGCGGCACGTGAAGAACTCGGAATGCGCATGGCCGATCACCACCATCGAATGGCCGGTGCACAGGTAGCGCGTATACGGCGCGGCGCCGGTGCGGGTCCAGAACCGGTCATAACAGTACTTTTGTTCAAAGTCGCTGAGGTGCTGCTCGGAATAGGGCAGATCGCTGGATGGATCGGCGTTGGCGGATCCGGCGCCGGTCACCAGACCCAGGCGGATGAAATCGGTTCGGGTCAGCAACTCGGGCTTGTCGACGGCCAGATAGGCCATCAGTGGCATGCGGTAGTACTCGATCTGACGGTAACGCAACGCGCCGGGCTGCTCGCAATGGTCACTCACCAGCGGTTGCAGCATCCAGTCCCAGTGGGCTGCGATACGCGGGGCACGGTGATGGGCTACATGCGCCAGGAACAGTTCCTTGTCGTGCGCGTCGGAGCGCGCGAGTACCGCGCCGTTTTGTCCGAGCCATTCGATGTTCGCCAGGCAATGCATGGCCTGGCCGTTCGCCTGCCAGCCAGCCGGATAGCCACGTCCGAACCGGTACATCAGCTCCTGGGCTTGTGTCAGCGGCAGCTGGTCGGTACTGACTTCGACATTGAGCAGTACCAGGTCGACGTCCAGAAAAAAATACAGGTCCACATGCACGATGTCCAGCAGCAGCGGCGCGTCGCCGGGACGCAGCACCATCCGGGCCTGACGTACGTCGCTGCGACGGAACACCCGCATCGGCGACTTCGAGGTCCGGCTGCCATGGCCGTGCGCCACCCGACCTTCGCCGTACAGGAACTGCTGCACATAGGGCAGAAAGGTCACAAACTCGTTGTAATGCCGCTCGTGAAACTGATCTGCCGAGCCGGTGTATTCGTCGTCGACCTCGCGCCAGGGGCATGTGTCGCCCATGGCCTGCAGCAGTTCCCAGGGCCGGACGTGGGAGTCGTCGCCACTGCCCTGGTGCATCAATCGCAATGGCCAAAGCAGCACCTGGCGGAAGTGCGCAACCTGGATCGTGGGCGTGTCGATCATGAATCGACTCTAATGTACCGTTGACACAGCCGTGTGAGTGGCTGCCTGGAAAGGAAAAATTGCGATGGCCGATTTCTTGTTGGTGCACGGCGCCTGGCATGGCGCATGGTGCTGGCGCGATGTGACCACGGCGCTGGTGCGCGCGGGTCATCGTGCCCATGCGGTGACCTTGACCGGTCTGGGCGAGCGTGCGCACCTGTTGCATGCGGGTATTGACCTGCAGACCCACGTGCAGGATGTGATCGGTGCGATCGAGGCCGAAGAGATGCAAGGCGTGGTTCTGGTCGGTCACAGCTACGCAGGCATGCTGGTGACGGCCGTGGCCGACCGCATGGCGGACAGACTGGCGCATCTGGTCTACCTCGACGCGGTCGTACCCAAACCGGGCGAATCCTGGAGCAGCACCCATACGGCCGCCACCCGCAAGGGGCGGCTCGACGCGGCGCGGGCATCATCCGTGTTTGCGTTTCCCGCACCCGATCCGGTGGTTTTCGGTCTCGATGGGCCGGACCATGCCTGGGTCCGGCGTCGCCAGACGCCACATCCGGGCCATACCTACGAGATGCCGCTGGAGTTCGATGTCCAAAGAGTCGCGTCGGTGCCACGTACCTTCATCGACTGCACAACGCCGGCGCTGGCCACGATCGATGCGATCCGCACCCGTGTGCGCAGTGCCAGTTTCTGGGAAGGCGCATGGCAACCTGGCGCGCGCATCGTCGAGATGGCGACTGGTCACGACCCGATGATCAGTGAGCCGCAGCGGCTGGTCGATATCCTTGTCGAGTGCGTCAGCGTGTGAGTGCAGCGATGGCACCGCCACGTGGCGGTCTTGGACGTAACTAGGGTATGCCCCGAGTCTGTGTGCAGCAAGTCGGTCTGGCGAACGGTTAACCTTCGGGGTCACGCGTCGGTCGCCGGCGGTGTACGGAGCGCTCGTTGAAAACGCAATATGAGGAGCATCGACATGACCGATCTTTTTTCACTGCATGGCCGCACGGCGCTTGTCACCGGGGGGTCTCGTGGTATCGGCCGGATGATTGCCGAAGGTTTCCTGGCACAGGGTGCACGTGTGTATATTTCATCGCGCAAGGCGACGGCCTGCGACACGGCGGCCGCCGAAATGTGCAAGATCGGGCCCTGCGTGTCGATTCCGGCTGACGTGTCGAGTGTGGCGGGGGCCAAGGCACTGGCGCAGCGCTTTGCTGAGCGAGAGGACCGGCTCGACATCCTGGTCAACAACGCGGGTGCGGCCTGGGGTGCCGACTTCGATGAGTTCCCGGAAAGCGGCTGGGACAAGGTGGTGAACCTGAACCTCAAGGCGCCGTTTTTCCTGACCCAGGCGCTGACCGCGCCCTTGCGCATCGCCGCGCAGACGCGGCCGGCCAAGGTCATCAACATCGCGTCGATCGATGGCGTTTCGGTCAACCCGCAGGAAACCTATTCCTATGCCGCCAGCAAGGCCGGCCTGATCCACCTGACGCGGCGCATGGCACTACGGCTGATAAAGGACAACATCGTCGTCACGGCCATTGCACCCGGTGCGTTTGCCTCGGACATGAACAAGGATGCGCGCGACCATGGCGACGCGGTATCGGCGCGTATCCCGTCCGGCCGGATCGGCACCGCGGATGACATGGCGGGCGCCGCGATCTATCTGGCTTCGCGTGCCGGAGACTACGTCGTCGGTTCCACGTTAATCGTCGATGGCGGCGTGACACACGCGCGCAGCTAGTCCAGCAGCCGCACCTTGACACTCTTGCCCTTGACCTTGCCGGCGTTGAGTTTGCGCATCGCCTCCTTGGCGATGGCGCGTTCGACCGCAACAAAAGTGGTGAACTCGGTCACGTTGATCTTGCCGATCTGCTCGCGCGTGTAGCCGCCCTGCGGCCCGGTCAGCGCGCCGAGCACGTCGCCCGGACGAATCTTCTCCTTGCGCCCACCCAGCAATTGCAGCGTCACCATCGGCGGCAGCAGTGGGCCGCTGCCGCTGGGCGTCAGTCCATCGCGTGGAAACCAGACTGACGCCTGCTTCAGATACTGCTCGATCTTGCCGACCGATCCCATTTCGTCCATGCTGGCCAGGCTCAGTGCCAGGCCGGTCTCGCCCGCACGCCCGGTGCGCCCGATGCGGTGCACGTGGACCTCCGGGTCGGGCGTGATGGTGACGTTGATCACCGCCTCGAGTTGCGCGATATCGAGCCCGCGCGATGCCACATCGGTGGCCACCAGCACCGAGCAGCTGCGATTGGCAAATTGCGCCAGCACCTGGTCGCGGTCGCGCTGTTCGAGTTCGCCGTGCAAGGCCATGGCGCTGACGTCTTGCTGCTGCAGCAGGGCTACCAGTTCCTTGCATTGCAGCTTGGTATTGCAGAACGCCAGCGTGCTGATGGGGCGGAAATGGTTCAGCAGCAGCGCCACCGTTTCGTACCGGTTGGCACGTGTCACCTCGTAGAAACGCTGCTCGGTCTGCGGCCCGGTGGTGCGCGCGGCAACCTCGATGCGCACCGGCGCGCGCATGAACTGCTGCGCCAGCTTGTCGATGCCTTCCGGGTAGGTGGCCGAAAACAGCAGGGTCTGGCGTTCCGCCGGGCACTGTTTCGCCACGGTTTGTATGTCCTCGACAAAGCCCATGTCCAGCATGCGGTCGGCTTCGTCGAGCACCAGGGTGTTGAGCGCCTCCAGCGTCAGATACGCGCGCGCCAGGTGGTCCATCACGCGACCCGGCGTGCCGACCACGATATGTGCGCCGTGCTCCAGCGATGCGCGTTGGCCGCGCAGCGCCACGCCACCGCACAAGGTGACGACCTTGATGTTTTCCTCGGCCCGCGCCAGGCGGCGGATTTCGGTCGTGACCTGATCAGCCAGCTCGCGTGTCGGGCACAACACCAGGGCCTGCACCGCGAAACGCCGCGGATTCAGGTTGGTCAGCAGCGTCAGCGCGAAGGCGGCCGTCTTGCCGCTGCCGGTCTGCGCTTGTGCAATCAGGTCCTTGCCGGCCAGCGCCGGGGGCAGGCTGGCGGCCTGGATCGGCGTCATGGCCTCATATCCCAGGCTTTGCAGGTTCTCCAGCGCGCCGGGTTTGAGTGCCAGGGTATCGAACCCCGGCGCCTTGGCGGTGTCGGCCTGCGTCACACGCTCATCATCACAACGGTCTTGGTCGCCAGGTAAGACTCGAGCGCCTCCGGGCCACCCTCGCTGCCGTAGCCGGAGTCTTTCACGCCGCCGAACGGCAGTTCGGGCCAGGGGGCAGCCGGCTGGTTGATCCACAACATGCCGGTCTGCATCTGGCTGCTGAACTGGTGTGCGGTCTTGATCGAGCTGGTAAAGGCATACGCGGACAGGCCGAACGGCAGGCGATTGGCCTCGGCGATGGCTTCGTCAATGCTCTTGACGCTGCGCACTGCCGCCATCGGGCCGAAGGGCTCGCTGTTGAACACCGCGCTGTCCAGTGGTGCATCGAGCAGCAGCGTGGGTGCAAAGAAATTGCCTTCGCTGCCAATGCGCTCGCCGCCGGCGGCCACGGTCGCGCCGCGCTTGACGGCGTCGGCTGTGAGTTCCGCCATCGCGGTGACGCGACGCGGGTTGGCCAGCGGGCCCATCTGGGTGCCATCGGTGAGGCCGTTGCCGACCTTGAGGCCCTTCATGTATTGCAGGAAACCGGCGACAAATTCCTCACGCACATCTTCCTCGACCAGAAAACGGGTCGGCGAGATACAGACCTGGCCGGCGTTGCGGAACTTGGCGCCCGAGATCATCTTGATCGCATGCGCGATGTTGGCATCCTTGGCCACGATTACCGGCGCATGACCACCCAGTTCCATGGTGGCGCGTTTCATGTGCTGGCCGGCCAGTGCCGCCAGTTGCTTGCCCACCGGCGTGGAGCCGGTAAAGGTGATCTTGCGGATCACCGGATGTGGAATCAGGTAGCCGCTGATCTCGGCCGGGTCGCCATAAACCAGGCCGACGACGCCTGCGGGCATGCCGGCGTCGACAAAGGCGCGCACCAGTTCAGCGGGCGATGCGGGCGTCTCCTCGGCGGCCTTCACGATGATCGAGCAACCGGTCGTCAGTGCGGCGGCCATCTTGCGTACCACCTGGTTGATCGGGAAGTTCCAAGGCGTGAATGCCGCCACAGGGCCCACCGGTTCCTTGATCACCATCTGCTGCACATTCATGGCGCGTGGTGGCACGAGGCGGCCATAGACGCGCCGGCCTTCATCGGCAAACCATTCGATGATGTCGGAGGCCGACGCCACCTCGACCTTGGCTTCGGCCAGTGGCTTGCCCTGCTCGAGCGTCATCATGTGGGCGATCGCGTCGCTGCGCTCACGCAGCAGGGCGGCAGCGGCGCGCATCACGCGGGCGCGCTCGAAGGCCGAAGTGTTGCGCCAGATGTCAAATCCCTTGGCAGCTGCCGCCAGCGCGTCGTCCAGATCGGCGATGCCGGCCTTGGCCACGGTGCCGATGACCTTGCCGTCGGCCGGGTTGTGTACATCGATCGTCGCCTCCCCACGCGCGGGGCGCCATTCGTTGTTGATCAGCAGTTGTACGTTCGGATAGGTCATGTCGAGGAGTCCTGAAAAAGGGGGTGAGGGGAGCGGCAAGGCGCACCGGACCCGTCAATCATGGGTTGTTGGCGGCGCTCAGGCGGCATGCGCAGGACGTCGATTGTCTCCGAAAGTGCTTTGACCGCGCCGGGTGAAGGATGCTGCTACGCGATCCGGCCCCGACTTGCGCGATGCGCCGAGGTGGGGCCTGTCGATCCGGTTATCGGCCCGGTTATGCTTGGCCTTCTGACAGGTAATTCATTGCGCCTGGCGGAATTCCAGATGAACTTTTAAATGAACAGCCACGCCGTTCCGACCTTTGATACCTTGGCGCAATGTATCCGTCGCCATGCGCAGCAGATGCCGCGGCAGCGGGCGCTGGTGGACGGAGCCGATGTGCTGGACTATGCGGGCCTCGACGCGCTGATGGACCGGGTCGCCGTCGGCATGCAACGTGACGGCCTGGGGCGAGGCGACTGCGTCGCGATCTGCGCAACGATGTCGGCGCTGTATCTGGCGGTATTCCTGGGTGCCTTGCGTGCCGGCGTGGCCGTGGCCCCATTGGCGCCGGGCTCGGGTGCCGCCGGCCTGGGACGCATGCTGCGCGATGCCCAGGCCCGCATGGTGTTCGTCGATGCCGCCGGCGACGCGGCGCTGGGGCCGGACGGGTTGCACGGCGTGCCCCGTATGTTGATGACCGTGCAGACCGTGCAACAAACGCCGCAGCTGCTTGCCTGGCTGGGCGCGCCGGGGGCGGTGCCGCACGATGTCGCGATCGCGCCGCCAGACCCGTTCAACATCATCTATTCGTCGGGCACCACGGGCGAACCCAAGGGCATCGTGCAGTCGCACGGCATGCGCTGGACCCATGTCATGCGCGGCTGCGCCTATGGTTATGGGCCGGCTACGACGACCATCGTGTCCACACCGCTTTACTCCAACACCACCTTGGTCGTGGTCGCGCCGACCTTGGCCTTCGGTGCTACAGCGGTGTTGATGCCCAAGTTCGATGCGCTGGGTTTTCTGGAGCTGGCGCAGACCCACAATGCGACCCACGCGATGCTGGTGCCGGTGCAATACCAGCGCCTGATGGCGCACCCGCAGTTCGCGCGCTTTGACCTGTCGCGCTTCCAGGTGAAGTTCAGCACCAGCGCGCCATTTGGCGCAGCGCTCAAGGCCGACGTATTGCAACGCTGGCCGGGCGGCCTGGTCGAGTTCTACGGCATGACCGAGGGAGGAGGGGCCTGCATTCTGGAGGCGCACCTTCACCCTGACAAGTTGCACACGGTGGGACGGCCGGCGCAGGACCACGATATCCGGCTGATCGACGACAACGGCATCGAGGTCGGACCCGGCCAGGCCGGGGAGGTGGTGGGGCATTCAGCCGGCATGATGCAGGGGTATCACGGTCAGCCCGAAAAGACGCGCGAGGCCGAGTGGTTCGACACTTCCGGCAAACGATTCATCCGTACCGGCGACATCGGCCGTTTCGACGATGATGGTTTCCTGACGCTGTTCGACCGCAAGAAGGACATGGTGATCACTGGCGGATTCAATGTCTACCCGAGCGATCTCGAAGCGGTTGTACGCGCGCATCCGGCGGTGGCCGACGTTGCCGTGGTGGGCGTGCCCTCCGATCGTTGGGGCGAGACGCCGGTGGCTTTCGTCGTGTTGCGCGACGGTAGCCTGACGTCGGGGAGTGAACTGCTGCAGTGTGCCAATGGCCAACTGGGCAAGACCCAGCGTCTGGGCGACCTGCGCCTGTGTACCGAGTTGCCACGCAGTGCGATTGGCAAGATTCTCAAGCGCGAGCTGCGCGCGACATATCTACCCGAGGATCCCGCGGCATGAGTCCGATCACGATTTCCAGCCAGTTCGATGCCGGAGCCATCGTGGTGGTGCGTGCTGATGACCCCGCCAACATCGAGCTGCAGGTACGCGCCGACAACGCGGCCGAATTTGCGCAGTGGTTCTACTTTCGCCTGCAGGGCGCAGCCGGCGTGCCGGTGACAGTGCGTTTCACCAACGCGGGTGCCTGCGCCTATCCCAAGGGATGGGACGGATACCAGGCGCTGGCCAGCCATGACCGCCAGCACTGGCTGCGTGTACCCACTAGCTTCGATGGTCAGGTGATGACGGTACAGTTCACGCCCGATACCCACAGCGTCTACCTGGCGTATTTCGAGCCTTATTCGTGGGAGCGCCACCTGGACCTGATCGGCTCTGCGGCGGCCTCGGAACATGTGACGCTCGAACGCCTGGGCGAAACGCTGGAAGGGCGCGATATCGATGTGCTGCACATCACCGACGCGACCAGTACCGTCCCCGATCCAGACAAGCGACAGGTCTGGTTGATCGCGCGCCAGCATCCGGGCGAGACCATGGCCGAATGGTTCATGGAGGGCCTGCTCGAACGCCTGCTGGACGCCAGCGATCCAGTGGCCCGCGTGTTGCTGTCGCGCTGCGAGTTCCATGTCGTGCCGAACATGAACCCCGACGGTAGCGTGCGTGGCAACCTGCGCACCAACAGCGTGGGTGCCAATCTGAACCGTGAATGGCTGGAGCCGTCGATGGCGCGCTCGCCCGAGGTGTTGCTGGTGCGCGAAAGCATGCAGCGCACCGGTGTAGACCTGTTTCTGGACGTACATGGCGACGAGGGCCTGCCTTACAACTTTGTTGCCGGCGCCGAGGGTATCCGCGATTTCACGCCGCGACTGCTGCAACTGCAGGATGCGTTCAAGACCGCCTGGATGGCCAGCAGCCCGGATTTCCAGGACCGCGTCAACTATGGGCCAAGCCGCGCCACGCAGGCCAATCCGACGGTGGCCACGAACTGGGTTGCGCAGGCCTTCGATTGCCTGGCGTTCACGATCGAGATGCCGTTCAAGGACAACGCCGACCTGCCCGATCCGTCGACCGGCTGGAGTGGCGAGCGTTCGCGCAATTTCGGTGCCGGCGTGTTGCGGCCGGTGCTGGCGGTGCTGGGGCAGTTGCGCGTCTGATTACCCGGCGGTTGGTCGGGCTGACGCCTACGCGTAATAACGCGCCACGTAGTCTTCGAAGCTTTCCGTATCCTCGGCCTCGATGCGGCCTTGCTGCGCCAGCGAGTCGCGCGCGCTTTGCGCGAAACGCGCCTGTGTGGCCGCGTCGAGCGGCTGCGCCAGCAGCGTCTGCTTGTGGTTCTCGGAGGCAAACATCGCGTACTTGAAGAAGCCGCCGTGGGCACGGGCCGCTTCGAGCACCTGGGCCGAGGGTGTCAGGTCCGGATCGTCGATACGCTTGCGCAGCAGATGCATGGCGTCGGCATAACGTGATCCACCGTAGGCGGTATCGAGCATCTCGGCGAATGGCGCCATGTCGTCGAACAGCTCATGCGCCAACGGGCGGAACGGCTGTTCGTGGTTGTGCACCATCAGGTGCAGGTCGCTTTGCCGGCCACGGGTGACGATACGGCGCTTGTTTTCGTCGTTTTCGCCCTGTTCGCGTGCGCTGATGGGTGGGCTGTCGCGGAACAGGCACATCAACAGCAGCACGTCGGCGAAACTGCCCTGCTCGGGTGTGATGCCGATGTCGACCATCGGGTTGAGGTCGAACAGTCGCATCTCGATGTATTCGACGCCGTGAAGGCGCAGGCCTTTTGCCGGGCGATCGCGGCCCACACGTTTGGGACGCATGGCGGCATAGAACTCGTTTTCGATCTGCAGCAGGTTGGCGTTGAGCTGCTTCCAGTGTGCACCGTCCTTGACGCCAAGCTGTTCGTAGTACGGGTCCGGCGTGCGGATGGCAAGTTCGAGCGCGGCCGTGTATTCGGCCAGCGAATTGAAGTTCACGTTCAGATTGGCCTGGGCACTGTTCTGATAGCCCAGGTCGCTCATGCGCAAGCTGGTCGCATGTGGCCCGTACAAGGTGCCGGGCACCAGTTGCTGCAGATCCGACTTGCGTCCTTGCAGGAACGATTCGCAGATGGCGGGCGAGGCGCCGAACAGGTAGGGTATCAGCCAGCCATAACGCAGGAAGTTGCGGATCAAGCCGAAATAGCGCGTGCTGATGAAGTCCTGCAGATTGCCATCGGCATCGCAGCATTCATGCAAGGCGGTCCAGAACTCCTGCGGCAGCGACCAGTTGTAGTGCACGCCGGCAATGGTCTGCATGTGGCGACCGTAGCGCAGGCCCAGGCCTTCGCGGTAGACCCATTTCATGCGGGCCGAATTCGAGCTACCGTAGTTGGCCAGCGGAATCATCGCGTCGTCGCCGATGACACACGGCATGGAGCTGGCCCACATGGATTCTTGACCCAGTACAGCGGCGCTGTAGCGGTGAATGGTGCGCAGGAACTCCAGCGGTTCGTCGGGTTCGCTGCTCGGCGGCGTGATGAACTCGAGCAGCGCCTCCGAATAGTCGGTCGTGATCCAGGGGTGGGTGAGCTTGGAGCCCAGCGCCAGTGGATGAGGCGTCTGTGCCAGCCTGCCGGCGGTATCGATGCGCAGACACTCCTTTTCGTAGCCGCGCCGGATTCCGCGCAAGACCTGCGCCTGGACCCGCCCGGAAAACTGGCCAACGGCATCGCAACAAGTGAACTTCAACATATTCCCGACTTCCCCCCAAACGGCTGGCAGTATGGCAGCTTTCGCCCGGGTGCATGGCGCGCAATGAATGCGCGGCCCGCTGGCGGTGTCTTTGAACGGGGCATTTGCATGAATCGTGCGCAGGTGAACACCGCACAGAGCCACAATGGCAGCCAGACCGGGGTACTGCCGGCGCGATGATCCATGCGGGGGAATTCCATGCTTGTACTGGGTGCGGCTGCAATCGAGGCCTTGCTGCCGATGTTGCCATGTATTGACGTGGTTGCGGGGGCGATGCGTGCTGTCTCCAGCGGCCAGGTGCTGGCGCCATTGCGCCAGGTCATGGCATTGCAGTCGCCCAACGCGATGGGAATCATGCCTGGCGCCATGCCGGAGCACGGCTGTTTCGGTGTCAAGGTGCTGGCACTGTATCCAGGTAACGGTGCCAGAGGACTGCCCAGCCATGCCGGCATGGTATTGCTGTTCAACTTGGGCACTGGCGCTGCGCAGGCGGTGCTCGACAGCCACAGCCTGACGGCTTTGCGTACCGCGGCAGCAAGCGCGGTGGCAACGCGCGCGCTGGCGCGCCCGGGCAGCAGCGTACTGGCGCTGCTGGGGAGCGGACATCAGGCACTTTGTCATGTGCAGGCCATGCGCGAGGTGTTGCGCCTGCGCAGGCTGCAGGTGTGGAACCATCACCCGGTCGGCGCTCAGAATCTGGTTGCGAAGCTGGGCCAGCTCGATGGCATCGAGGTCGTGGTGGCGCATTCGGCGCAGGAGGCGGTCAACGGCGCTGACGTGGTGTGTACGGTGTCAGCCGCGCATGAACCCATATTGCTCGGAGCCTGGCTGGCGCCCGGGCAACACGTCAACCTGGTCGGGGCCAGCGATGCGAGCGCCCGGGAGGCTGATGACGCCGTGGTTCAGCGCAGCCGATTTTTTGTCGATGCGCGCGCCAGTGCGTCGGTGCAGGCCGGTGAATGGCTGCACGCACTGGCCGCCGGTGAGGTGCGCGTCGATCATCTGCAGGGCGAAATCGGCGAAGTGCTGCTCGGCGACATCCACGGCCGACTGCACAAGGATGACATCACCGTCTACAAATCACTGGGCCATGTTGCGCAGGACCTGGCCACCGCCGAGGCTGTACTGCGACTGGCCCGTGCCAGCGGCCAATACCCTGATTTGCCGTGGTGAGGTCCGCCACGGCATGCCGCGACAGGCCCGCGGCCTATTGCGGCGGCAGTGGCACCGATCCCAGAGCCACCGCGGTCACGCCGTTTTGCGGTGAACCGTCGATCAGTTTGTCGGAATAGGTGAGGTAGACCAGTACGTTGCGCTTGCGATCAAGTATGCGTACGACGCGCAGTTTCTTGAACAAAATCGAAATTCGTTCGTTGAACATTTCTTCCTGTGCGTCCATGGCCTTGCCGGTGAATGAAATCGGTCCGACCTGTCGACAGGCGATGGACGCCTCGGACTTGTCTTCTGCCAGGCCGATGGCGCCCATGACCCCTCCCGTGCGCGCGCGGGACACATAGCAGGTCACGCCGTTCACCTTGGGATCGTCATAGGCTTCCACCACCACCTTGTGGTTGGCACCGATCAGTATGAACGCGGTGGAGACCTCGCCCACCTTCTCGGCATGGACCCCACCGGACACAATGAGTGCCACCAAAAGTGTAGCGAGTGATTTCATGCTGTTCCTCTCAATATTTCTTGGGCAACGGGTGAAGTATGCAACGGCTGGCCAACGATGCTCCCGGCGCGCCTCCGCGGTTGCCTTTGGCGCAAGCAGCGGGCGAGCGGCGCAACAATGCCCGCGGTTCGCCTCAAAAATTCCGATATCACCCCTCGATAGACGGTTGCCGCCGTGCAGACTCCGCACAATACGGGTTCATGCTGGCCATGAAATTGCCGATAAACCTGTTTAGGGGCCCGCGATTCGGGCCCGACCGTAGGACCGATGTGACCTTTTTTCAGTCTGTCAGCGACGAGCAGACCTTTGATTTTCGTTCTCCCCGATTTTGCGCCGACGCGCAGAGCCTGGCGCGCGCGACGGGTCGCTCGCTGGCCGCCTGCCGCCAAGACCTTTTCATCGCCGAGGGCGACATGGCGCTGGCCTTCGATTGGCTCGTGTCGGGATACGACGGGCCGGCAGGCGAACCGGTCATTCACTGACCCGACCCGCGGACTGTCGCCCACTTGCGTGCAAAGCGTTCAGCCTGGATGCACCACCACCAACCAGGCACTCGCCGGGGCTTTCCCGCCATTGCGAATATGGTGAGGTCGATCGGCCGCGTACCGTGCAGTCTCGCCTGACTTGAGGCGCTGGACCAGGGTGTCAGAGCGAACCTCCAGCGCACCCGACATCACGCTCAAGTGCTCCTGTGTGCCAGCTTCGTGGGCCTGGGATTCGAGCACGCCGCCCGCCTGAACCGTCAGCGCATACCACTCGAACTGGCCGGCCAGGCCGATCGGCCCCAGGATGCGCAATTCGCACAGGCCGTCCGGGCTGCGAATGGCGGGCGCGGCATGCGCGGCCAGCACCTCGATCGCCGCGGCGCTGGCCACTGGCGCATTGCCCAGCAGATCGCCCATGGAAACACCCAGAGCGTTGGCCAGTCGCCAGACCACGGCCACGGTAGGGTTGGCCTGCCCGCGCTCGATCTGTGACAACATGGATTTGGATACCCCGGCCTTGCGCGACAAGGCTTCGAGCGACAGGTTGGCGCTCTGGCGCAGTGTGGCCAGGGTGTCGCCGACGCGGGGCGGCTCGTCGGGTGATGGTGGGGGGTTGCGTGACTGCATGTTATTTCGATATACTGAAATCTAGTTCGATATATTGGACGATGTTCGATATCAAGAATACTCCATTGTGCCCCAGCCGCTTTGCCCCAAGGAAACATCATGACAACCAGCCCCGATTTTTTCGCCCACCTCGCGCAGGAACTGCAAGGCATCCGTGACGCCGGCCTGTACAAGGGCGAGCGCATCATTGCAACGCCACAAGGTGCGTTTATCCGTACCGTGGCGGCGGATGGCACGGCCCGCGAGGTGCTGAACCTGTGCGCCAACAATTACCTGGGCCTGTCCGCGCATCCCGAAGTCATCGCCGCCGCACATGAGGCGCTGCGCACCCATGGCTACGGATTGAGTTCGGTGCGCTTCATCTGCGGCACGCAAGACCTGCACAAGACGCTGGAGGCGCGTTTGTCGCATTTTCTGGGCACTGAAGACACCATTCTGTATGCGGCGGCATTCGACGCCAACGGGGGCTTGTTCGAACCGCTGCTGGGCGAACAGGACGCGGTCATCAGTGACGAACTGAACCACGCGTCCATCATTGACGGCATTCGACTGTGCAAGGCCAAACGCTATCGCTACAAACACAACGACATGGCCGACCTGGCGCGTTGCCTGGAGCAGGCAGCAGCGGAAGGTGCACGTTTCAAGTTGGTGTTCACCGATGGCGTGTTTTCGATGGACGGCACCGTCGCCCGGCTCGATATCATGCGTGCGCTGTGTGACAAGCACGGCGCCTTGCTCGGCATCGACGAATGCCATGCCAGCGGATTTGTCGGTGCCACCGGTCGCGGCACGCATGAACACCGTGGCGTGTTTGGCAAGGTCGACATCATCACCGGCACGCTGG
>JBKJRR010000198.1:0-7303 GCA_046594635.1 Burkholderiaceae bacterium
TTGCATGAGTGTCTCCTGTGGATGGCAGCGCATGTGCAGCGCCTTGCCTGTGCTGTGAATGGGGATACCTCGTCATTGTTGGAGCACGATGAAGGTTTGGCCCTAGGGACAACCCTAGGTTGCCGCCAGGCATTCATCAAATATTCTCAATTTGAGACAAACACCCTCCGCAACGCGCCTGGCCAGTCTTTGCGCACGTCCCGAGTTTTGACCATGACCATGCGCCCACCCTTGTTGATGTTGTATGCCACGTTGCTGGCCGGCGCGGTCGCGTCGCAGGCCCAGACGGCGCCGTCCCCTACGCGTGGCCAGCTGCTGTACGAAAACTACTGCGGCGCATGCCACGACCAACAGGTGCACTGGCGCCAGAACAAACTGGCGCGCGACTGGAGCAGCCTGCGCGCGCAGGTCCGCCGCTGGCAGGCCACCGCCAAGCTCGGGTGGAGTAACGAGGAGATCGACCAGGTTGCGCGGCATCTCAACGACACGATCTACCGCTTCCCGAACACCGGACTGGCCCAGCGTGACTGAACGGGCAGACCGGCAGCGCGGCGGCGACTGGGGCGGTTTTGCGGGTCGTCAGGCACAATGCCTCCACCATGCCCCAGCGTAGTGCCAGTGCCTCGCAAACCACGCCGCTGGCGCGTCAGCAGGGCATCACGCGAGCGCGAAATGCCCTGCTCAGCGAACGTTCCAACGACCCGGCGGGACTGGTCGAACCCTGGATCGCCCGGTCCTGGCAGCGCTGCCTGGCCATGGGCCACCAACCGCAGCATGCGGTGGCGTTCAACAGCTTGTCGCGCGAGAGCATCAAACGGTCGCGCGAGGCGAATCACCGGTTGGCCATGGCCGCGAGCCCTGTACTGCACGACCTGGGCCGCGCACTGGCCGACACCCGCTATTTCGCCATACTGACCAACGCCGACGGTGTCGTCATCGACACCAATGGGCCGATCGATCGTTCCGACCGGCGCGCCGATCTGATCACCCGTACCGGTGTCGACCTGTCCGAAAGCAGCGTTGGCACGACCGCGATCGGCGCCGTTTTGCGCGAACTGCAGCCGGTCTGGTTGCACCGCGGTGAACATTTTTTCGACGATACCGCTGTCTACAGCTGTGCGGGTGCGCCGCTGTTCGGGCATGACGGCGCCTGTGTCGGCATGCTGGACCTGACCGGTGTCGAGGTTCCGGAACGCCCTGAACTGTTGCACCTTGCCGTGCAGTCGGCGCGCGGCATCGAAAACGCGCTGACGCTGGCACAAGCGCACGCCATGTTGCTGCGACTGAACTGGCCGGGTCAACCGCTGGGCGGCGATAACGATGCCTTGGTCGGGGTCGATGCCGACGGCATCGTCAGCACCAGCAACCACGCAGCGCGCACCATGTTGCCGCGCCTGGGCGAGCTGGCGGGCAACACGGCAGTGCAGCCCCACATTGGTGAATTGTTTGCAATGCCCTGCGACATGCTGTTTGATGCCGCGCGGCATGACCCGGTGCCGATCGATCTGCCGTTATGGTCCGGCCTGCGGCTGCGTGCGTTGGCACTGGCTCCGGGCAAGCACACGATACGCCCCACACAGTCGCCGATGCAGCCGTCGCAGCCTCACGCCACCCCACAACGACGGCTGCGTGACATCGAGACTGAACTGATCCGCAAGGCGGTACAGGAAACCGGTGGCAATGTTGCGCTGGCCGCCGCCCGTCTGGGAGTCAGCCGCGCGACAGTCTACCGAAAACTGGGCATGCGCAAAGCCTGACGCTGGCCAGGAACCCACAGTGCGTTCACACCACCTGGTGCGCACTGTCCATGACAGGTCGTTCGCCATAACGCCGCGCCAGCAGTGCACACACCATCAGCTGCATCTGATGGAACAACATCAGCGGCAGGACGATGGCCCCCACGGCACTGGACGAAAACAGGATCTTGGCCATCGGAATACCGCTGGCCAGGCTTTTCTGGGAACCGCAGAAGACAATGGCAATTTCGTCGGCCTTCTCAAAGCCCAGCTTGCGCGCCGCCAATGTGACGCTGATGAGGGTGATGCCGAGCAGGATCGCGCACACCAGCAGCAGTCCGGCGAATGCGCTGGCCGGCAGCTGCTGCCACAGGCCGTTGATGACGGCGGCACTGAAAGCGGTATAGATGACCAGCAGGATCGAGCCCTGATCGACAAACCTGAGCACCATGGCACGCCGGCGCACCCATTCGCCGATCCAGGGACGCAGCAGGTGTCCGACGATGAACGGCAGCATCAGTTGCAGCAGGATCCGCCCGATCGCGTCGAACGATGACGCCCCTGCGCTGCCTGGAATCACGATCAGGCCGACCAGGATCGGCGTAATGAATACGCCCAGCAGGGTCGAACCCGATGCACTGCAAATCGCCGCTGGCACATTGCCACGCGCCATTGACACCAGCGCGATCGCCGATTGAACGGTTGCAGGCAACACACACAGGTACAACACGCCGACATACAGCGCTGGTGTGACCAGGGGTTCAAGCACGGGGCGCAGCGCGATGCCCAGAACCGGGAAAAACACGAAGGTGCAGACGAACACCAGCAAATGCAGCCGCCAATGCGTGATACCGCCCACCAGCGCTTCGCGGGAAAGTTTCGCACCATGGAGAAAAAACAGCAGTGTGATGCCCACCCCCGTCAGCATTTCGAACACGCGCGCGGTCATACCGCTGGCAGGCAACACACTGGCGATGAGAACCACCGCCACCAGGGATAACGTGAAGTTGTCGGGAAGGAATTTAGAACGTGCCATCGCGGTATTGGACATTGCCTGGTTTTAGAATGGAAATTAATTTATCAAATGAATTCATGAGGTTACTGCATGAATGTGAGTTTGCGTCAGCTTCGCGTGTTCCTGGCCATCGCACGGGCTGGCAATTTCAGTCGCGCCGGTGACGCCGTCGGCCTTACGCAGCCCGCCATCAGCCGCTCGATTGGCGAACTCGAGGCGCAAATGGGACTGAAACTGCTAGACCGCACGACGCGCGAAGTGGTACTGACCGAAGCCGGACAGACACTGATGGCGCGCCTCGGCCGTGTGGTGGAGGAACTCGACCAGGCCTTGGCAGATGTCGCTGGTCTGGTTCAGTCTCGCGCCGGCAAGGTCCGCGTGGCCAGCAGCCCCACCTTGTCGGCCAACCTGATGCCCGAATGCATCGCGTCCTGCGCGCAAAAGGCGCCGGGTATCCAGTTGATCCTGCTCGACCGTATCCAGCAAGATGTGCTGACCAGTGTGCGCAACGGCGAAGTGGATTTCGGCGTCGTCATCGAACCCACCTCTGCCCAGGATCTGCATGGAGAGACCATCATGCGGGACCCCTTCGTGCTGGTCGCGCCTTTTGGCCATGCCCTGCTGCGCACGAAGCGTGTTCGCTGGAGCGCACTGCACGGCGAGCCGCTGGTGCTGCTCGATCACGCCTCGGGCAGCCGGCGCCTGATCGACGAAGCGCTGGCACGGCACCAGGCGACGTGCCCCGTGACCCAGGAACTGGGTCACCCGACCACGGTTTTTCGCATGGTCGAGGCCGGCCTGGGTATCAGTGTCATGCCGGCCCTGAGTGTTCCGGCCACGGGCCTTCCGGGGTTGCAGACACGCCCGTTGACTCCCATTTTCGAACGCCGCATCATGCTCGTGCGCCGGCACAACCGGGCGCTGGCGCCGTTGTCTCGTTATGTGTGGGACCTGATCCAGGCACGATTCAGTCCGTAGGCAAACCCAACCCGCCAAGGCCAAGGCCCCTGGTGCCGTGGCAACTGCCGATACACGCCCGGGTGCGCTGCCGGCCTACTGATCGCCCCCTGCATTCGGGAAAAACAGCTGCTCGCCGCCGATCCTGTAACCGGCAATGGCATTCTGGCCCTGAGCAGATCCGATCCAGTCGATGAACTTCTGTGCGTCGGCCACCTTGACATGCGGGTGTCGGGCCGGATTGATCAACATCACGCCATACTGGTTGAACAAGCGCTTGTCGCCCTCTACCAGCACCGCCAGTTCGGCGCGATTCTTGAAGCTGAGCCAGGTGCCGCGGTCGGCCATCAGGTAGGCATTGCTGCCTGCCGCCATGTTCAGGGCCGGTCCCATGCCGCAACCACATTCCCGGTAGCCATTGCCCTTGCGTTCGTCCAGGCCGGCCGCCTTCCAGAAACGCAGTTCCGCCGCGTGCGTGCCGCTCTTGTCGCCACGCGAAATGAAGCTGGCGTTCAGCGCGGCGATCTTCTTCAGAGCGCCAACAACATCCCGCCCCTTGACGCCGACCGGGTCAGACTTGGGACCGATGATGACAAAGTCGTTGTACATGACCGGGAAACGCTTGATGCCGAAGCCGTCAGCGACGAACTTGTCCTCCGCCACACGGTCATGCACGAACAGTACATCGGCGTCGCCGCGCCTGCCCATGTCCAGCGCCTGTCCGGTGCCCAGGGCCACCACCTTGATGTCGATCCCGCTCGCCTTCTTGAACGCCGGCAACAGATGGCTGAACAGTCCGGACTGTTCGGTCGACGTGGTAGACGCCATGGTGATCGTGGTCTGCGCCTGCGTGTTGACGGTCAGCGCAAGGCCGGCGAGCAGCAACATCCGGCGTGTCTGCGCCAGCCAGCGTCGTACTGAGTGTGACCGTGGTTTCATGCAAGTTCTCCCTTGACAAACAAACAGGCCGCAGCGGATACAGCTTGCAGCCGCTCGGTATTGAAAAAATCCTCAACCGGCAGATCGGCCAGCACCCGCCCGTGTTCCAGATACACCACCCGGCTGGCCAGTCGCTTGACCTGACCCAGGTTGTGGCTGGCAAACACCATGGTCATTGGCTGCTCTGGGCTGCCACGGGCGAAGTCGGCCATCAGGGCCTCGACCTCACGCTTGGCATGCGGATCCAGGCTGGCCGTGGGTTCGTCGAGCAACCACAAGTCGGGCTGGCGTGCCCAGGCACGCGCCAGTGCCACACGCTGCTGCTGCCCGCCCGACAAGGCCCGCGCGTTGCGTCCGGCCAGTTCCGCCATGTCGACACGTTCCAGCGCCCGCAGTGCCTGCGCGCGTGCCGTGTGCCAGCGCATACCGCCCAGCCACAAGCCCAGCGCCACGTTGTTCTGTACCGAGGTGCGCAACATGAAAGGGCGCTGGAACACCATGGCCTGGCGCACCGACGCTTCGCACGCAAAACTGCCGACACCGGGTACCTTCAGGCCGTGCAGCAAACGCAGCAGGCTGCTCTTTCCGCTGCCATTGCTGCCCACCAGCGCCACCCGCTCACCGGCGTCGACGCGCAGGTTGACATCACGCAATGCAGCCACCGGGCCGAACGACAGGCCCACCCCGCGCAACGTCAATACAGGCCGCATCAAAACAACGGCCCGATCGGCGATTGCACAGACAGGGGCGGCTGTCGCGATGTCACGCCGCAGCACCCGCCGGGCCTGCGAACGTGCCACCTTCGACCCTCTGGCGCCAGCCACGCACCAGTGCGATCAGGCTGTTGAGCAGCAACATCACCGACAGCAGGACAAGACCCAGGCCCAGGGCCAGCGGCAGGTCGCCCTTGCTGGTCTCCAGCGCAATGGCCGTTGTCATGACACGGGTGAAACCATCGATATTGCCGCCGACGATCATGACCGCCCCCACCTCGGACACCGCACGGCCGAATGCGGCAATCAGCACCGTGAGCAGCGCAAAGCGCTCGTCCCACGCAAGCATGACGCTGCGCAGCAGGGTACCCGCGCCCAAGGAACGCAATTGTTCGCCGTGGCCGTGATCCGCATCTTCCACCACCTGACGGGTCAACGCGGTGACCACGGGTAACACCAGCAAGGCCTGCGCCACCACCATGGCCTTGAAACTGAATAACCAACCCCACGCCCCGAAGAGCCCCGAGCGTGACAGCAAAAGATAAACCACCAGTCCCACCACGACCGACGGCACCGCCAGCATCGTGTTGAGCAAAGTCAGGCACACACCCCGCCCCCGGAACCGGGCAACCCCAAGCCAGGACCCCCACACCAGCCCCAGGCCGCAGGCGAGCAGGCAGGCCGTCGCACTGACCGCCAGCGACCGGCCGACAATGCTCCACAGGCTGGCGTCAAACGCGATAATCAATTCGACCGCTGTAACCGCGCTTTGCGTGAAGGTGGACATGTTGGAGTATCGTAGGCGAGAGCATGAAAAACCGCGATATGAACAGCGATGCATAGGATCCATTTCCACTACACGCTTGGGCGCGACAGAGGCCCGGCGCGGGTACGCAATCCGCTGATCGAACTGCTGCAGGCGGTGGCGGCGGAAGGATCCATTTCGGCGGCGGCGCGCGTGCTGGGGCTGTCCTATCGCCACGTGTGGGGCGAGCTCAGACGCTGGCAGGACGAGCTCGGTCAGGCGCTGGTGACCTGGGAAAAGGGGCAGCCGGCGCAGCTGACCGCCTTTGGCGCCAAGCTGATGTGGGCTGAACGCCAGGCCCAGGTACGACTCGCACCGCAAATCGCATCGTTGCGTGGCGATCTTGAGCGGGCGTTTGCGGTGGCCTTCGACGACAACGCCCATGTCCTGACGCTGTACGCCAGTCACGACGATGCGCTGGCCGGACTGCGTGAATACGCGCTCGCAGGGTACCCCGAGGCCCCGCCGCGTATTGGCGAGGGAACCGGGCCCCTGCACCTGGACGTGCGCTTTTGTGGCAGTGTCGATGCGATCCGTGCGCTCAACGAGGGACGCTGCGAGATCGCCGGATTTCACACACTTCAGAACCCGGCGCCCGGCTCACTGGCGCAACGCACCTACAAGCCGCTACTCAAACCCGGACAGCACAAGCTGATCGGTTTTGCCCAGCGCACCCAGGGCCTGATCGTGGCCCGCGGCAACCCGTTGGGATTGACCTCACTGCAGGATGTGCGACGCAGCGGCGCGCGCTTTGTCAATCGCGCGCGTGGCACCGGGACACGGGTGTTGCTCGAGGAATTGCTCGCCGGCGACAGCATCACGCCAGCACAGATCAAGGGGTTCGATCACACCGAACCATCCCACGCGGCCGTGGCGCATACCGTTGCAGCCGGTCAGGCCGATGTAGGCCTGGGCATCGAGCTTGCGGCCCGTCGCCAGGGTCTGGACTTCGTCGCACTGGCCCACGAAAACTACCATCTGGTATGCCTGCGCAGCGCGACTGTGCGAGGAGCGGTAGCCCGCCACACTGGCCCTGCGCCAGTTGCTGCGCAGCGCCGACTGGCAGCAGCAGTTGTCTGCGATGGCGGGCTACCGCTCCTCGCACAGTGGCGAGGTGCTGGCACTGAGCCGTTTGCTG
>JBKJRR010000011.1:0-19579 GCA_046594635.1 Burkholderiaceae bacterium
AATGCTCGCCGCGCCAAGGGCCGCAAGCGTCTGGCCGTCTGACCAGCACAGGACTGACGACCAGCAGCGTTCTCGACGCAGTGTGGTGCTACGCCTGAAGACGCGCAGCCAGTTTCAGGCTGTGCTGGCAGGTGAGCGGGTGGCCAGTACGACACATTTTGTTTTGCATCGCAATGTTCTGCCCGACATGTGCCGACCGGCCGCCGAAAATCGGCATGACCCGACCGGCACGGGCCGGATTGCCGACACTGTCTGGCTGGGGGCCATGGTTCCCAAACGCTGGGCCAAGCGGGCCGTCACCCGAAATGCGATCAAGCGTCAGATATACAGCGTGAGCTCTGAGGTCGATTTTGATCTGCCCGGTGCGGCCCATGTGGTCCGACTGCGCGCCACATTCGATCGCCAGCAATTTGTGAGCGCCAGTTCCACACCTTTGAAAACCCAGATTCGCCAGGAGTTGTTGCGGTTGTTTGGGCTTGTTAAACCACAACTAGTTATTTCGACTTCAACGGTGGAGACCCACGCATGATCGAGGCGGCGTTGGTGCTTGTAGTACGCGGTTATCGACTGTTGCTCAGTCCATGGATCGGCAATACCTGCCGTTTCGAACCCAGCTGTTCTGCTTACGCAATACAAGCGCTCGAGTCCCATGGTGCGGCCGCTGGAAGCTACCTCGCTTTGGCGCGCCTGGTGCGCTGCCAACCGTGGTGCGCCGGCGGTCATGATCCAGTACCCGCGCAAAGTCCCCGTCTTTTTGCGTGGTTGAACGCGTCGAATACAAAAAATAAATTCTTATGAACGATATCCGCCGCACCGTCCTGTGGGTGATTTTTGCCTTTTCCATGATCCTGTTGTGGGACAAATGGCAATTGCACAATGGCAACCCGACCACGTTCTTGCCGTCGCCGGCCAAGCCGGTGGCGACGCAAAGCGCAACGGGCGCCATACCCGCAGCATCGACAGCCGTTCCGGCTGGTGGATCCGCCATTCCAACCGCCGTGCCAAGCGTGGCTGCCACGCCGGCGGTCGCTCCGCCTGCCACAACCACCACGGGTCAACAAGCTGCAGGTGAGCGCATCGTCGTACGGACGGACCTTCTCAAACTGACATTCGACAGCGACGGCGGTTCACTGATCGGCGCCGAACTCCTCAAACACCAGGACATGGCCGACAAGTCCAAGCAGTTTGTTCTGCTGGACCAGACCAGCCAACAGGTCTACGTGGCCCAGAGCGGTTTGATCGGCACGGTCGCGGGCGTCAATTTCCCGACCCACAAGACACGCATGACGGTCACGGGTGCGCAAGATCTGAAGGACGGAGAAAACGAACGGGTCATCACGTTTACCTCGCCGGACGTCGGTGGTGCGGTTCTGGTCAAGACCTATACGATCCGCCGCGGCGCCTACGAGATGGCTGTGCAGCATGCGGTGACCAACACCGGAACCACCGATCTCAATGCACAGTTGTATTTGCAGCTGGTGCGTGACGGCAACAAGCCAGCGGGTGAGTCGGCTTTCTACTCCACGTTCACCGGTCCGGCACTTTATACCGAAGCCAAGAAGTACCAGAAGGTGGACTTCGCCGACATCAAGAAGGGCAAGGCGGAATACGAACGCAGTGCCAGCAACGGCTATATCGCGATGGTGCAGCACTATTTCGCCAGTGCCTGGATGTTGCCCGATGGCGTGAAACGCAGCATCTCGATGGATGCGGTCGATATCGGCTTGGCCGTTGCTGATTGCTGCTACCGGGCCACGATGATTGCACCCATCGATCCGATTGCAGCCGGAGCAACCAAGACCATCGATGCCAAGTTCTTCGCCGGCCCACAGGAAGAAAAGCGGCTTGAAGGGCTGACGCCAGGCCTCGAATTGGTCAAGGACTACGGCTGGTTGACGATCCTGGCCAAACCCTTGTACTGGTTGCTCGACAAGATCCACAGCTTCCTGGGCAACTGGGGCTGGTCCATCATGGGCCTGGTCTTGCTGCTCAAGATGGCTTTCTACTGGCTCAATGCCAAAGCCTACAGCAGCATGGCCAAGATGAAGGCGATCAGTCCGCGCATCACTGAAATGCGCGAACGGCTGAAGGAGAACCCGCAGCAGATGCAGCAGGAGATGATGAAGATCTACCGCGAGGAAAAGGTCAATCCCATGGGTGGCTGTTTCCCGATCATGGTTCAGATTCCGGTGTTCATCGCCTTGTACTGGGTTTTGCTGTCCAGCGTCGAGATGCGCAATGCGCCCTGGGCCCTTTGGATCCATGATCTGTCTTCGCCCGATCCGTATTTCATCCTGCCGATCTTCATGACGCTGACCACCTTGCTGCAGACAGCACTCAATCCGGCGCCGCCCGACCCGATGCAGGCCAAGCTGATGTGGTTCATGCCATTGATCTTTTCGGTGATGTTCTTCTTCTTCCCGGCTGGCCTGGTGCTGTACTGGATCACCAACAACGTGTTGTCGATTGCCCAGCAGTGGATCATCAACACGCGCATGGGTGTGCCACCGCAGTTCAACCTTCCGAAGTTCTGACGACCAAAGGCGTCCGCCGGGGCGCTTCCCTAGACCGCCATGTTGCCGCATCAATCGGATCCCATCGTGGCGATCGCCACCGCACCCGGACGTGGTGCGGTCGGCATCATAAGAGTCTCCGGCCCGGATCTGGCGCCCGTCATCGATGCCTTGTGCGCGAGAGCGCTCAAACCACGCGAGGCGACTTTTCTGCCTTTTCTGGATGCTGCCGGCACTGCCATCGACCAGGGGCTGGCCTTGCACTTCCCGGCGCCCCATTCGTTCACCGGCGAAGATGTTCTGGAA
Source organism: Burkholderiaceae bacterium (assembly GCA_046594635.1). Lineage (GTDB taxonomy): Bacteria > Pseudomonadota > Gammaproteobacteria > Burkholderiales > Burkholderiaceae_C > CAISIP01. The sequence continues at coordinate 2,820 of JBKJRR010000011.1, forward strand.
TTGCAGGCCCACGGTGGCACGGTGGTGCTGCAATTGCTGCTGGAGCGTTGTCTGCAAGCCGGCCAGGCTTTGGGCCTGCGCCTGGCGCAGCCGGGAGAATTCACGCAGCGGGCCTTTCTCAATGACAAGATGGACCTGGCGCAGGCCGAGGCGGTGGCCGATCTGATCGACGCCAGCACCGAGACCGCCGCGCGAAGCGCGATGCGTTCGTTGTCCGGCGCGTTCTCGCAGGCGATCGGCTCGTTGCTGACGTCCTTGACCGAGTTGCGCATGCTGATCGAAGCCACGCTGGATTTTCCGGAAGAGGAAATCGACATCCTGCAACGTGCGGATGTACATGGCCGACTGTTGAGGCTGCAGACAGGGTTGGACACCATCGCACGCAATACGCGTCAGGGTGCCTTGTTGCGCGAAGGCATCAAGGTGGTGATCGCGGGTCAACCCAATGCCGGCAAGTCCTCGCTGCTCAACGCCTTGGCGGGGGCAGAGCTGGCCATTGTCTCGTCCATTGCCGGCACGACACGCGACAAGATTGCGCAGACCATCCAGATCGAGGGCGTGCCGCTGCATGTGATCGATACCGCCGGCTTGCGCGACAGTGCTGACGAGATCGAACAGATGGGCGTGGCGCGTGCGTGGGGTGAGATTGACACGGCAGATGTGGTGTTGTTCCTGCACGACCTCACGCGTGCCCAACCGCGGACGGCGCTGGGCGGCGTCAGCGCCGAGTTATCGGTTTATGAAGCTGCAGACGCCGAAATTGCGCTATCACTTGCCACCCGCCTTCCCCTCACGGTGCCGGTGATCGACGTCTGGAACAAGTCTGATGCCGCCAGCGTCGGCATTGACCGGACGGTCGGCGAAAGCCAGGTGTTCCTGTCGGCCAGGACTGGCGACGGTATTGAAGATCTGCGCCGCCTGCTACTGCGCAGTGCTGGCTGGAACGCGGTTCCCGAGGGTCTGTACATGGCACGGGAGCGTCACGTGCAGGCCTTGATGCGCGTGTCGCAACATGTGGCCACTGCGGCCAGCCATGTTGCGGCATCGGCTCCGCTGCTGGATCTGGTGGCGGAAGAGCTGCGTCTGGCGCAAAATGCCTTGGCAGAAATCACCGGGGCATTCGGTGCTGACGACCTGCTCGGCGTCATCTTCTCGCGCTTTTGCATCGGAAAATGACGCTGGCGGGCCCACCGCACCGATTGCCTCGACTTATACGGCTTGCAGCCGGAGCTTGAACGGATGCGTCATGGCGAGCACACCTGCACCCACCACCAGGGCTGATATAAACGCATTGCTCGTTGCGATTGCCAACGACCCGTCCGAGTCGCGGTTGGGGCATGCGTTGACCGCAGCGCAGTGGGATGTGCTGGCAGCCTACATGCAACCGATGGAAATGGCGGCCGGCCGGATCCTGATTGCGCAGGGCGCCGAGGACCGCACCCTGTACTTTGTCGAATCCGGCATGCTGACGGTGCATTTCCAGGACGCTGCTGGCAAGATTCGCCTGGCTGCGGTCGGCGCTGGCTCCGTGATCGGTGAAGGCGGATTTTTCTCCCGTATGGCGCGCAGCGCGACCGTTCAGACCGGCAGTGCGTGCAAGTTTTGGACTCTCAGTCCGATGCGGTTTTCCGAACTGTCCAATCGTCAGCCAACGGTGGCCTTGTCGCTGGCCATGGCTTTGGGCGCAATCATGGCGCGGCGCATGGTGAGCAATCGCAGGAAAATCTCGATCACGTGAATAGCGGCCGCGCCCGCCTGACGAAGGGTGGGTGCCAGAGCAAAAATTGCCGCGCAATTTATTGGACTGGCACATACGTTCTCAGTGGCCGGCGAAATCGACCAGTGTGAACAGTGACAGGCCGGCCGCCCGGAGTCGGGACGAACCACCGAGCTCCGGAAGATCGACGATGGCAGCACCTTCCATGACCGTAGCGCCGAGTTTTTCGAGCAGCTTCTTGCCGGCCATCATGGTGCCACCCGTCGCGATAAGGTCATCGATCAGGAGTACCTTGTCGCCCTGCTTGACGGCATCAGTATGCAATTCGACGGTGGCGCTGCCGTATTCAAGCTCGTAGGTTTCGGCCACCGTGGTAAATGGCAGCTTGCCCTTCTTGCGGATCGGCACGAAGCCGACATTGAGCTCGTAGGCCACAACCGAACCCAGAATGAATCCGCGCGCGTCCAGACCCGCCACCACGTCGGGACGGCGCTCTGTATCCATGTATCGGTGCACAAAGGCGTCGATCAGGACCCGGAATACCTTGGCCTCCTGCAGCAGCGGTGTGATGTCCCGGAATTGGACGCCAGGCGCCGGCCAATCCGGGACAGTCCGGATGTGGTTGCGCAGATAGTCTTGAACGTTCAGGTTATGCATGGCGAGGAGGGTTCGTGGTGACGGGGCGCTGCATCAATTCGCCTGCAGCAACTTGTGTTCAGCGATGGAGAGATTCTCGGGCTTGCCGGAGAGCACCAGGGTGTCGCCACCTTCGAGCTGCGTATCGTCGGCCACTTGAAGCGAACGGCCATTGCTGCGACGCATGTTGACCACGCGAACGCCCATGGCATGCAGGGCCATGTCACCCAGAGGTTGACCGATCGACCGGGCGCCCAGTGGTACGGTGAACGTGGACAGCCGCTCGTGGTGCAACTCGTCGACCGAGTCGTCGTCGGCGCCATGAAAATAACCGCGCAGCAGGTTGTAGCGTGCATCGCGCTGGTTCTGCACCACCCGGATCACCCGGCGCATCGGTACGCCGACCAGAGCCAGCGCATGGCTGGCCAACATCAGCGAACCTTCGATGGCCTCCGGCACCACTTCGGCGGCACCGGCCTGGCGCAGCCGCTCCAGATCGATGTCATCGCGCGTTCGCACGATCACCGGCACTTGCGGTGCGTGGGTGCGGGCATGGTCGAGCACCTTGAGGGCTCCCTGCACCTCAACATAGGTGATGACCAGCGCGCTGGCGCGCGACAGGCCCGCGGCCATCAGGGCCTGCAGTCGGGCAGCGTCGCCAAACACGACCGAATCTCCTGCTGCTGCCGCCTGGCGTACCCGGTCCGGGTCCAGGTCCAGCGCCATGTACGGGATGCCTTCGCCCTCAAGCATGCGCGCCAGGTTTTGCCCGCAACGGCCATAGCCACAGATGATCACGTGCTTGTTCGAGTTGATCGACTTGCGCGCAATCGTCGTCATCTGCAGCGATTGCTGCAGCCAGTCGCTTGACACCAGTTTCATGACGATACGGTTGCTGTACATGATGATGAATGGCGTGGCCAGCATCGACAGCACCATGCTGGCCAGGATCGGGTTGAGCAAGGCGGGCGGTACCAGCGAATTTTGTTGCGCCAGTGTCAATAGCACAAAGCCGAATTCGCCGGCCTGGGCCAGATACAGGCCGGTACGCAGCGAGATACCCCACGATGAACCGAGTCCTTTTGCCAGCAGCGTGACCAGCACCGCCTTGAACAACACCGGTATCGTGACCAGCAGCAGCACTAGCGGCCAGCGCTCGAGGACGAGTCGCCAGTCGAGCAACATGCCGATACTGATGAAGAACAAGCCCAGCAGTACGTCGTGAAAGGGCCGGATGTCGGTTTCCACCTGATGCTTGTATTCCGTCTCGGAGATCAGCATTCCGGCGATGAAGGCACCCAGCGCCAGGCTCAGGCCGGCAAACTCGGTCAGCCGCGCCAGGGCGAGCGTGATCAGCAACAGGTTCAGCACAAAGAGCTCTTCACTCTTGCGCCGCGCCACCAACGTGAGCCACCAGCGCATCACATGTTGGCCGCCCACGAGCAGCACGGTAATGAGCACTGTGGCCTTGATGGCGGCCATGCCCAGCGCCATTGCCAGGTTTTCGCCGGAGGCTCCCAGTGCCGGAATCAGCACCAGCAAGGGAACAACGGCCAGATCCTGGAACAGCAAAACGCCCATTACGCGCTTGCCGTGTTCGGATTCCAGCTCCAGGCGTTCGACCATCAGTTTGACAACGATCGCCGTGCTGCTCATGGCCAGTGCGCTGGACAGGGCCAGCGCCGTTTGCCAGTTCATGCCCCAGAAGCGCGGCAGAAACCAGGCCAGCGTCAGCGCCCCCAAGGTCCCTATCAGCATGGTGATTGACACCTGAAACAGACCGAGCCCGAACACGTGGTTACGCATCGAGCGCAACTTGGCCAGGTTGAACTCCAGCCCGATCACGAACATCAGGAATACCACTCCGAATTCGCCCAGGTGACGGACGGCGTCCGAGTTTTCAGCCAGCGCCAGTGCGTTGGGGCCGATGATCACACCCACGGCCAGATAGCCCAGCATGGGTGGCAGCTTCAGCGACCTGCAGGCCACCACGCCCAGCACTGCAGCCAGGAGGTAGACCAAGGTGAGATCAAGTGCGCCCATCCCAGCATACTAGCAAGAGAAATGACGGGCACGCCGATAATATCCAGCGATGACCGCCTCACATTTGCCCGCAACCCGACTCGATGCAGAACAGGCTTTGCGCTTGGCGCGTCAGACTTTTGATATCGAAGCAGCTGCCATTGCTGGATTGAAAACTCGGCTCGATGACACGTTTGTTCAGGCGCTGGAGGCCATGTTTGCCGTGCGTGGACGGGTGGTTGTCATGGGCATGGGCAAGAGTGGTCATATCGGGCGCAAGGTGGCCGCGACGCTGGCATCCACGGGCACACCGGCGCAGTTTGTTCATACGGGTGAGGCCATTCACGGCGATCTGGGCATGATCCGCGGCGAGGATCTGCTGCTTGTGATATCGAACAGTGGTGAGTCCGACGAGCTTGCGGCCATCTTGCCTGCCGTCAAGCGGCAAGGTGCGAAGGTGGTGGCAATGACGGGGCGGGCCGAATCGACACTGGCACGTCACGCCGATGTTGTGCTCGATTGCAGTGTCGAAAAGGAAGCCTGCCCGCTTAATCTCGCCCCCACTGCGAGTACGGTCGCGCAGTTGGCAATGGGCGATGCGCTGGCGGTTGCCTTGCTTGACGCACGCGGGTTCAGGGCAGAAGACTTCGCCCGCTCGCACCCGGGAGGCGCCTTGGGTCGCAAGTTGCTGACCCTTGTGCGTGATGTGATGCGCTCGGGGGAAGCGGTTCCGCGCATTCAGCCGCAGGCTGGTCTGACGGCGCTGATGCGCGAGATGAGCAGCAAGGGTCTGGGGGCCGTCGCCATTGTCGATGCCCAGGAACACCTGATTGGCGTATTCACCGACGGTGATCTGCGTCGCCTGGTGGAAAAAGGCACCGATCTGCGCGTGGCGACCGCCCGCGAGGTCATGACCACCGAGCCGCGCACGGTGGCGCCACAAGCGCTGGCAGTGGATGCTGCCGACCTGATGGAGCGCCACCGCATTACGAGTGTATTGGTGGTCGACGAAGCGGGCGTCTTGTGTGGCGCACTCAACAGCAACGACCTGATGCGCGCGAAAGTCATCTGATGCAGCCGACCCTCACCTACCCACCCGAATTGCTGCTCAAGGCCCAAGGTATCCGGCTGGCATTCTTCGACGTCGACGGCGTGCTGACCGATGGGGGTCTGTATTTTTCGGCAAGCGGCGAGTCGATCAAGCGCTTTCATGTGCTCGATGGTCAGGGCATACACTTGTTGCTCAAAGCCGGCATCACACCCGTCGTGATCACCGGCCGCGATGCCAAGGCCTTGCGCGTTCGCCTCCAGGCGCTGGGCGTCGTGCATGCGTATTTTGGTGTCGACGACAAACTGGCGGCCGCAAAGTCAAGCCTGGAGAAACTGCAACTTCGATGGGAACAGGCCGCCGTGATCGGCGACGACTGGCCCGATCTTGCACTGATGCGGCGATGCCGCTTTTCCGCGGCACCGCCCAATGCCCACGACGAGGTGCTGGCGCGGGTCGATCACGTGACGCGGCGCGCGGGCGGCCAAGGCGCGGCGCGTGAATTCTGCGATCTGCTGCTGATCGCCTCTGGTGGCTACCGCCGATACCTGGAGCAGGCGTGCGCGTGATTCGGATTCTGTTGACGGTCTGGGACCGATTGTCGATTTACTTGCCAATTGCGGTGATGGGAATCATGGCGCTGGCTACCTATTGGCTGGTGCAGAACACACCCAAACCGATTGCCCCTGCGGTGGAGCGGTCGTCGCGATCGGACCCGGACTATTACATGAAGGATTTTTCGGTCACAACCTTTGTCGAGGCCGGCCGGCTCAAGAGCGAGGTGTTTGGCACCGCTGCGCGGCATTACCCGGATACCGACGCGCTGGAAATCGACCGTGTCCGGATCCGGAGTTTTGATGAGCAGGGCCGACTGACGACGGCAACCGCCAATCGCGGATTGACCAACGGCGACGCCACCATCGTCGAGCTGTTCGGCAATGCGCTTTTGATTCGTGCCGCGCAGACTGGCAGTAACGGTGTCGTGCAGCCGCGCATCGAGTTTCGCGGTGAATACCTGCATTCCAACACCGAGACCGAACGTGTGAAGTCAAACAAGCCGGTCGAACTGCGCCGCGGCGATGATGTGTTTGTCGCTGACTCCATGGACTATGACAATCTCGGCCAGGTCATGGTGATGCAGGGCCGGGTGAAAGGGCGTCTCGTGCCAGTCAAGCCTTCTGCGGCGAAACCCTGAGGCGACTTCGATGCCGTTGGTATTTATTACCGGAGCATCCAGCGGCATAGGGCAGGCGTTGGCATGGCGTTATTACCAGGCTGGCTATCGCCTGGCGTTGCTGGCCCGGCATACTGAGCGGATCGAGGCCTGGTCCGCGCAAGCCGGGATCGACCCGGCCCGATTGTGGCTGTATGCCGCGGACGTGGCACTGACCGACAGCATCGTGGCAGCAGGACAACGGTGTATTGAGGAATGGGGTGTCCCGGACGTGGTAATAGCTGCAGCCGGCATCAGCGTCGGCATGGATACCTCCATAAGAGAGGACCTCGACGTGATGGCACAGGTGTTCGCCACCAACAACGTGGGTATGGCTGCCACGTTTCATCCGTTTGTCTTGGCCATGCAACAGCGCAGCGCCGGTACTCTGGTTGGAATCGCCAGTGTCAATGGCATCCGGGGCCTGCCGGGGCATGGCGCCTATTGCGCAAGCAAGGCGGGGGTGATCAGTTATTGCGAATCCTTGCGTGGTGAGTTGCGTGCCAGCGGTGTGCGCGTGGTGACAATCAGTCCGGGTTACGTCGATACGCCATTGACGAAGGGTAATCGTTATCGGATGCCATTCCTGATGTCTGCTGCGGATTTTGCGGACGAGGCTTTTGACACGATCGCGCGCGGCTCAAGTTACCGTGTGATCCCCTGGCAGATGGGCGCGCTGGCCAAGTTTTTGCGCCTGCTGCCCAACGTGGTGTTTGATCGGCTGCTGGCTGGGCGGCCTCGCAAACAGCGTGCAGCCGATGGGTGAAACACTTCAAGGAAGATGAGAGTCCCACAATGCAAAAAGGGCCCTAGGGCCCTTTTGTCTTGAACAGCATCACTGGCGTGATGCCATCGGCAGATCAGTAGCTGCTACGACCACCGCCGTAACCGCCGCCACCGCTGCGGCCACCGCCGCCACCACCACCGCCGTAACCGCCACCGCCGCCGCTACGGCCACCGCCGCCGCCGCCACCGCCGTAACCGCCACCACCACCGCCGCCGCCGAAGCCGCCGCTACGTGGAGGACGTGGCTCCATCGGACGGGCTTCGTTAACAACCAGACCACGACCGCCATATTGCTGGCCGTTCATCGCGCTGATGGCTGCTTGCGCTTCCGCTTCGCTGCCCATTTCAACGAAACCGAAACCTTTTGAGCGGCCGGTGTCACGTTCCATCATGACTTTGGCGCTGGAGACAGCACCGTGAGCCGCAAAAGCTTGCTGGAGGTCTTCGTCGCGGAAAGAATAAGGCAGATTGCCTACGTAAAGTTTGTTGCCCATTAAGGACTCCTGAAAATAACTCAAAACGCGATGGAGTCCGATAACCGCAATCAACAAACCAATGAAGAATTAAAGCAGACGCGAAAACTGACTAATCACCGCAAACTCGTATTACCCTTTTCTGGCAATACCGGGCGAATTATGCGCCAACCTGGAAAGATTGCAATTATTTATTGACAGATTTTTTTCAAGGTCTTTCGACCGCAAAGCCGTATTTTTACAGGGTTAACCCTGGTTTTCGGTCTCGTCGGCGGTGTAGTTTCGCCACTGCTGCAGCGCATTTCGCATGGTCAACACCTGACGCTCGAAGTTTGGGCATGTGCTGCAGGCCAATACATGCAGTCGCAGCCGCACCCGATCAGGCAGGCTGATCAGACGGTCTTCATTGGCTATCAGCAAGGCAGCAGCTTCCTTGCAAGTGGGCATGAACATCATCAGTGCGAACCCGGGCGGCCTCCAAACCAGTTCAATTCCAGACACGCGCGCAAACTCAGCCGGGCACGGTGCAGCGTCACATAAAGGTTGGTCGACGACAGGCCCAGTTCATTACAGATCTCTTCACTCGAGAGCTCGAGCCACTCGCGCATCAGGAACACCCGGCCCATGGCAGGTGGCATCTTTTCGGTGCAGGCTTCCAGAATCACCATGAACTGATGCGACTGCAGGTCCTGCTCGGGATTGCCCCAGTCTGCAGGGGGTTGCGCAAAATGTCCGCCGGAATCAAAAACGAGTGCTTCGAGCCCTTCATCGGCGGTGGGACCGACGTACCGCATGTCAAGCGACACCGTTCGCGCATTGACCCGGAAAACATCGATGACCTTGTGTTTCAGGATGCCGACCAACCAGGTCTTGAGCTGGGATCGGTGCGTGAAAGCCTGGGGCTTGTTCAGTGCCGCCAGCAAGGTCTCGGACACCGCGTCTTCAGCCCAGGTTTCGTTGCGCAACTGCAAACGCGCGAACTTCATCAGGTAGTCGCGGTGGGCGACCAGCTGTTGTTCAAAGGAGACGGCTGGGTCCGCGGTCATGTGGCTGCAAATTGTAGGATGGGTATCACAAGCGAGCCTTGCTGTCCACCGATGATGTCCCGGCGGATGCTGCGATTCCAAACTACCAGTTGACCTCGCGATCCGGCGTTGAGCCAATGCGATGAATCGAAAGGTCTGCGCCGTCGTATTCCTCTTCCTGACTCAGGCGCAGGCCCACCGTGAATTTAAGCAAGCCATAAACGATAACGCCGCAAACGACGGCCCAGGTCACGCCCATAAGCGTGCCGATCAGTTGCGCCGAGAACGATACTCCGCCCAGTCCTCCCAGCGCTTTGGCGCCGAATATGCCGGCTGCCAATCCGCCCCAGGTGCCACACAGACCATGCAAAGGCCAGACGCCCAGCACGTCGTCAATCTTCCACTTGTTCTGGGTCAGTGTGAACATGGACACGAATATCGCTCCCGCCACGGCGCCGACGAACAGTGCGCCCATTGGGTGCATCAGGTCGGAGCCGGCGCAGATGGCGACCAGCCCGGCCAACGGACCGTTATGGATAAAGCCCGGATCGTTCTTGCCCAGCAACAGTGCGGCCAGCGTTCCGCCTGCCATGGCCATCAGCGAATTGACGGCGACCAGACCGGAGATCTTGTCCAGCGTCTGGGCGCTCATCACATTGAAGCCAAACCACCCCACGGTCAGGATCCAAGCGCCCAGTGCGAGGAAGGGGATATTGGACGGCGGGTGGGCACTGATGGAGCCGTCCTTGCGATACCGGTTTGCACGCGCGCCGAGCAACAATACCGCCGGCAGGGCGAGCCAGCCGCCAATGGCATGGACCACCACCGAGCCCGCGAAATCGTGGAATTCGGCGCCGGTCACCGACTTGATCCAAGCCTGTATGCCGAACGACTGGTTCCATGCGATGCCTTCGAACACCGGGTATACCAGGCCGACGATGATGGCCGTGGCCATCAATTGCGGCCAGAACTTGGCGCGTTCTGCAATGCCGCCGGAAATGATGGCGGGAATGGCGGCGGCAAACGTGAGCAGAAAGAAGAATTTGACCAGGTCATAGCCGTTGCGTTCGGCCAGTTGTTCGGCGCCGACCATGAAACCGGTTCCGTAGGCCACCGCATACCCGAGCAGGAAATAGACGACAGTCGACACGGAAAAGTCGACCAGAATCTTGACCAGGGCGTTGACTTGGTTCTTCTTGCGCACCGTTCCCAGTTCCAGGAAGGCGAATCCGGCGTGCATCGCCAGCACCATGATGCCGCCTAACAAAATGAACAAGGCATCGGCGCCCTGTTTTAGTGCTTCCATAAAATCCCCAATGAAAAAATGCTCTTTAGTGGTGCTGATGCCCAGGCAAACAGCGGCTCGCACCAAAGTAAAGCAATTAGTGCGCCATGGTGCGCATGGCGCGCCAATAAAGTGCGCGACCATCAGCTGCGACATGTGGCGGTCGTCGGCCGACAAGGCGCAAGTAGCAATACCACCGGCGCGGACATGGGCCTATACTTGCTCCCAGTGCCGATTTGCTAAAGCTTGCGGGCACCGGAGTCCTGGAACTCCGAAAATCAGCTAAAGACGGCACAGCTATCCCGGCTCCGCTTTTAGCGTTGCCGGGATTTTTTATGCTTGTTTCACCATCGACGATGTTTTTTGCGGACCCCCTGCCATTGCGCAGCGGAGCGTCCATCCGCGCCTACGAACTGCGGTACGAGACCTACGGCACGCTCAACGCCGACCGCTCGAATGCGGTGCTGGTATTACACGCGCTGAACGCATCCCATCATCTTGCGGGCCTGTACGTCGGCCAGGGACAGTCTGACGGCTGGTGGGACAACATGATCGGCCCCGGCAAACCGCTGGACACCGATCGCTTCTTTGTGATTGGCATCAACAACCTGGGCTCGTGTTTCGGCTCCACCGGCCCGATGCATGTCAATCCGGACACCGGCCGGATATACGGATCGGACTTTCCCGTGGTCACCGTCGAAGACTGGGTCGATGCGCAGGCGCGGTTGCTCGATGTGTTGCAGATCCAGACACTGGCTGCGGTCATGGGCGGCAGTCTGGGCGGCATGCAGGCTTTGAGCTGGGCCCTGCAATACCCGGACCGGATCGGCCATGCATTGGTGATTGCCAGCGCGCCGAACTTGACGGCCGAAAACATCGCCTTCAACGAGGTCGCCCGGCGCGCCATCGTGACCGACCCGGACTTCAGCGGCGGACACTTTTATGCGCAGGGCGGCCGCGCCGAAACCAAGCCCAAACGCGGCCTGCGTATTGCCCGCATGATCGGCCACATCACCTATCTGAGCGACGACGTGATGAACGAGAAGTTCGGCCGTGAATTGCGCAGCGCCCTGCTGTACGAGCCTCCCGGTTCACCAGCGCCGACGACCCTGGACTATCGTTACACAACGCAGGACGTGGAGTTCCAGATCGAGAGCTACCTGCGTTATCAGGGCGACAAGTTTGCCGAGTATTTCGACGCCAATACGTATCTGCTGATCACGCGGGCGCTCGATTACTTCGACCCGGCACGCGTCTATGACGGTAATCTGAGTCGGGCGCTGGCACGGGCCACGGCCAAATTTCTGCTGGTGAGCTTTACCACCGACTGGCGCTTCTCCCCCGGACGAAGCCGCGAAATCGTCAAGGCCTTGCTCGACAACCGGCGCGATGTCAGTTATGCGGAGATCGATGCGCCACACGGCCACGATGCCTTCCTGCTGGATGACCCGCGTTATACCCAACTGATCCGGTCGCGCTTCGACAGGATCGCCAGTGAGCTCGAAAGCGGGGTGCACCATGAGTGATCGCGCCACCATGGAAGTCGTGGCCAGCCTGGTACCACCGGGTTCGCGCGTACTGGACCTGGGTTGCGGCGACGGCGCACTGCTCGCCCACCTGCAGGCGCACCACGGTTGCAGCGGCTACGGCATCGAGATCGCCGACGACAACGTGCTGGCCTGCGAGCGCCGCGGCGTCAACGTGATCCAGCTCAACCTCGACGAGGGCCTGGCGATCTTCGAGGACGCCAGTTTCGACGTCGTGCTGCATATCGACACCTTGCAGCACTTGCGCAACACCGAAGTGGTGTTGCAGGAAACCGCGCGTGTCGGGCGCATCGGTGTGGTGGCGTTTCCCAATTTTGGCCACTGGCCGAACCGGCTGAGCATCGCCCGCGGTCGTATGCCGGTGACCCGGCGTTTGCCCTATCAGTGGTACGACACGCCGAACATCCGGGTTGGCACCTATGCCGATTTCGAGGTGCTGGCGCTGCGCAATGGACTCAAGATCCAGGACAGTTTCGGGTTGCAGGACGGCCACATTGTGCGCACCTTGCCCAATCTGATGGCCGGCACAGCCGTGTTCCGGTTCAGCCGCTGACTGTCTGCCGGATCGGCAGGCGCGACGCCAGTGGGACGGTGGTCTAACGCACCAGCGCCGGCATCTTGGGGTTGAATGTCCAGTTCGGCACCAGGTACTGCATCGCTATCGCGTCATCGCGCGCACCCAGGCCGTGCTGCAGATACAGCTGATGGGCTCTTTCCACCTCTGCCATGTCCAGCGTGATACCCAGACCTGGCGCGGTGGGTACGGTGATCGTGCCACCCTCGATGCGCAGCGGCTCGGTCGTGAGGCGCTGACCGTCCTGCCAGATCCAGTGGGTGTCGATCGCCGTGACTTTGCCGGGCGCCGCGGCCGCGACATGGGTGAACATCGCCAGTGACACGTCGAAATGGTTGTTCGAATGCGAACCCCAGGTCAGGCCCCACATCTGGCACATCTGGGCCACGCGCACCGAACCCTGCAGGGTCCAGAAATGGGGATCAGCCAGAGGGATGTCAACCGATTGCAGCGCCAGCGTATGCGCCAACTCGCGCCAGTCGGTGGCGATCATGTTGGTGGCGGTCATCAGCCCGGTGGCGCGGCGGAATTCGGCCATCACTTCTCGACCGGAGAAAACGCCTTCGCCGCCGCAAGGGTCCTCGGCATAGGCCAGTTCTGTATGGCGGTCCCGACACAGGCGCACCGCGTCCTTGAGCAACCAGCCGCCATTCGGGTCGAGCGTGATGCGTGCCTGCGGGAAACGCGCATGCAAGGCCACGATGGCTTCGATCTCGTCTTCACCGCGCAACACACCGCCCTTGAGTTTGAAGTCGCGAAAACCGTAGCGGGCATAACTCGCCTCGGCCAGCCGCACCACGGCTTCGGGCGTCAGTGCGGTTTCGTGGCGCAAGCGCAGCCAGTCATCAGGATTGTCGGGTTCGCTGCGGTATGGCAGATCGGTGCGCTGGCGATCGCCCACGTAGAACAGATAGCCCAGCACATCGACCTTGTCACGTTGCTGCCCCTCGCCAAGCAAGGCGGCCACCGGTACCTGCAGGTGCTGCCCGAGCAGGTCGAGCAGCGCGCTCTCGAGCGCCGTGACGGCGTGAATCGCGATGCGCAGGTCGAAGGTCTGGTTGCCGCGTCCGCCGCTGTCGCGCGATGCGAAGGCCTCGCGAAGGCGGTTGAGTATCTGGTTCCAGGCCCCGATGCTCTGGCCCACCACCAGCGTGCGGGCGTCTTCCAGTGTCTGGCGAATCCGTTCGCCACCGGGCACCTCGCCGACGCCGGTGTGCCCATCGCTGTCGGTCAGGATTACCAGGTTGCGGGTAAAAAAAGGACCGTGCGCGCCGCTGAGGTTCAGCAGCATGCCGTCGCGTCCGGCGATGGGAACCACCCGCATCGTGGCAATGCGTGGCGTGTTGTTGGCAGATGTGGCGTGGGGAGGTTTGGACGCGGTCATGGTTACAAGGGGAAGGTGGAGAAGCCGGTAAAGAGTCCGGCGCGGTTGATGAATGATCAGTCATCGTACAACATGGACGACTGACAGCGCTTCGTGCAGGCGACGATCAGGACGGCTTTGCGACGTTGTTCAACTCGGCAGACTGGGTGCGGCGCAGCCGCTCGCGGCTGTTGCTCAGATGCGTGCGCATGGCCGCCCGTGCAGCGTCGGCATCGCGGTTGCGAATGGCAGCGAAGATGTTTTCATGTTCGCTGTTGACCCGCTGCAGATAACTCAGCCGTCCCTCGGGCGCGTGTTGCGGCGTGTTGACCCGGGTGCGCGGAATGATCATTGCGCCCAGATAGGTCATCAGGTCAGAGAAATGCTGGTTGCCGGTGGCGCGGGCCACTTCCATATGAAACTGGAAGTCGGGTGGTACCGCATCGGAGTCCTGTTCAATCGAGCTCTGGAACGCATCGAGTGCTGCTTGCAGAGCCACCAGATGGGTGTCGGTGCGGCGCTGGGCGGCGAGGCCGGCCGCTTCGGTCTCCAGGCTGATGCGTAATTCGAGCACGGCAATCACGTCGGCCACGGTGGCGAAGTCCTGCTCGGAGATGCGGAAATTGCCGCCCCGCTCCTGGGCGCTGACAAAGGTGCCCACGCCATGCCGGGTTTCAACAAGGTCCGACGCCTGCAGCCGCGACAAGGCTTCGCGCACGACCGTTCGGCTGACCTCGAAGCGGGCCATGATCTCTGCCTCGGTGGGCAACTTGTGGCCCAGTGGCAAGGTGCCGGAGCGGATCTCACCTTCCAGCGTGCCCACGATCTCCGAGACCAAGCCGCGCGGGCGTCGCCGCGCCGGCGGATCGGGAGCTTGTGGGTTGCGCGCCATTGGCGATGTCATCGGCTGGCTTCTCGGGTTAGGCAAAAACTGCTTGACAGTCTAAAGCAGGTTCCGCAACAATACAGTTGTCAGACAACATATGACTGACAACTATTTATTCTGGTGTGACTGTAGCAAACCTGTCCTGAATGTCCAGCCCGCAAAAATTCAGACCACATAACGACGAAGACACGGGTTTCCCACATGACGATCAAAAGCCACGAACGAATTCTGATGACCGGTGCCGCCGGTAATCTAGGCAAGGCGCTGCGCGACCTGCTCAAGGCCAATTGCAGTGTTCTGCGTCTATCCGACCGGGAGCCTTTTGGTGATGCACGTGATGGTGAGGAGGTGGTGCTCGCCGACCTGGCCGACGCGCAGGCGGTGTCGACCCTGGTACGGGGCGTCGACGCGATCGTGCATTTCGGCGGTGTGTCGGTCGAAGGCCCGTTCAACCCGATCCTGCAAGCCAACATTGTGGGCATCGTCAATCTGTACGAAGCCGCACGCCAGCACGGCGTCAAGCGTGTGGTGTTTGCCAGCTCCAACCACGTGACCGGTTTCTATCGCCAGTGCGAGACACTGGGCGTGCACAGTGCGCCGCGTCCCGACGGTTTCTACGGGCTGAGCAAGGCTTTCGGTGAGGATGTGGGGCGTTTCTATTTCGACCGCTACGGCATCGAGACCGCCTGTGTGCGCATCGGCTCGTCGTTCCCGGAGCCCAAGGACCGGCGCATGCTGGCGACCTGGCTGAGTTTCGGAGATCTGCACCGCCTGATTTCGGCCTGCCTGAGCACGCCGGTGCTGGGTTGGAGTGTCATTTATGGCATGTCCAGAAACGCCGTCACCTGGTGGGACAACAGCGGCGCGCGCCACATCGGCTACGTACCGCAGGACAGCTCTGACGTGTTCCGCGACGCTGTCTATGCGCGTACCGAGGCGCCCGATCTGAATGACTCGGCCGTGCAGTTCCAGGGTGGCGCCTTTGTGCGCATGGGACCTTTCGATTGATGACTGCGCTGCGCAACTTTGAGCCGCGGGTGGTCTCGACCGGTCGCGACCAGGTCGGTGAGTCACCGGTGTGGGATGCCACGTGCCAGGCGCTGTACTGGGTCGACATTGAAGGCCGGCATGTACATCGGCTCGACTGGGCCAGCAGACAGCAGCAGACCTGGGACATGCCGGAGCGTGTGGGTTGCATTGCCCTGACCGGTGACGGTCGGGTGATCGCTGCCATGGAAACCGGCGTTTACGCCGTGACCCTGCATGCGCCGCCAGCGGTGGATGCCAGCTGCCTGGCCCGCATCCACCATCCCATGGCCAACATGCGTTTCAACGATGGGCGTTGTGATGCCAACGGTCGCTTCTGGATCAGCACCATGTGTATGAACATGTCGCTGGCGGCGCCGGTGGGTGCCTGGTTTTGCCTGGACGAGCGTGGTCTGAGCGTAGCGCATTGCGAAGGCCTGATCACGCCCAACGGACTGGCTTTCAGCCCGGACGCGACCACCGTGTATTTTTCGGACTCGCATCCCAGCGTGCAGAAGATCTGGGCTTTCGAATTCGACCTCGCGCAAGGCCGTATCGGCGCTGGGCGAGAGTTCCTGGACATGACCCAGCTGCCCGGGCGCCCCGATGGCGCTGCTGTCGATGTCGAGGGTTGCTACTGGACCTGTGGCAACGATGCCGGTCTGGTGCACAGGATCAGCCCCGCCGGCGTTTTGTTGACATCCCATCCGGTGCCGGTGGCCAAGCCATCCATGTGTGCATTTGGTGGCCCGCAGCTCGACACCCTGCTGATCACGTCGATCTGCCCTGCCGGTGTGACTGGTGGCCTGAGCGGCGCAGTTTTCGCGTTCGATGCCGGGGTGCGCGGCCGCGTTGAACCCCGGTTTTCCCGATTCCCGTCAGTTGGTGCCTGACTTCAGTTTTTTTAACACGCACCTTTTCCTTGCTTGCCTTCAATTTCAGGAGACCTCCATGACCATGCGTAGAACCTTCATTGCCGCGGCCATCACCGCCGCTACCCTCACCGTGTCGATGCAGGCCGGTGCCCAGACCGTGCTCAAGGCGGCCGACGTGCACCCGCCGGGATATCCCACCGTGGTGGCGACCGAGAACATGGGCAAGAAGTTCGAAACCGCGACCAGCGGCAAGTACAAGATGCAGATGTTCCCCAGCAGCGTGC
>JBKJRR010000485.1:0-3084 GCA_046594635.1 Burkholderiaceae bacterium
GCTCGCCGGCGGCAGGCTCGATGCCGCACTTCATGGGTGAGATGCTGGCCGACACCGCGAAGGTGAAGCTCACCCATGTGGCGTTCCAGGGCGGCGCGCCACTGGTGACCAACCTGCTGGGTGGACAGATTCCGATCGGTTTCGACACCCCGGCCGAGTTTGCCGAGTACCACAAGGCTGGCAAACTGCGCATCCTGGCGCTCAGCGGTGCCCAGCGCAACCCACGATTCCCGGGTGTGCCGACCTTCAAGGAACAGGGCATCGACATCGACGCGCTGGCCTGGTTCGGCGTGTTCGGTCCGCCCGGTATGCCCAAGGCCACCGTCGACAAGCTCAATGCGTCGTTGCAGGCAGCTTTGAAGCACCCGGACGTGATCGCACGTCTGGCGGGTCTGGGGCTTACTGCCGCACCAGGTAGCGCCGACGAGATGACAAGCCGCCTGGCTGGCGACAAGCTCGCTTGGGGGCCTGCGATCAAGGCCTCCGGTTTTCAGGCGGACTGAGTCGCCCTGATACTGTGCACGCCCGTGCCCATGCCGGGCCTGCACGGGCAAACGCCTCGACCCATTTGTTTGGCGATATCAGCGGTGATTGAACTGTCGGATCAGGATGAGTCGCTGCTAAGCGGCGAGCAAGGCGACGCCGCAGCGCTGGCCATGCGTGTCCTGGTGCGCTCGGCCGAACTGATGGGCGCTGCGCGCCTGCTCGATATCACCAGCGCCCATATCGACGGCTGCCTGTACCACGGACAGGCCTCGCTGGACTTCGTCGAGCGCCTGGTCTCCAGCGGCGGCAGTGTGGTGGTTCCGACCACACTCAACGTCGGCTCACTCGACCTGATCCATCCCGAGCTTTTCCAGGGTGGCGACGAAACAAGGTCGCAGGCGAAGCGCCTGATGCAGGCCCACATCGAGCTCGGCTGTGCATCGACCTTCACCTGCGCGCCCTACCAGGGCCCCAACCGGCCCCGCCTGGGCCAGCAGATCGCCTGGGCCGAGTCCAATGCCATCGTGTTCGCCAATTCGGTACTGGGCGCA
Organism: Burkholderiaceae bacterium; assembly: GCA_046594635.1. Lineage (GTDB taxonomy): Bacteria > Pseudomonadota > Gammaproteobacteria > Burkholderiales > Burkholderiaceae_C > CAISIP01. The sequence continues at coordinate 1,038 of JBKJRR010000485.1, forward strand.
CGCACCAATCGTTATGGCGATTTCATCGACCTGTGCGCGGCGCTGACCGGCCGCGCGCCGTATTGCGGACTGCATGTCGCCGAAAATCGGCGCGGCCAGATCGTGTTCGCGCTGCAGGACTTCCCGCAAGAGCGGGCAAGCCGCGACATCTGGTTCGCGGCGCTGGGCCTGTTCGCCGGTGGGCGTACCGGATCCGCAATCCCGGTTTTCATCGGCCTGCCCCCGGATACCAGCGAAGACGAACTCAAGGCCCTGGGCGCGGCCTGCGCAACGACCGGCGCGGTCGGCATGTTCCACGCGGTGGGCATCACGCCGGAGGCCCGCACGTTAGAGTTGGCAATGGGCGGCCTCCCCGCGATGGAAACGCTCACCGTCACACGCACCATGCTGCACCAGACCCGCGCTGCCCTGAGCCGCGCGAAGCCCGGTGACAGCTTGGCAGCGGTCAGCGTCGGGACACCCCATTTTTCACTGACTGAATTCGACCAGCTGCTGCAATTGCTGGAGTCGGTCGCCGCCAGGCCCCGCATCGACTTCTACGCCAACACCAGCCGCTACATCCTGTGGGAACTGGAACAATCCGGCAAGAGCAGCAGGCTGCAAGCGTTTGGCATCACGCTCGTGACCGACACCTGTACCTACATCACGCCGGTGATGCGCCAGACCCGCGGTCTGGTGATGACCAACTCGGGCAAATGGGCCCACTACGCGCCGGCCAACATCGGCGTCGAGGTTGCATTCGGCAGCCTGGGCGAGTGTGTATTGTCGGCCGTCGCCGGCCACCTGGTGCTCGACGACCATGGCTGAGACCGCTCGCGCGTGGCCGGCGACGGCCGTCGTAGCCGGCCACGGTCAAGGTCAGCCCCTGCTACTGAACGAGCCTCTGAGCTTCTGGGGCGGCTACGACGCCGCGGCCGGCCGCATCGTCGAGGCCACCCATCCGCAATTTGGCGTCAAGCTTGCGGGCCGCGTCATGCTGATGGCGCGCACCAAGGGATCGAGTTCGAGCAGCAGCGTGCTGGCAGAGGCCATCCGAAATGGCACCGGGCCCTGCGCGATCATCATGCGTGAGCGCGACCTGATCGTGGGGCTGGGCTGCATCGTGGCTTCCGAACTGTATGGGCTGCATGTGCCGGTGCTGGTGGTGAACGGGTCGGTGTGGGAGGACATGAAAGCGCGGACAGACGGCGCGTCGCCCGCCTGGCAGATCGTGGCGGATGGATGCGGGGAATGTCTGGTGCGTTGACAAATCGGCGCGCTGCGTGTCTAAATTGCCTGGGCTGGAACGTCGTGGCAGACAGGCGCGGCAGATTCCGCGCCGCGCGTCTGCAAACCAAGGCCAGCCATTCCAATCCCGCTGCATGCGCGCAGCTTTCATGGACCAACCATCATGAGCCGATTGCCAGTCCCCTCCCCGAAGCCCCGAAAAACTGCGACTGCTCACAGCAAGCCCCGCTCGTCAGCAAGTCTGGTGTTGATGGTCGCCACCCGCAAAGGCGCCTGGCTGTTCCACAGCGACGCCAAGCGCAAAACCTGGCGTGCTGACGGACCCCACTTTCTGGGGCACACCATCAGCCATCTGCAACTCGATCCGCGCGACGGTCGCACCTTGCTGGCCGCAGCCAGGACCGGCCATCTCGGCCCCACGGTGTTCCGCTCGCTCAACCTGGGCCGCAGCTGGAAGGAGGCCCATCAGCCGCCGGCTTTCGCGCAGCCGGTGGGCGGTCTGCCGGGCCGTGCGGTCGATCACAACTTCTGGCTGACCCCGGGGCACGCAAGCGAACCGGACAGCTGGTATGTGGGTACCTCGCCGCAAGGCCTGTTCCGCTCCGAGGACGGCGGAGTACGCTGGTTGCCGATGCGCACGGTCAACGACGACGCGCAGTTCCGCGAGTGGATGGGCTCGGCACAGGACGGCACGCCCGATGGGCCCAAGCTGCATTCGGTCATCGTCGATCCGCGCGACCCTGCGCACCTGTACTTCGCAATGTCGGGTGGTGGCGTGCACGAGTCGCGCGACGGAGGTCGCAACTGGTCGACCTTGATC
>JBKJRR010000391.1:0-11977 GCA_046594635.1 Burkholderiaceae bacterium
GGGCGCCGGCAAAGCCTTGTAAGACTGCAGGCATGCGGCCGCCGCAAGGACGAATTTCTCGCCATGCTGGCCCACGAGCTGCGCAACCCGCTGGCCGCCATCAGTGCGGCGGCGCACCTGCTCAGGGTCGGCAAAGTCGACGAGGCCCGAACCCAGCGAACCAGCGACATCATCAGTCGCCAGGTCAAGCACCTGACCAGCCTGGTGGACGACCTGCTGGACGTTTCGCGTGTCAGCCGGGGTCAGGTCGAACTGGAGAAGACACCGCTGGAGATGCGCGACGTGGTGGTCGATGCGGTCGAGCAGGTCAACCCGCTTATCCTGCAGCGGGGGCACCAGCTGGTGCTGCACCTGGCGCCAGGTGCAGCGCGGGTGCTAGGCGACGCCAAGCGCCTGGTGCAGGTGGTCGCCAACCTGCTGGGCAATGCCGCCAAGTACACGCCCGAAGGGGGCAAGATCCGGCTGGCCATGCAGGTGGAGCAGGAGCAGGTCGTGCTGACCGTAGAGGACAATGGCATCGGCCTGACGGCGGACCTGATTCCCCATATCTTCGAGCTGTTTGTGCAGTCAGAGCGCACCTCCGATCGCTCCGCCGGCGGCCTGGGCCTGGGGCTGGCGCTGGTCAAGAGCCTGGTGGAGTTGCATGGCGGCAAGGCCAGCGGCGCCAGCGCCGGGTTGGGGCAAGGCAGTGTCTTCACCGTCACGTTGCCACTGATGACCGCCGACGAAGACGAGGCCAACGACGCGCCTGCCGTTCGCCAGCCAGTGGCGGTGCTCAAGCCGCTGTTGATCATGATCGTGGACGACAACGTGGACGCGGCGCTCACGATGGCGATGTTCCTCGAGGACCTGGGCCATCGGGTCATCGTGGAGCACGGTTCGCGCGTCGCACTCGAGCGTGCGCGCACCGAGCAGCCGGACGTGTGCCTGCTGGACATCGGCCTGCCGGATATCGACGGCAACGAGCTGGCACGGCAGCTTCGCGCGCAGAGCGAAACCGCTCAAGCGGCCCTGATCGCCGTAACCGGATATGGGCAGGACCAGGACCGCAGCAATTCGCTGGCGGCCGGCTTCGACGAGCACATGGTCAAGCCGCTGGACTTTGATCGGCTCGAAACCATGTTGTCAGCGGTCGTGCCGCGCTGAAGGGGCCTGACGCAAATAGGTAATATCGTGATCGACCCCGCACGACACAGATGGCTACGGCCGCGCACCAGGCCATTGAATCCATAGGACCCCGCTTCACCATGAAACCAATCGCACCCCTTGTGTTGGCATTCGATGTATTTGGCACCGTCGTTGACTGGCACGGCAGCATCCGGCGGGAAATCGACACGATGGAGCTGGGTGTTGACGGTTCGGCATTCGCGCTCGCCTGGCGCGCCGGCTACCAGCCCGCCATGCGTCGGGTGATGTCCGGTGAACTCGGTTGGACCTTGCTCGATGATCTGCATCGGCTGATGCTTGACGAAGTGCTCGAATCGTTCGGCATCGCGCACCTGAGCGCAGCGCAAAAGGTCCACCTCAACAAGGTCTGGCACCGCCTGGACCCCTGGCCCGATGCTGTGCCGGGACTGATCCGACTCAAGCAGCGGTACATCATTTGCAGTCTGTCGAACGGCAATATCGGCCTGTTGACCCACATGGCCAAACACGGCGGACTGCCCTGGGACTGCATTTTGTCCGCCGAAGTGTTCAAGGCCTACAAGCCGGATCCATCGGTTTACCTGGGCGTGGCCCGGGTATTCGACATAGCGCCCGCGGCCGTGATGCTGGTGGCGGCGCACCAGGACGATCTGGCGGCAGCACGCGCCTGTGGCCTGCAATCGGCCTTTGTCGAACGGCCTGCCGAATTTGGTGACGATCGACTCAAGGATGTCAGCCCGGACCCTGCCAATACCTTGCACGCGCGCAATTTTCTCGACCTGGCAGATCAGCTGGGTGCCTGATCGGTCCGCACAGGCGCCTTGCTCACCACTCGAATACGACCGTTGGGCCGCCGATGGACTCGGCGCAGGCCAGCCATTGAATTTCGCGGCTTCGCCTCACAGCTGACCTGACTGCAACGTCTGCAGCGGACTCCCTGCCCTTGTCATTTCTTGTTTTCACCGCTGTCGCTGTCGCATTCGTGGTGTGGCTGCTGTCCCGTCCCTGGCTGCTCGAGCGGCGCCGCCAACGGCTGCGCAGCCAGCCGTTTCCAGCTCACTGGCGGCCCTTGTTGATGCAGTTGCCACTGGTACGCCGTCTGCCGGCCGATCTGCAATTGCAGCTCAAGGCCCACATGCAGGTTTTCCTGGCCGAGAAGCCGATGCTCGGATGCGCGGGCCTGCAATTGACCGATGCCATGCGCATACCGATCGCCGCTCAGGCCTGCCTGCTGCTGCTCAACCGCAAGACCGACTACTTCCCCAACCTGCGCCAGATCCTGGTCTATCCCGGCCCGTTTGTCGTGGATCGGCAGCATCCGGTCGGCTCCGGCGTGATGCAGGACCTGCGCCAGGTGCTGTCGGGCGAATCGTGGTCGCAGGGGCAAGTGGTGTTGTCGTGGCAGGACGTGCAAGTGGACAGTGCTGACGGCAACGATGGGCGCAACGTCGTGGTCCATGAATTCGCGCACCAGCTCGACCAGGAAAGTGGCCAGGCCAACGGTGCACCGACCTTGCGATCGCGCAGCGCCTACCGCAATTGGGCACAGGTTTTTGGAGCGGCATTCGCGACCTTGCAAGAACGCGTGGCTTGCGGCCAGGGCGGCCTGCTCAGCGACTACGGGGCGACCAATCCGGGCGAGTTCTTCGCGGTGGCCTCGGAGGTGTTCTTCGAACAGTCGCAGCAACTGGCCGACGAGCAGCCGGCACTGTTCGCGCAACTGCGCGACTTCTACGCCGTCGACCCGTTGAGCTGGTGATTCGTGGTGGCGGGACGGCGCTCTGTCAGCTGTCGAGTTCAGGGTATTGGCGAAACAGACCATCCAGATTGAACGCGATGCGCCGATCGCTGGCCAGGTAGGCCGCCACACGGGGCAATATTGCGATCTCACCATGCAGCCGCTGCACCATGGGTGCTGCGCGCAGCACGCGCTGCGCGGCCTTGGGGAACGCGTAATGCAGGCCCTCGACCAGTTGGAATAGCGACAGGTCAGCGTACGACAACTGCGCGCCGACAAGGTGCAGATGGCGTGCCCTGGCATTGGGTCCGTTGCGCGATAACACGGACTCAAACCAGGCCAGGTATTTGATCAAACGCTCGCCACAGAACATCCGGGCGCGGCGATCGGCCTCGATTTTCTGTTCCTCGTAATACAGCGAGGAGGATATCGGATGGTGGGTGTCGTGCACTTCCTGCAGCACATCGGAGATCGTCAGCTGGATCTGGTGCGTCCACAACTGCGCCGGCGCGCCCTTGCCCACCAGACCCAGCCGCGGCCCGAGGTAGAGCAGGATCGCCGCCGTCTGCGCGATCACCTGTTTGCCGTGGCGCAGGATGGGTGGCGCGAAAGGGGGATGCCCCTGCGCGGTGTCACCCAGCGTAGCCATCAGCGCCGCGATGCCACCGCCGCAGGCCTCCTGAGCGCGCGCGACGTCGACGTAGTCGGCACCGGCCGCCTCCAGTGCCAGCCGGATGAATTCGCCACGCCCCTGGATCGTCGGCCAGTAAATCAGTTCATACGCCATGCTTGTTTCCTCTTCGCCTATTTGCCCGCCAGGCCCATCGACCGGGTGATCACTTCTTTCATGATTTCGTTGGTTCCACCATAGATGCGTTGGACCCGCGCGTCGGCAAACGCCCGTGTGATCGGGTATTCCCACATGTAGCCGTACCCGCCAAACAACTGCAGACATTCATCCATCACCTTGCATTGCAGGTCGCTGCACCAGTACTTTGCCATGCTGGCGGTGGCGGTGTCCAGCTTGTCCTGCAAGGTCAGCTCCAGGCATTTGTCAACGAAAACCTGCGCGATCTGTACCTCGGTCTGCATTTCGGCCAGCTTGAAGCGGGTGTTCTGAAAGCTCGCCACGGTCGCGCCGAAAACCTTGCGTTCCTTGACATAGGCCAGCGTCTGATGGATCGCACCCTGGGCTGCGGCGACGGCACCAATCGCAATCTGCAGCCGCTCCCACGGCAATTCCTGCATCAGGCAGACAAATCCCTGGCCCGCCATCTTCGGACCACCCAGCAGGCTGTCGGCCGGCAACCGCACGTTGTCGAAGTAAAGTTCCGACGTGTCCTGTGCCTTGAGACCCAGCTTCTTCAGACGTTTGCCCTTCTCGAAACCGGGCAAGCCGCGTTCGACCAGAAAAAGGCTGATGCCCTTGGCGCCGGCATGCGGGTCGGTTTTGGCAACCACGATCACCAGGTCGGCGTGCCAGCCGTTGGTGATGAAGGTCTTGCTGCCATTGAGCAGGTAGCTGTCGTCAGGCTGTGCGATGGCCGTGGTCTTGATGCCTTGCAGGTCAGAGCCGGCGGACGGCTCGCTCATCGCAATGGCACCGATCACCTCGCCAAGGGCCATGCGCGGCAACCAGGCCTGCTTTTGTTCGGGCGTGCCGTAGCGCTCGATGTAAGGCGCGACGATATTGGTGTGCAGGCCGAAGCCAATGCCGCTGAAGCCGCCGATGGCGTTGACCTCCATCTGCGCTGCGGCATACAGGCGGTCTGCATCGGCGCCACCCAATTGCTCCGGCATGGTCATGCACAGGAAGCCGTTGGCGCCGGCCTTGCGCCAGACAGCACGGTCCACGAAGCCCTGCTCCTCCCAGGCTTCGTGATGGGGGGCGATCTCCTTGTCGGCAAATCGCTGGTAGCTGTCGCGAAAGGCGAGATGCTCGGGGCCATACAGGCTTCGTTCAATCATGGGGGGTCCACGGTTCGGGCGCAACGAAGGGTAACCCAGGTCTGAACCATGATGGCGCACGATGTCGTGCACCCTTGTGACAGGTGTCGCATACCGAATGCCTATACTTGAATTTTGGTCGCCCGGCAGTGGCCGCTCGCGCGCAACCCGCATTGAAATCCAGGAGAAGCACCCCATGAGCACTGAAGCATTCGTCTATGACGCGATTCGCACACCCCGCGGCAAAGGCAAGAAAGATGGCAGCCTGCACGAGGTCAAGCCTGTCAATCTGTTGGCCGGCGTGTTGGCCGAACTGCAACGGCGCAACGATTTCGACACCGCACAGGTCGATGATGTTGTGATGGGCGTCGTCTCGCCGGTGGGCGAACAGGGCTCGGTGATTGCCAAGGTAGCGGCGCTCAAGGCAGGATGGGACTTCCGCTGTTCAGGTGTGCAACTCAACCGCTTCTGTGCCTCGGGCCTGGAGGCGGTCAACATGGCGGCGCAAAAAGTGCGATCAGGCTGGGAAGACCTGGTGGTGGCGGGCGGGGTCGAGAGCATGAGCCGGGTGCCACTGGGTTCGGACGGTGGCGCCTGGGCACAGGACCCGGAAACCAACAATGCCACAGCCTTCGTGCCACAAGGCATTGGCGCGGACCTGATCGCCACCATCGAAGGCTTTGCGCGCGAAGATGTCGACGCGTTTGCGCTCGAGAGCCAGAAACGCGCGGCCAAAGCGCGCGAGGGTGGCTATTTCGCGGGCTCCGTGGTGCCGGTCAAGGACTTCCTTGATCAGACCATCCTGGACTTCGACGAATTCATCAAGCCGCACACCACGCTTGAGGGTCTGGCCTCGCTGCGCCCGGCATTCGAGTCCCTGGGCGCCATGGGGTTTGATCAGGTGGCGCTCTCGCGTTACCCGCAGGTCGAGCGCATCCACCATGTGCACCACGCTGGCAATTCGTCGGGCATTGTCGACGGCGCAGCGGCGGTGCTGATCGGCTCCGAAGCGGCGGGCAAGACGCACGGGTTCACGCCGCGCGCGCGCATCGTCGCGGCCGCACTCAGTGGTGCCGACCCGACCATCATGCTGACCGGGCCCATGCCGGCGGCGCGCAAGGCCCTGGCCAAAGCAGGTATGACGATCGACCAGATCGACCTGTTCGAGGTCAACGAGGCCTTTGCCGCGGTGCCCATGCGCTTCATGAAGGAGATGGACGTGCCGCATGAGAAGGTCAACGTGAACGGCGGTGCCATTGCCATGGGTCATCCGTTGGGTGCCACCGGTGCCATGATTCTGAACACGCTGATCGACGAGTTGCACCGGCGCAAACTGCGCTACGGCCTGGCGACACTGTGTGTCGGAGGCGGCATGGGCATCGCCACCATCGTCGAGCGCATCTGAAAACATGCGGGGTTTGCCATGTCAGCGCCCTGGCCGGGACGCAGACCAAGACGCGAAATTGGAATCTGACCCCGATTGAATGCAATTGAATGAACCCGAATGAAGTAGATGAAAACCATCCAGTACACCCTTGACGACGGCATTGCGACGATCACGTTTGACGAGCCGGGATCGGCCGTCAACACAATGTGCGACGACTGGCATCGGGACCTGACGACGGTCACTGAGCAGGTCATGCGGGACAAGGACGCGATCAGCGGCATCATTCTGGCGTCCAACAAGACGACTTTTTTTGCTGGCGCTGATCTCAAGGGACTGATGCGGCTGACGGCAGCTGACGCACCAAGGTTGTATCGCGAAATCGAACAGAGCAAGAAGAACTTCCGCGTGATCGAGACCCTTGGCAAGCCGGTGGTGAGTTGCATCAATGGCGCCGCGTTGGGTGGTGGCTGGGAGGTGGCGCTGGTCGGCCATTGCCGTATCGCCGTGGACGACCCGAAGATTCAGCTCGGCCTGCCCGAGATCACGCTGGGGCTGATACCCGGTGCGACGGGTATCACCAAGATGACGCGCCTGCTGGGCCTGATGCAAGCCCAGCCCTACATCCTGGAAAGCCGTCTGTTCAATCCGCGACAAGCGTTGGATCTCGGCCTGGTTCAAGAGCTGGTGGCCGATGCCAGTGCTTTGCGCGCCGCGGCACTGACCTGGATCCAGGCCCATCCGGTGTCGGTGCAACCCTGGGATGACAAGACCTGGAAGATTCCCGGCGGCCTGCCGAGCAACCCGAAAATCGCCCAGGCTTTGTCAGTAGCGCCTGCAATGCTGCGCAAGACCACGCGCGGTCTGTACCCGGCTCCCGAGGCGGCATTGGCGGTCATGGTCGAAGGTGCGCAGGTCGACTACGACACCGCGTTGCGCATCGAGAGCCGCTATCTGGCCCGGCTGATCGTCGATCCGGTGGCGAAGAACATGATCAACACGTTCTTTTTCAACATGGGTGCAATCAAGTCCGGCCAGTCCCGGCCACATGGTGTACCACGCAGCAAGCCGACCAAGGTGGGCATCCTGGGTGCGGGCATGATGGGAGCCGGCATCGCGTATGTGCAGGCCAGCCGGCGTATCCCGACCGTACTCAAGGACGTCGACCAGGCCAGGGCCGATGCGGGGAAAGCCTGCAGCGCCAGACTGTCGCAGGCGCGAGTTGACAAGGGAATCATGGGCGCGCACGAACAGGTGGAACTGCTGACCCGCATCACGCCCACGGGATCGGACGACGATCTGCAGGGTTGCGATCTGATCATCGAGGCAGTGTTCGAGCAACGCGAACTCAAGGCCCGTGTAACGCGTGCGGCCGAAGTCAAGTTGGCGCCGGGTGGTTTTTTTGCCAGCAATACGTCCACCTTGCCGATCAGCGGCCTGGCCAGCGCGAGCAAGCGACCTGAGAGATTCATCGGCATCCATTTCTTCAGCCCGGTCGACAAGATGAAACTGGTCGAGATCATCCGAGGCACGCAGACCGACGACGAGACCGTGGCACGCGCATTCGACTATGTGCAGGCACTGGGAAAGATCCCGATCGTTGTCAACGACTCGCGCGGCTTTTACACCAGCCGGACTTTCGGCACCTACGTCATGGAAGGTGCGGCCATGCTCAGCGAGGGTATTGCGGCAGCGGTCATCGAGAACGCGGCCTTGCAGTGCGGCATGCCGGTCGGACCGCTGGCAGTGCTGGACGAGACAGCGTTGTCGCTGAGTGTGCATGTGCTGGATCAGACACGCGCCGATCTTGCAGCAGAGGGAAAAACCTATGAAACCACCCCCGGCGAGATGCTGGTCGAGCGCATGGTCAAGGAATTTCAGCGCCCGGGTCGCGCAGGTGGTGCTGGCTTTTACGACTACCCGACAGAAAAAGGCGCCCGCAAGACACTTTGGCCCGAACTGGCGTCCTTGTTCGGCCAGCGCGACGTGGTCTGGGACCTGCAGGACCTCAAGGACCGACTGCTATACCGTCAGGCCGTGGAGACCGCGCGTTGTCTGCATGAGAACGTGCTGACCAGCGTGCACGACGCCAACATCGGCTCGATCTTCGGCATCGGCTTCCCGGCCTGGACCGGTGGGGCCATGCAGTTCATCTATGGCCAGGGCATCGACCGGTTCTTGCAGCGTGCCGACGCGTTGGCCAAACGCTTCGGACATGGATTTGCCGTCGCCCAAGACGTGCGCGAGACGCTCCACAAATTCCAGCCGACTTACTGATTGAGCCCTGCGCCAACGGAGTCCTGCCGGTGGCCTGGGCTCCTGGCGCATCGGGTAGCCCCACATGACAGTAGGGCAATCACGCCGGTGCCGTTCGCCAGCCCTTGTACGCGGCAAGATGCTGCAAAGCTGCGGCAGGCTGCCCGATGGTCGGACGCCCTGCGCGGGTACTCGGGAGTCTTTCATGATCGACAAGAAGCGATGGGCCATTGCCCTCACCGCCTGCAGCCTTGCGGGCGCAGCAGCAGCCTTCGGCGGTGAGCCCCCGGTCTATCTGCTGGGGAGTTCGGTACCGGCCACCGAGAGCGAACGCCGCATCGAGATTGGCCCCGACACCCGCTGGGCCAACGTCAAAGAAGGCGAGTCCATCCTGTTCGTGGTAGGGGCACAGAGTTTTGGTTGGCGGTTCGACGGTCCGCCCCGATCGTTTGACCTGACGCGTGTCGCACCTGCCGGCGTATTGAACCGGCCACTGACGGTCTACGTCACCCCGAAGTTGGATCCACGTCGGCAATAACATCACCACCACCGTCCAGCGTGGCTTGCAAAAGCGGCTTTTGCACCTTGCCCAACGCCGTCTTGGGCAGTGAACTGCGAAAGACGATGCGGCGCGGCATCTTGAACCGCGCGATGTGGCCTTCGAGCCGTTGCAGCACATCGTGCGCAGTCAGTTGCGCGCCTGCGACCGGAACCACCACAGCCACGGCCACCTCGCCCCAGGTCGGGTCCTTCATACCGATCACGGCCACCTCGGCAATATCGACGCTCGCCGCCAGCAAATTTTCGATCTCGGCCGGATAGATGTTTTCGCCACCGGAGATGATCAAGTCGGTGCTGCGTCCGACCACCCAGTAAAAGCCGTCAGCATCCTGGCGCGCCAGATCACCGCTGTGGAACCAGCCTTGCTGGAAAGACGGATGGTCCGGTTCCTGCCAATACCCCTGCATCAGATTCGGCGCCCGAATCCAGATCTCGCAGACTGCACTCGCCGCCACGTCGCAGCCGTGTGTGTCGACCAGTCGCACCTGCACATGCAATCCAGCCCGGCCGGCGGCGCCGGGGGCCCGCATCGCATCGTCGCGACGCAAGTAAATTGACACAGGCCCGGTCTCGGTGGCGCCGTACACCTGCCCCACCGGTATGTTCCGCGCATGAAAGTCGTCAATCAGGCCGCGCGGCACCACGGACGACCCAGCCACCACCATTCGCAGCGAAGACAGGTTGGCCGAGCCCCAGTCGGGGTGGTCCAGCACGGCGCGCATCGTCGCTGGCACCATCACCGACAAATGCGGTCGCCAGCCCTGCACATCGGCGATCCAGGCGCTGGCGTCAAAGCGCCGGTGCAGCCTGACCGTGGCCCCTGCGTGCAGGGCAGGCAGGGTCTGGATGCAAAGGCCGCCCACGTGGAACAGTGGCAGCACGGTCAACACCCGGTCGTCGGACGACAGATCCTGCGCATGCGCGGCATTGACGCAGTTCCACAACAGCCCGGCCTGGGTATGGACTGCCCCCTTGGGCTGACCCGAGGTGCCCGAGGTATAGACCAGTAGCACGGGTGCATCGTCGTCACCGTGCAGCAAAGACGCATCACACGTGCCGGGTTGCTGCGCGATTGGCATCGGCGTGGCGGGCGTGGGCAACAACTCCCAGGCGGCGTGTCGGGCCAGCGCTTGCGCAGCGTCCGTATAGTGGGTATCTGCCATCAGCCAACGCGCGCCGGCATGCGTCAGGATCTGCCGATGTTCGGCAGCAGCCAGCCGATAGTTCAGCGGCAGCAATATCGCGCCGATGCGTGCCAATGCGAACAACGTCACCAACATGCGTGGATCGTTCAAGCCCAGCCAGGCCAGTCGATCGCCGCGGCGCACACCGGCCGCCAGCAAGGCGCCGGTGCTGGTGTCGACCTGTTGCCACAAACCGCGATAGTCGATGTCCTGACCGTGACAATGAATCGCCACCCGTTGCGGCGTGAACTGCGCGTGGCGCTCAACGATGCGCGAAAGATTCAAGGCCATGGAGCCGCCGTGTTCGACAAACGGGGTGGGCTTGCCTGCGCCTACAACACGTCCGGCTCGTCGCGCTCGCCCGACTCGTAAAGGCAGTCACGGCCGAGCCGGTCGATGCACAACTCAGCGGTCCAGGGCAGCATCAGCGAGCCGCAGCGCGAATCGCGGTACATACGCTCGAGCGGCAGCGACTTCAGCATCGCCTGGCCGCCGCAGGTGCGCAGCGCGAGGCGGCAGATATCGTTGGCGTTTTCCATCACCGTGTAGTGCGCTGCCAGCAGGCGCATCCGTGTGTCCTTGTCGGGATCGACCCGCGCCTCGCGCGCATTCTGCAGAAACAGCGCGCGCGTCTGCTCGAGCTTGATGCGCATGTCGGCCACGGCGATCTGCTTGGTCGGGTACATGCGGCGCTTGACCGGCGGTGTGCCCGGCACCTCGCCGCGCAGGTAAGCCACGCTGAAGTCGTAGGCTGCCTGCGCGATGCCCATGTAGGTCGGCGACAGCGTGGCGAACATGTGCGGATAGCGCTGCGCCGCCTGGAAATACAGACCCTCAGGCATCAGGCGCGCTTCGGCCGGCACCCAGACGTCGTCGAGCAGCAGGGTGCGGCTGACCGTGCCGCGCATGCCCAGCGGATCCCACTCGCCGACCACCTGGACGCCGGTGGCATCGGCGGGCACCGCGAGGTAGAGCGAATCGCGCACGGTGCCGGCATGCGGCGAGCCGGCCGGCGCGGCGGGCTCCTCCAGCGTGCACAGCACACCGTAGTAGTCGGCCGCGCCCGACAGCGAGGCGAAGATCTTCTTGCCGCGGACCCGGTAGCCGCCGCGTGGGCTGTCGTCACGCACGGCCAGCGTGCCCCAGGGCGCCTTGCCGGCGGCCGCGGCGTTGCCTTCGGAGAACGGCTGCGAATAGAGCTTGCCCTGCCCCACCACGCGTTCGAAGTGGATGGCGCGGATGCGCTCGTGCTCGCTGCGTTGCTCGGGGCGCATGTCGAGCGCATCGGCGATGAAGCCGGCCCACATCGTCGAGCAGACATGCATGTTGTAGGCCAGCGCCGTCGAGCCGCAATGGCGCCCGAGTTCGGCCGCCACCAGCACGTAGGTCGTGAAGTCGGCACCCAGTCCGCCTTGTGCCACCGGCACGCAAATGCCGAGCAGGCCGGCCTGGCGCAGGTCGGCGAAGTTCTCGAACGGGAAACTGGCTTCGCGGTCCCAGCGCGCTGCACGGGCGGCGAAGTGCTCGCGTCCCAGGCGCGAGGCGAGATCGAGCAACTCGCGTTGCTGCGGCGTCAACGTGCGTGGATCGCCGGCAATCGAAGGAGCGGTGGCGGTGTCGGGCATGGCGGGCCTCAAGGTGACGCTGCGCAGCCTTGGCCGCTCACGGCAGCGGGAAACGACGCAACAGGAAATCGATCACCGCCTCGTTGAAGACGGCCGGCGCTTCGAGGTTGGCCAGGTGGCCCACGCCCTCCATCAA
>JBKJRR010000489.1:0-7119 GCA_046594635.1 Burkholderiaceae bacterium
GCGGGCTCGCCCGAACAGCAGGCGCTGTACCTGCCGAAGATGATCTCGGGCGCCTGGACGGGCACGATGAACCTGACCGAGCCGCAGGCCGGCTCCGATCTGGCGATGGTGCGCAGCCGCGCCGAGCCGCAGCCGGGCGGTACCTACAAGGTTTTCGGCACCAAGATCTACATCACCTACGGCGAGCACGACATGGCCGAGAACATCGTCCATCTGGTGCTGGCGCGGGTGAGCGGGGCGCCCGAAGGCGTCAAGGGCATCAGCCTTTTCGTGGTGCCCAAGTTCATGGTCAATGCTGACGGCCGTTGCGGCGCGCGCAACGATGTGCACTGCGTCAGCATTGAACACAAGCTCGGCATCAAGGCATCGCCAACGGCGGTGCTGCAGTATGGCGACAACGGCGGCGCGGTTGGTTACCTGGTGGGTCAGGAAAACCGTGGGCTGGAGTACATGTTCATCATGATGAATGCGGCCCGTTACGCCGTGGGCGTCCAGGGCATCGCGATTGCCGAGATGGCCTATCAGAAGGCGGTGACCTTTGCGCGCGAGCGTGTGCAGTCGCGCCCGGTGGATGGGTCGATCAAGGCCAGTGCGCCCATCATCCACCATCCGGATGTCAAGCGCATGCTGATGACGATGCGCGCGCTGACCGAAGGCTGCCGCGCCATGGCATCAGTGGCGGCTGCCGCTTATGACGCGGCGCACCACCATCCCGACGCCGAGGTGCGCAAGCTGAACCAGACCTTCTATGAATATATGGTGCCGCTGGTCAAGGGCTATAGCACCGAGATGAGCCTGGAAGTCACCAGCCTGGGTGTGCAGGTTCATGGCGGCATGGGCTTCATCGAGGAAACCGGCGCCGCGCAGTATTACCGCGACGCGCGCATCTTGCCGATCTACGAGGGCACGACCGCGATCCAGGCCAACGACCTGGTGGGACGCAAGACCAGTCGCGACGGCGGGCAAAGCGCGCTGGCCATCGCCACGCAGATCGAGGTTACCGAGAAGGAACTGCTGGCCAACGCTGGGGCAGATGCCACGGCCATGGCCGGGCGTCTGGCAGCGGCCCGTGCGGCGTTTGTCGACGTGGTGCGTTTTGTCGCCGACCAAACCAAGGGCTCTCCGAATGCGGTGTTTGCCGGCAGCGTGCCCTATCTGATGCTGGCTGGTAATCTGATGGCCGGCTGGCAGATGGCGCGGGCCATGCTGGTGGCGCTCGAACAGCAGGCCGCCGGCACGGACGCGGCGTTCATGCGGGCCAAGGTGACGACCGCCCGCTTCTACGGCGACCATATCCTGACGCGCGTGCCGGGCATGCGTGATGCCGTCGTCGACGGTTTCGACAGTGTGACTGCAATGCACATCGATGCTTATTGATCTGACTTTTTATCCGACTGATTCATGTCAACACTGCCCTCTCCCCTGAACCGCCTGCCACTGCCGATCATTGGCGCGCCGCTTTTCATCATCAGCAATCCCAAGTTGGTCGTGGCCCAATGCATCGCAGGTGTTGTGGGTTCCATGCCGTCGCTCAATGCGCGGCCGGCAGCCCAGCTCGAAGACTGGCTGGCCGAGATTACCGAGACCTTGGCCGCCCATGACAAGGCGCATCCGGATCGTCCGGCTGCTCCGTTTGCGATCAACCAGATCGTGCACAAGAGCAACGACCGGCTCGAGCACGACATGGAGCTGTGCGTGAAGTTCAAGGTGCCGATCATCATCACCAGCCTGG
This sequence comes from Burkholderiaceae bacterium, assembly GCA_046594635.1. Taxonomy (GTDB): domain Bacteria; phylum Pseudomonadota; class Gammaproteobacteria; order Burkholderiales; family Burkholderiaceae_C; genus CAISIP01. Next base: position 1,733 of record JBKJRR010000489.1, read on the forward strand.
GCGCACGCGAGGACATCAATGCGGCCGCGCACAGTTATGGCGGCGTCGTGATGCACGACATCATCAACAACAAGTTTGCGCACAAGGCCATCGACAAGGGCGCCGACGGCCTGATCGCCGTGGCCGCAGGTGCCGGTGGGCACGCCGGGGTCAAGAGTCCGTTTGCACTGATCCAGGAAATCCCCCAGTGGTTCGACGGTCCGGTGGCGCTGTCGGGCGCCATTGCGACCGGCGGGGCGGTGCTGGCGGCCCAGGCCATGGGTGCAGATTTCGCCTACATCGGCTCGGCCTTCATCGCAACCGAAGAAGCCCGTGCCGTCGACGCCTACAAACAGGCCATCGTGGACAGCAACTCCGACGACATCATCTACAGCAACCTGTTCACCGGTGTACACGGCAACTACCTCGCGCCGAGTATTCGCGCTGCCGGAATGGACCCGCACAACCTGCCGGTCAGTGACCCCAGCACGATGAACTTCGGTGGTGACGCGAAGAAGGCCTGGAAAGACATCTGGGGTTGCGGCCAGGGTATCGGTGCGGTGAACAAGATGCGCAGCGCCGGCGACTTCGTGGCCCAATTGCGTCGGGAGTACGACGCCGCACGCGAACGTCTCTCCTTGCCCGCGCACGTCTGACCCACGTTGTTCCGGCGTCCACCGCAGACGCTGTACCGAGGGCAAGGCGCCCTGCGCGCCGTGCAGGCCCCCCGAATCGATTGACCTGCGGGCCTGGCGTGCATATACTGGATACATGAACAGTATATGCGCGCCAGGCCGTTGCGCCTATCGCGGTAGCCTTGCACATGCTGGTGGAGGCCAGACGTGACGGAGGTCGTCATTCCCGTGCAGGCAATCCGGGGGCGTGGTGCGGCCGATCGCCTGGCGCACCGCTTCTCGTCGCAGCAACGCGCCGCTTTTGACGATGGTTGGGGCACCCTGGACCAGGGAGCGGAGGTGCCTCAAAGCGTTGTTGCGACACAGGTGCAGTCGCAGCCGGCCGGCAGCGCGATCAGCCGTAACCAGTCGCCCGATATCTACTTCGAGCATGGGCTCAATCCATATCGTGGCTGCGAGCACGGATGTGTCTACTGTTACGCGCGTCCAACCCACAGCTACCTGAACCTGTCGCCGGGGCTGGACTTCGAAACCCGTATCTTTGCCAAGCCCAATCTGGCGCAGGTGCTGTCGCGCGAATTGCAGGCACGCAGCTACGTTCCCAGCCAGATCGTCATTGGCTCGGTCACCGACGCCTACCAGCCGGCCGAGCGGCAATGGCGCGTCACGCGATCCGTCATTGAGTTGCTGGCGCGCTGCGATCACCCGTTGGCGATTGTCACCAAGGGCAGTGGCGTCGAGCGTGACATCGACCTGCTTGCCGCCATGGCACGGAAGAACCTGGCCGCGGTGTACGTCACGATCACCACACTGGACGCGGCACTGGCGCGCACGCTTGAACCGCGGGCGAGTGCGCCATATCGGCGGCTGCGCACGATTCGCGCCTTGGCCGATGCCGGCATTCCGGTCGGGGTCAGTGTTGCTCCGCAGATACCGTTCATCAATGAAGACATGGAAAAGGTGCTTGAGGCGGCCGCCGAGGCGGGCGCGAGCACTGCGTTTTACACCGTGTTGCGCCTCCCCTGGGAGCTCAACGACCTATTTCAGCAATGGCTGGAACTGCATTACCCGCAACGCGCAGCGCGTGTCATGGCGCGCGTTCGCGAAATGCGCGGCGGGCGTGATTACGACGCCGATTTTTCCACCCGCATGAAAGGCAGTGGGGTCTGGGCTCAGCTGCTGTCACAACGTTTTGCCAAGGCTTGCGCGCGGCTGGGACTGAACCGTGAGCGCCGCTCGCTCGACCTGACACAGTTTCGGCCCTGTGCCTTGTCGTCGCAGCAAAACCTGTTCTGACCGGGGTGCGCCACAACACATCGGCGCAAAACCTGAGCCAGTGCGACGGTAGAGTCAGGTCGGCCAGGTCGACCCGTGTTCGGGCACCAGCGCGCGCCAGCCCAGTTCATGCCCGATGCGCTTGCGCAATTCGTCCGATGCCCTGCGCTCGCCATGCACGATGTAGACCTGACCCGGTGCGCCGGGCATGGTGCGCAGCCAGGCAATCAACTGAGGCGCATCCGCATGGGCTGACGCTCCCTGCAGTTGCGCGACCTCGGCCTTCACGTCGATCTCGCGTCCGTGGATACGAACGGTGGGGGCGCCATCGGCCAGCGAGGCACCGCGGGTTCCAGGTGCCTGGAATCCGGTGAGGATCACCATGTTGCGATGGTCGCCAAGGTAATGCGCCATGTGATGGAGAACCCGCCCGCCGGTGGCCATACCACTGGCCGACAGGATGATCATCGGCCCGCGCCGGTGCGTCAGTGCCTTGGACTCGTCGGTACTGCTGACCATGGTCGCGCTGCGGGTGAGGGCGAGCGACTCCTTTTCGCTCAGTCGATGTTCACCCGGATGTTGTTCGAATAAATGGGTAGAGTGCACGGCCATCGGACTGTCCAGAAACACGGGTACCGACCGCGGGATCTCGCGCCGGGCCTTGAGCAGCGAAATTGCATGCAGCAATGCCTGGGCCCGCCCCACGGCGAATACTGGCACCACGGCCACGCCACCGCGCGCGACCACCTTGCGCAGCAAGGGTGCCAACTCGGCCAGCACGTCGTCTTTCGGGTGTTCGCGGTCACCGTAGGTCGACTCGATCAGCACTGTGTCGGCCTGCGGCGCATGGGCTGGCGGGTTCATGATCAGGTCATCGGAGCGGCCCAGGTCGCCGGAGAACAGGATGCGTCGACCGGCCACTTCGACCAGCACGCTCGATGCCCCCAGAATATGGCCAGCCTCCTGAAAGCTGACCTGCCAACCCGTTATGGGACTGAAGCGTTTGCCGAAGGCACTGGCCTTGATCTGCTTGAGGCAGGCAAGCGCATCGTTGCGGGTATAAAGCGGCAGCGCAGGAGCATGCTTGGAAAACCCATGGCGGTTGGCAAATGCCGCGTCTTCCTCCTGAATATGGCCGCTGTCGGGCAACAGGATCTTGCACAGGTCGCGTGTGCCCGGCGTCGCGTAGGCCTTGCCGGTGAACCCATCCTTGACCAGCAGGGGAAGGTAGCCACTGTGGTCGAGATGGGCGTGGGTCAGGACCAGGGCGTCGATCTGGTTGGGTTCCACCGGCAACGGCGCGCGGTTGCGCAGGCGCAACTGCTTGACACCCTGGAACAGGCCGCAGTCGATCAGCAAGCGATGCTTGTCGTGGCTGATCAGGTATTTCGAACCGGTGACGGTATCCGCCCCGCCCAGGAAAGTGATGGTGACCGACATGTTGCCTCCGAACCCGCCGCTGGTCATCGTGAGTTGGCGGACTGCACTCACGAAAAAAAGCTGCAGGCGCCTTCGCGATCCTGCAGCTTTCATTGGACTACAAGCCCCTGTGCGGGGCTTGATTCTGGTCAAGTAAAGAAGTTTTTCAAGCGATCCGTCCAGCTGTCGGTGCTGGGCGAATGTTTGCCTGCACCTTTGAGGAACGACTCCTCGAGTTCACGCATCAGTTTGCGCTGGCCTTCGTTGAGTTTGACCGGGGTCTCGACCAGGATATGGCAATACAGGTCGCCGGGATAGCTGGCGCGCACGCCCTTGACGCCCTTGCCACGCAGTCGGAACTGCTTGGCGGTCTGCGTGCCTTCCGGTATGTCGATCACGGCCTTGCCGGCCAGCGTCGGTACATCGATCTCACCACCGAGTGATGCTGTGATGATGCTGATCGGAACCGTGCAATGCAGGTCGTCGCCGTCGCGTTCGAAGATGTCATGTTTCTTCAGCCGGATCTCGATATACAGGTCGCCCGCCGGCCCTCCATTGGTGCCGGGTTCGCCGTTACCGGTGCTGCGGATGCGCATGCCGCCGTCGATGCCGGCAGGAATCTTGACCTCCAGGGTTTTTTGCTTCTTGATGCGGCCCTGGCCCTGGCAGGCGGTACACGGCTCGGGAATCACCTTGCCCGCACCGCGGCAGGTCGGGCAAGTCTGCTGCACACTGAAGAAACCCTGGCGCATCTGCACCGTGCCTGCGCCAGCGCAAGTGGCGCAGGACTTGACCTGCGTGCCGGGTTTGGCGCCCGAGCCGTGACAGGTATCGCACGCCTCCCAGCTCGGAATGCGAATCTGGGCGTCCTTGCCCCGCGCCGCTTCCTCCAGCGTAATTTCCATGGCATAACTCAGGTCGCCACCGCGGAACACCTGGCGTCCGCCGGCGCCACGCCCGCGCTGCTGGCCAAACATATCGCCGAAGATGTCGCCAAAAGCCTCCGCGAAGCCGCCGACGCCATCGGCGCCCGGGCCGCCACGCATGTTCGGATCGACACCCGCGTGGCCGTACTGGTCGTACGCGGCCCGCTTTTGCGGGTCGGACAACATCTCGTAGGCTTCCTTGCACTCCTTGAACTTCTCCTCGGCGACCTTGGATGCGTCGCCCTGGTTGCGGTCCGGGTGGTGCTTCATCGCGTGCTTGCGATACGCCTTCTTGATCTCTTCGTCCGAGGCGTTCTTGGGAACGCCCAGCGCTTCGTAAAAGTCTCTCTTCGCCATTGTGCTTCTCGGTCAGCGCGCCGTCAGCGCGCGGTTGCCCTTGCTTGGTCGCTGCGCCAGGTCAGTCCATCCATGCAGATCGCCGCGCCGCTGAATCCCCGACGGGAGTCCTGCGAGCGCGGCGCGTATTGCGACAGCGCAGCTGTCATCAACCCTTCTTGACTTCCTTGACCTCAGCATCCACCACGTCGTCGTCGGAGCCGCGCGATGGGTTTTCTGCCGACGCCGTTTCCGCTTCGCCGCCGCCCATGCCGCCGCCGGCCTGATCGCCGCCTTGCTTGGCCTGCATGTCGGCATACATGTGCTCGCCCAGCTTCTGGCTGGCCGTCATCAGTGCCGTGTTTTTCTCGTCGATCGCCGACTTGTCCTCGCCCTTGAGGGCCTCTTCGACGTCCTTGATGGCCGCTTCGATCTTGTCTTTCTCAGCCGCGTCGAGCTTGTCACCGAATTCGGTCAGGCTCTTCTTCACGCTGTGCACGCTGGCTTCGGCCTGGTTGCGCGCTTGCACCAGTTCGAGCTTCTTCTTGTCGTCGGCGGCGTTGAGTTCGGCGTCCTTGACCATCTGCTGGATCTCGGCCTCGGTCAGACCGGAGTTGGCCTTGATCGTGATCTTGTTTTCCTTGCCAGTGCCCTTGTCCTTGGCGCCCACATGCAGGATACCGTTGGCATCGATGTCGAACGAGACTTCGATCTGCGGCGTGCCACGCGCGGACGGAGGGATGCCTTCGAGGTTGAATTCGCCCAGCATCTTGTTGCCGGCAGCGATCTCTCGCTCGCCCTGGAACACCTTGATCGT
>JBKJRR010000023.1:0-3585 GCA_046594635.1 Burkholderiaceae bacterium
ATCGTGATCAAGCGGGCCATTGAAAAAGGGCAGACCGTGGCGGCCAGCCTGCAGTCGCCCGAGTTGTTCGTGATTGCCCAGAACCTCTCGGACATGCAGGTCGATGCCAGCGTGGACGAAAGCGACGTCGGGCGCATCCGCTCCGGCCAGCGGGCAACGTTCACGGTCGATGCGTTCCCGGGTCAGAGCTTCGAGGGCGAAGTACGACAGGTGCGCAAGGCGGCGCAGGTCGTCGCCAATGTGGTGACCTATGTGGCGGTGGTGGGCTTTTCCAACACTGCCGGTCGCTTGCTGCCAGGCATGACGGCCAATGTACGCATCGTCACCGACCAGCGCGACAACGTGCTCAAGGTGCCCAACGCGGCCTTGCGCATGCGTATTGCCGGCATCGAGCCGGTGGCCGCCGGGGCGTCGGCACCCGCAGCGCCAGCCTCGGGCAGCGCGACGGGTGATGCGGGTGGCTGGTCGTGGTTGTCGTCGGCCCATGCGCAGCCTGCCGGCGGCGGTTTCGCGGCCCAGCGGGAGCGGCTGGTCAGTGAACTGAAACTCGACAGCGATCAGCAGGCCAAGCTCGAGGCGATCACTGGCGAGATGCGCCCGCGACTGATGGCTCTGGCGGATATGGAGCAGGCGCAACGGGCGCCGGCACGCGAGAAGATCTTGGCCGACATGCGCCAGAAGATCAACGCCATGCTTACGCCAGACCAGCGTGCGGCCTATGAATTGATGCAGGCGCGCGTCGCCCAAGAGCGCGCAGGGCAGTCTGCGAAGGTGGGCTCGGAGACCCATCCGCCGGCGCGTGGGCCTGCCGCTGCCGCTGCCGGTAGGCCTTCCGCCGCGCCGGCGTCCGAACTGGTGGCGGGTGCGGCATCCCGTGCTGCACCGGCTGCGCGTACGTCCACTTCGGCCCCGGAACCGGCATCGACCGCTGCCGCACAACCCGGCGTGCCCGCGCCGTCCGTCGCACCGGCCCAGGGTGGCGGACCTTTGCAGGAGTACCGCAATCGCCTGGTGGCCGAGCTTCGGCTCGATGCCGCCCAGGCGGCCAAGGTGGATGCGCTGTTTGCCGATGCACGGCCCAAGTTCATGGGTCTGCGCGAGCTTGAGGCTCAGGATCGACCCAAGGGTCGTGAACGCATCATGGCCGAACTGCGCGGGCGCATCGGCGACTTGCTCACGCCCGAGCAAAAGCCCCGTTTTGTAGCCATGCAGGCCGAGGCTGCGGGGCGCACCAGCACGCGCGGACGGATCTATCTGCTGGGGGCAGACGGTGTACCGGTGGCCCTCAATGTGCGCCTGGGGATATCGGATGGCAGCAGCACCGAGTTGCTGGTGGCAGCGGGTTCACCCGCAGCGGGGCAACTGAAGGAGGGTGCGCAGGTCATCGTCGGTATCAAGACTGCGGCGGCCAACGGGACCCGTCCCGGTAGCGGCCCGCGGCTACCGTTCTAGGACCGCAGGAGTGACCGAAACCGCAATTCCACTTGCCAACGAAACGCCGTTGCTGATCGAGGCAAAAGACCTCACCAAGGTCTACACCATGGGCGACCAGACCGTGCATGCCTTGCGTGGGGTATCCCTGAACATCGTGCAGGGGGACTTTGTCGCGATCATGGGTGCCTCGGGCTCCGGAAAATCGACGCTGATGAATATCCTGGGTTGTCTGGACCTACCCACCAGCGGTTCGTATCGCCTGGGCGCCGAGTCGGTCGAATCCATGACTTCCGACCAACTGGCATCGATCCGTAACCGGCGTATCGGTTTCGTGTTTCAGCAGTTCAATCTTTTGCCGCGTACCAGCGCGCTGGAGAATGTCGAGTTGCCGATGGTGTACGCCGGCGTGCCCGGCGCAGCCCGACGCAGCCGCGCCATGGCGGCGTTGGAGCAGGTGGCACTGGGAGAGCGCCAGATGCACACGCCGTCCGAGCTTTCCGGCGGCCAGCAGCAACGGGTGGCGATCGCCCGGGCGCTGGTGAACCAGCCCAGTCTGATTCTGGCTGACGAGCCCACCGGCGCGCTCGATACGCAGACCAGCGAGGACATCATGCGTCTGCTGACCCACCTGAACCGATCTGGTTTGACCGTGGTGCTGGTGACCCACGAGAACGACATCGCGCAGTGGGCGCGGCGCAAGATCGTGTTCCGGGATGGTGCGATCTTGCAGGACCAGGCGTCTTGTACTTTTGAGCAGTGGGCGCAGGCCGCACCCGCGTCGGAGCGCAGGATTCCCGATGAGACTGGCTTGCTGACACCGTCAGCTCACGCCGGCGCCACGCCATGAACACCTTGTCCGCCTTGCGCAGCGCGCTGCGCGCGCTTGCCGCCAACACCTTGCGCAGCATTCTTACGATGCTGGGAATCATCATTGGCGTGGCCGCCGTGATCTCGATGATCGCAGTGGGCCAGGGCGCGACGAACCGCGTCAAGGAACAGATGAAGGGACTGGGTACCAATCTGATGCTGGTATTTCCCGGCACCATCACCCAAGGTGGTGCACGCCTGGGCGCGCAAAGCGGCCAGGCCTTGACCGAAGACGATGCTCTGGCCATCGCGCTGGAGGTGCCGGAAGTGCAGGTTTCGGCGCCGGTGTCGCGTACGGGCGCGCAATTGGTTTCAGGCAATGCCAACTGGAGTACCAGCGTATTCGGGACCAGCAACGACTACCTGGAAGCGCGTGACTGGGTACTGGAATCCGGGCGCGGATTTGAGGCGGCCGAGATGGCCGGGTCTGCCAAGGTCGCGATCATCGGCCAGACCGTCGCGCGCGAATTGTTCGGCGAGGCCGATCCGCTGGAGCAGGTGATTCGTGTCAAGAAGGTGCCGGTGACCATCGTCGGCGTGCTGGCCAAAAAGGGGCAAAACGCCAATGGACAGGACCAGGACGATGTGTTGATGGTGCCCATCGGCACCTACCGCAATCGCATCCAGGGCGGCAGTGGCGGCAAAGCCCGGCGTATCGGTTCGATCACCGTGAAGGTCAAGGACGGCCAGAGCATGAAGGCCGCCGAAGACAACATCAAGGATCTGCTGCGCCAGCGCTTCAAGATCCAGCCAGGCGCCGATGACAGCTTCACGATCCGCAACCTGACCGAGATCCTGCAGGCCGAGCAGGCGTCGGGTCAGGTAATGACACTGCTGCTGGCCGCGGTGGCGGGTATCAGTCTGATCATCGGTGGCATCGGCATCATGAACATCATGCTGGTGAGCGTGACCGAACGTACACGCGAGATCGGGCTGCGCATGGCCGTGGGTGCACGCGGGCGTGACATCCTGGCGCAGTTTCTGATCGAGGCGGTGACATTGAGCTTGATTGGTGGTGCCATCGGTGTGGTGCTGGGCGCAGCGGCCACCTGGGCGATTGGCCAGTTTGCCGGCTGGCAGGTCAGCATGACCTGGGGCAGCATCTTGCTGGCGGCAGGGTTCTCGGGCTTCGTGGGTGTGTTCTTCGGGTTTTATCCAGCGCGTCGGGCGTCACGGCTGTTGCCGATTCAGGCCTTGCGTTACGAATGAGGCGGTGCAACGCCGCGGCGGTTGATTATTGCCCCCAACCCTGGCTTCGCCAGGCCCCCCAAGGGGGTGCGAGGA
>JBKJRR010000179.1:0-8547 GCA_046594635.1 Burkholderiaceae bacterium
CCGAAAAGGCAACATCAAACTCGAATAATCCGCCGCACGACCTGGCCCATCCTGCAGCCACACACACCACGCCACACCATGCAGCATTTCAAGGAACTCGATGTCGCGGTGCACGCACATGTCGCCGTGCTGACCCTCAACAGCCCGCCCGTGAATGCGTTGACACGTGTGCTCAATGACGAACTGACAACCGCACTGGACCAGATCTCCGAAATGGATGACATACGGGTTGTCGTTCTGACGGGAGCGGGCAAGGTCTTTTGCGCTGGCGCAGATCTGAAGGGGCGGGCAGAAAACATCAAGCACGTGGGAGACCTGGTTGCCCACGCACGGCGCACACGCGAATGTTTTCACGCGGTTCGCGAATGTGCCAAGCCTGTCATCTGTGCCATCAACGGCGCAGCGCTGGGCTCCGGGCTCGCAATTGCGGCTTCCGCCGACATCTTGCTGTGTTCGGAAACAGCCTCCCTCGGCTTGCCCGAGGTCGATGTCGGCCTGCTGGGAGGGTGCCGACATGCGATGCGTCTGTTCAGCCACTCCCGACTTCGTCGCATGATGTTGACGGGAATGCGCGTACCAGGTCCCGAACTCTATCGGCTCGGCATAGTCGAAGCCTGTACGGCGCCCGCGGAACTCCTGCCCGCCGCCATGGCGCTGGCAACAACGATCGCGGCGAAGAGCCCGGTATCGACGCGACTCGGAAAACACACACTCAACGTGATCGAAGACATGAGCCTGCGCGACGGATACCGCTACGAGCAGGATATGACGGCGTTGATCGGCAAGACCGAAGACGCCAAAGAAGCCCAATTGGCGTTCAAGGAAAAGCGCGCCGCCGTCTTTCAGGGTCGCTGACGTCTACGCCAAGACGCTATGGCGGCGCGCCGAGCTAGCCGCTCAGGCGGCCTTGGCAGTCGCCTTGGCCTTGCGTGCCACGCGACGCGCGGCGTTTGAGGTCTCGGTCGCGGTGCTGGCGACAGCCGAGATCATTTGCTTTCCAGCAGCCCGGGTCTTGCGTGCAACACGACGCGCGGTATTGGAGGTCTCCGTGGCGGTTTCGGCGACGAACGTGCTGGCCTTGCGGGTGGCTGCCTTGGTGAGGCGCTTGCGCGTCGCCGTGGCTTTGACCGTGGCGGCCTTCAATTTGCGCGATGCCAGGGCCTTGGCCGGCATCGGCTTGCCGGAGACGCGCTTGACCAGTTCGCTGCTGCCGTCCTCAATGCGCTCTGCGACCTTGATCACCAGGTCGGCGGCCGGCTTCGCAACACGGTTCAACGTGGCCAGCGCGTTCAGGTTGGCTGCGCGGTCAATACGACTGGCGTTCGCGGCCACCAGGCTCACGCCCTTGGTGGCCAGATCGACAGCCACGCCCACGACGCTCTGTGCCCGATCGGTGCCGAAGTGCACGCCCTTGACGTAGTAACCGGTGACACGTTGCTGTGAGCCGATCAGATTCGAGCGCAGGTCCTTGCGCAGCGCTGCCGCACCGCGGTTGACGGCCGCAGCAAAGCGCTGGTCAACGAAGCCGGCGATGCGCTCACCGCCGAATCGATAGGTGTTGATGACGTTGGTCGCGGTGATACCGTAGGTGGCAATAACGTCGGTGGCAACGCTGGAAAGGTTTTTCTGGGACATGCGGGACTCCTTTGGATTGATGGGGCTGTCCCGATCGTCGAACCGCGATTCGCGGATCTGTTCGAATCAGGAATGGCGCTAGTGTGTCGACAAGGCCTAGGGGCTGCACCCCAATTTCAGGGTTTTCCCTAGACAGGGCGCTCTAGGCCAAGGCGGCACTTGAAAATTTGGTCGACCCGCGCGCGCTCCGATCCCGGCATTGGCGACAACGACAAAACCCGCCGCTGGCTGCGTGACAATGGCCTGCCAAGGTATCGCGTCCACCACAGCCGCTGCACACCCGTGAAAACCCGCCACTTCATTCAACTCATCGGAATGTCCGCCCTGTGGGGTGCGTCATTCCCCTTACTGCGCATCGCCAGCCCCGCATTCGGACCGATGGCAGTCGCAGGAATACGCTGCGTGCTGGCCTCACTGGTACTGGCGCTGCTGATGGTGTTGTTGCGCCAACGTTGGCCTGACAGAGTCACCTGGAAGTCACTTGCGGCACTGGCACTGGTGACGGTCGTGGCGCCGTTCGTGTTGTTCAGCTGGGCCGCGTTGACCTTGCCGGCCGGGTATTCGGCGGTTCTCAATGCAACCGCGCCGCTGTTCGGCGTCATTGCGGCCGCCGTGGTCGGTGACGAGGCCCTGTCGCGCCGCCGGCTGCTGGGCTGCGCACTGGGATTTGCCGGTGTTACCCTGTTGGTGCAACTCGGTCCGGTCGATGCGGATCTGCGGGTCGTGCTGGCAGCGCTGGCCTGCACCGGGGCGGCCGCCTGTTATGGTGTGGGCGCCATTTTCATGAAACGCGCCACGACACAGCACCACCCGCTGGCCGCATCCGCGGTGATCCACATCGCTGCGTCACTGATGCTCGCGATCCCGATTGGCGTGTCGGTGCCGCAGATGCAGCCGAGCACCGGAGCCTGGCTGTCGGTCGCCATGCTCGGGCTGGTCACCTCGGGATTCATGTACTGGTTCAGCATGCGGCTGATGCGCGAGATTCCCGCCAGTGCTGCGACTTCATCGGCGTTCATGATCCCGCTGTTCGGCGTAACCTGGGGCGGCTTGTTCCTCGGCGAACCGGTCACCGCCGGCATGCTGCCCGGCAGCCTGCTGATCCTGCTGGCCACTGCGCTGATCACCGGGTTCAATCCACTGCGGATGCTCGCACGGCTGCGTTGATCTCTTGCCCGCGTCAGCCGGGCCGCTATGGCAAAACGTGAGCCCGACGATTTGGGAAAGCTGCGCAGGGCACAATGCCGGCAGCATCCATCCTCCGGGGACCGAAACCGGTCACTTGAACGTCACCTGCCCCATGCCACAAACCCTGCCGAAGTTGTCGTCCCTCGTTTCCCGTATTGGCGGCAGCCGGGTCGACGCCTGGAAGATCCATGCCGAGGCATCCGCTGCAGCGGCGCGCGGCGAGGACGTGATCGTGCTCAGCGTAGGTGACCCGGAATTCGCCGCGCCTGAGGCGGTCACCGAACGTGCAGCCGCGGCCCTGCGCGCGGGCGACACGCACTACACCACGATCATCGGCCGTCCCGCCTTGCGCGAACGCATCGCACGCCGGCACCAGGCAAGCAGCGGCCAAAACGTCGACATGTCCCAAGTGGTCGTCACCAGTGGTGCACAGAACGCCTTGTTCGTCGCCAGCCTGTGCCTGTGCGAGCGCGGCGACGAAGTGCTGGTACCCGAGCCGCTGTACCTGACCTACGAGGCCACGGTGCGCGCCAGCGGCGCCACGCTGGTACCGGTGCCGGTGCGTTCCGATACCGCATTTCGGCTCGACCTGGACGCTTTATGCGCGGCGGTCACGCCACGCACACGTGCCATCTTCCTGGCCACGCCCTGCAATCCCACCGGCGTCACCATGCACCGCGATGAACTGCAGGCTGTTGCCAGTCTGGCAATCGCACACGACCTGTGGGTGGTGTCGGACGAGGTTTATGGCTCCCTGGTTTTCGACGCAGAACACGTCAGCATCGCCGGGCTGGGCGGCATGGCGCTGCGCACCGTCACGGTGAGCAGCCTGTCCAAGTCGCACGCGATGGCAGGATTCCGTCTCGGCTGGGCTGTGGCGCCCGCCGAACTGGCGCGTCACATGGGCAATCTGTTGTTGTGCATGACCTACGGCGCACCCGGTTTCGTGCAGGATGCAGCCTGCCAGGCGCTGGACGACTACGACGCGGTGACCGACGCGATCCGCACCACCTACCGTCGCCGGCGGGACCTGGTATGTGGTCTGCTGTCCGACGTACCCGGCCTGCGCTGTCCGGTGCCGGAATCGGGCATGTTTGTGTTGCTCGATGTACGCGCCACCGGCCTCACGTCATCCGAATTCGCCTGGGCGTTGTTTCGCCAGGCCGGTGTGTCGGTGCTCGATGCGAAGGCGTTCGGGCCATCGGCCGACGGCTTCCTGCGCATGGGCCTGGTGGTCGACGACGAAAGATTGGCCGAGGCCTGCCGGCGCATCAAGGTCTATGCAATGGCGGTACAGGGAAACGGCGACAGTCGCTGATGGGTAACCGAACCGATTCGACGATTCCCGCTTGCAGGACAATCTGTCAAAGGGAAAAACCGATCAATTTTCGGACACCTGAATCTGACGATGCGCAGATGTTCGAATCTGCACCGATTTCCCTTTGGCTGGAAGACTACAGCGCGCTCAGGATCCTGTTCGGCCAATGGGGTACGCAAGGTGTGACGGACCTGGCAGCGCACCTGGCCCAGGACACCGGGCACATGAAGCAATGTGCAGCCAGGATGAGTTGGGGGCGCTCCTGCCCGAAGTCTTTCGCGACGACATGTTTGGACAGATGCTCCCGGACCTCGTGGCCTCGTGGCCTCGTGGGAAGGTCAGACCCATTTTTCCAACCAGACCGTCTACTACGGTCTGGACGGTCGGCGGATCGACGTGCAGATCCATGTGCGCATCCTTCAAGGCCATGTTCAGCGAATAGGCGCGTTATGACGAAGAGGCCCAGCTGGACCGGCGGCGCCACTGAGGCCCGGCACAGCTTTCATAGACAGTCAGGCTCGAAAAGCCAGTTGCGCTGGCGCTCAGTGGCCGAGAGCGTAAGTGGCAATCGATTGGGCACCCCGTCGCGGGCTCAATCGATTGCCTCTCACACTCTGCCGCCATCGCCAGCATCGAACAGGTCATCGAACCCCTTGGCGCCATTCGTGCTCTTGCCACCGACCGTCGGCCGCGCTTTCGGGTACTCCTCCGCAATCCGGTCTTCCCAATAAGTCGCCGGATTCGGCGCACTGCACAGGCGCCGGAACACCTCGTCGGGAACCTGCTTGTAGGCCAGCACCTGGCCATTGTCCCAACTCAGGTCGAGTTGGCGCGTCGAGGGTTCGTAGTCGGCCCTGCGGATGCGTCCGCCCGTGAAAGTCTTGGTGGTCATGGTGATGGGCCCGTCAAAGGCGCCGCCCGGTGCGGCACAAAAAGGCAAGTCTACGGGCACGGCCTGGAGCCTGTCGAGCTTGGGGCGCCGGCGTCATGAGGAAACGCCGGGCCGCTCCCAAGTTTCCTCGCACCCCCTTGGGGGGCCTGGCGAAGCCAGGGTTGGGGGCAACGAGGAAACGCCGGGCCGCTCCCAAGTTTCCTCGCACCCCCTTGGGGGGCCTGGCGAAGCCAGGGTTGGGGGCGCTCTCAGGCTTGCGCGTCACCCGTCGCCGCGACTTCGGGCTGGCTGCGAGGTGTGTGCTGGTCGATCACGCTGGCGGCCAATGGAGGGAGTTGTGGAAAAAGGTCCATGTCGTCACGGAAAAATAAACCGCTCGCGACGCTCACATTCCGGCCGCAGCCCATATCCCGCAGAGCGCACCTTCTTCTCGGCAGACATCTCGACCTGAAACCACTGACAGAACGGTCCCTCGAAACGGTAGTTCCAGACCTCGCCACGGGAGCGCGCCAAGGTAGAAACCCCATTCGGTCGACCCAGCCGCTGGCGGACTTCGGCCTGGTCCATGTCCGGCAGGATCTGGTTGAAGTTGCGCTCGGTCAACACCTGCTCGGACTGAACCACCTTTCCGGCGGCGTCCAGGTCCACGAACCAGGTGTGCAAACCGTAAGGACCCGTGGGGTATTCCAGCCGGGTGATGCCGCCATCCAGTTGTCGCTGTGCATCGGGTTGGCCCAGGCGCGCGACCACCTGCTCCTTGCTGGCACCTGGCAGTGGGGTCATCGGCGCAAGACTGGTGCACGCCGTCACCAGCAACATGCTGGTGATCAAGAACGCCAAAGACGACAAACGCATCACAAAACTCCTGAAGACGCTGCGCTGTGCAACGCACCCGGTCTTCGACGCGCCTGGCGCCTGAAAGTTCTACACAGGCAAGCCCAGCCGAAGACCCTTCGCCGTATGGCCATGAATATCGTCCATTAACATGTCGCCGCCGTACCACCCAATCCACCAACGGCCATCCACAATATTGCAAAGAAGGAAGCCCAACATGTTCAGTCACGTCATGCTCGGTGTGAGCGATCTGGAAGTCTCCCGCAGGTTCTACGACGCGCTGCTCGGCACGCTGGGCATCGCGCCGGGCGTGGCGCACAAGAGCCGCTATTTCTACCGCAGCCCGACCGGCACCTTTGAGATCACCTTGCCCATCAATGGCGAGCCTGCAAGCCATGGCAATGGCAGCACGATCGGCTTCACGGTGGCGTCAGCCGAGCAAGGTGATGCATTCCATGCTGCTGCGCTCGCCAACGGCGGAACGAGCTGCGAAGACCCTCCGGGCTTGCGCGAAGGCCCCGCAGGAAAACTCTATCTCGCGTACGTGCGGGACCCTGACGGCAACAAGCTCTGCGCCTTGCACCGGCCAGCGAAATAACCGGGCCTGGGGCGCGGCTTTCACGGCCGGGCCGTATTGTTCGGCGCGTCCAGTCCCACACCCACCAGGTGACCGAAACGCTCCTGCACCCGTGAGCGCGCGGCCGCAGGAAGGGGGTCGGCGAGGATCGACTGGATATTGGTGTGCAGATGCGTGATGTTGCCGGTACCGAACAACACGACATCCACTCCGGGTTCATGGCGCGCATAACGGTATGCGGCATCGATGATGCCCATCGGACCCACTTGCCCTGTGAGAAAGGCCAGCGGCGCCTCCTCATCGACCCATGCCGCGGGAAGCTGCCCGCGCTGCACCAATTCAGCCAGCGTCGATTGCAACCGACCAGGCTGACTGAATATCAGCCGAACCGCGAACATCAGCAGGGTCGCCACGCCGCTGGCCCGCGTCAACGGGAACACGCTGTCGCGCGCGCTCTGGTGCAGCAAATGGAAAGCCACCATCACCACGTCGAACAAATCACTGGGGATCGCCTTGGCCAAGGATGCATGCACGTGATCGTTGGGCGCCGTCTCGGTGATGCCCAGATGTGCGATGCGCCCTGCATCGCGTTCCTTGAGCAAGGCCGGCGCAATCACCTCGATGGCATAGTCCACATGCTGCGGTGCCACGGCATGCAGATGAAAAACCTCGACACGCTCCGTGCGCAACCGCTTGAGCGAGGCATGCAGACTGGCCACCACCTGCTCTGGTGAACGCCGCTGACTGCCCTGCACGATCTGCGTCTTGGTGGAGATGACAACCTGAGCGCGCTCGCTCGGCTTGACCGCCTGCCCGACAATATCTTCGGTTCCATAGTTCTCTGCCGTATCCAGGAAGTTCACACCCGCATCGAGCGCCGCACGTACCACATCGATGGATTGGGCCACACTGCCGCCATGGCCCTGGCCCAACCGACTAAATCCGCCGCAGCCGAGCCCGGCCACACTGACCTTGAGGCCGGTGCGACCGAGGGTGGTGTATTGCATCTCGCGTACGTTGTTCATGGCTTGAAGGATACGCGATGCACGACCTGCAGCAGGGGCGTTACCAGCAACTGTTGTGCCAGCATCAGTCGCAGCAATAGGGGCAATGACAGCACCCACTGGCGCACCAAATCATGGGGAATGGCATGGGTCAACCAGGTGTGCCGCGGTCTGCGACATGCGCCCCGCCCCGCACGAGCGGCAGAACCCCCTACGCCTGCAACTGAACGCGAAGAGCTTGTCGCGACCGCAGTTGGCGCCTGGGTGTCGCATAGTTCCAACGGCTGGAGGTCGGCCTTGCGGCACGTACTGCGGATCTTCACGTCGCCGTGGCGCGTGCCTTCGTGCATTTGCGCTCAGCAGCCTTGACCACCCATGTCCATTCGGATGCCTCAAATGGGCATCGAAGCAACAAGGTTGTCACATTGGCTTGCTAAATTGTGCTGACCCAAGGAGTGCCAAACACTTTGGGCCATGCGGGCGCATATGCCTGACACCCTGATCACGCAACAACACTGAGGAAACCAAAATGACTGTTTCACGTCGCAATTTGATGAGGCTCCTGGGGACGAGCGCCGCTGCTTCCGCTGTCGCCCCGTTGGCGCTTCTGTACAGCCGTGCCGCAACGGGCGCCCCGTCTTTCGGTCCCGGATTCGGCCCGCTTGCACCGCAGCTCGCACTGAACGCCGCCGAATTGATCATCACGCAGCCCGACGGCACGGTACTTGACTGGACCAATGCCCCCATTCTTGCGCTGCCCAAGGGTTTCTCCTACCGCGTGGTGTCGGTCACGGGCCAAACCATGACCGACGGCAAATTGGTCCCGGGCGATCACGACGGCATGGCCGCGTTCAACGGCCCCGGCGCAACCACCATTTTGGTACGCAACCACGAGCTCAGGACCGGTGAAAACAAGTTCGGTAACTCGAGGGGTGTCGATATTCCTGACGCACTGAAGTGGGAAGCGAGCAACCCAGGCGGGACGACGACCCTGGTGATTGACCAGCGGGGTCGCCTGGTGAAAGACTTCGGCTCGCTCGGCGGAACCTATAACAACTGCGCCGGGGGTCTCACCCCATGGGGCTCATGGCTGACCTGT
>JBKJRR010000255.1:0-23482 GCA_046594635.1 Burkholderiaceae bacterium
GCACGCCATTCCCAACCCGCTGGCCAACATCGTGCTGCAAGGTCGTCACGACAGCTACCCCAAACGCCGCGGCATGACGCGTGTGCCTGAGTTGCTGGCGCATGGCCTGACCGTGGCCTTCGGACAGGATTGCGTGATGGACCCCTGGTATTCGCTGGGCAGCGGCGACATGCTGGAAGTGGCCAGCATGGCCCTGCACGTGGCCCAGATGACCAGCCAGGCTGCGATGCACCAGTGCTTTGATGCCGTGACACGCAACCCGGCAAAGATCATGCAACTCGACGGATACGGCCTGGAGCCTGGCTGCCACGCTGACTTCGTGTTGTTGCAGGCGCGTGATCCGATCGAGGCGATTCGCTTGCGCGCGACCCGTCTGAAGGTGTTCCGGCGCGGCAAGCTGATTGCGGAATCGCCCGAGGCCAGCACCGCCCTGTATGTGGACGGACGGCCCGCTGCCACCGCCTATATGCCGGTAAACACGCGCCTGGCCTGAGTTGTATCCTGCAGCTGAGCGGCATGGTCCAAGCAGGTTCCGCCGCGGCCCGCCCTCGATCCCGGGGTCGGGTATCCTTAAATGCACTGCACCACATTAGTGCGTCACCCGGCGCCGATGTCCTTGGCAGTCAATCTGAAAGACACTCCATGACCGCCGATGTCCGCGAAATCCTGGATCTGGAACGTTACCCTGTGGCCGACTTTGGCGCGGCGCGAGACGCTCTCATAGCCGATACCCGAAAGGCATTGCAACGCGATGGGTGTGCGGTTCTCAAGGGCTTCGTCAGCCCCTCGGCCATAAACTCCCTGGTACACGAATGCGACCGTGTCGCGGTGCATGGCCATCGCAATTTCAACCGCACCAACGCCTATTTCACCCAGGACCGGCCCGATTTGCCGGCACATCACCCGCTGCGCCGGTTTTATGACCGCTCCAATGCATTCGTTCCGGCTGACCATTTCGGGCCCGACAGTCTGCTGCGCAGCATCTACGAATGGCCGGCGTTTGCGCCCTTCGTTCGCGATGCACTCGGCGAGCAGCACTTTTACCGCTATGCTGATCCGCTGGCGGACGTGATCGTCAACCTAGCGGAACAGGGCAACGGCTTTCCGTGGCACTTCGACACCAACAACTACACCGTGACCTTGGCGATCCAGAATGCGGAGTCAGGCGGCGATTTCGAATACAGCCCGTTTCTTCGCAGCAGCACCGACGAGAACTATGCCGGCGTCGAGGCAGTGCTTGACGGCGACCCGGCATTGATCCGCACACTGCGGCTCGAGCCGGGTGATCTGCAAATTTTCAAGGGCCGCCACGCACTGCACCGGGTGACGGCCCTCGCAGGAGCCACACCACGTTATGTGGCGATCTTCAGTTTTGCGGAGGAGCCCGGCATGGTCGGAAGCCCCGAGCGCACACGCCAGTTGTACGGACGCGTGCTGCCAATCCACATCGAGCGCGCAGGACAACGCGCCGACGCGCTGGTCGACTGAGGCGCGCGCGTTCAGCGCCGGCGTGCCGCGCGCACGCCTTCGAGCGACGACACCAGGCGGATCACCTGCTGCAGCCGCTCGGCGTCGGTGACTTCCACGGTGAACACCATCCAGGCCTGGTTGCGCAACGTCTGGGTCTGCACGCCGATGACATTCATCTTCTCTTTGAGAAACAGCTCGGAAATATCGCGCAGCAAGCCGTGCCGGTCGCCAGCCTGCACTGCCACGTCCACCGGATAGACCGGCGCGCGCTCGCCTCGGGCTACGCCCCATTCGACCTCGATTACCCGCTCCCCATTGCGCGACCTCAGTTCGCGCAGATTGGAACAATCGGCGCGGTGCACACTGACGCCTTTGCCACGGGTAACAAAGCCGCTGATCAGATCAGGTGGCGCCGGCTTGCAGCAACGCGCCAACTGTGTCAACAGTGAATCGATGCCCACCACCAGCACACCGCCACCGGCCGATTTGGCAGGCGCGGTGGGGGCCTTGATCAAAGGCGCATCCTGTACCGGCGCAGCCGGCTCCACCGGCCGGAGCGCCTGCTCGATGTTGCGCAGCGAAAACTCGTCCTTGCCCACCGCCTGGAACAGATGCTCGGCATCGCCGAAACCCAGTCGCCCGGCCAGGGCATCGTGATTGACCGAGGTCCTGCCCTCACGCTGCAACTGCTTCTCAACCGCCTCGCGACCACGCGCAATGGTTTCGTCCGCCGCCTGCGCGTTGAACCAGGCACGCACCTTGGAGCGTGCGCGGTGGCTGGCCAGGTAACCCTGCTCCGGGCTCAGCCAGTCGCGCGACGGTCCGCCCTCCTTGGCGGTGGTGATCTCCACTGTCTGGCCATTGCGCAGTGGCGTATTGAGGGTGACCATGGCGCCATCGACCCGCGCGCCGCGGCATCGGTGCCCCAGGTCGGTGTGCACGCTGTAGGCGAAATCCAGCGGTGTCGCGGCCTCGGGCAGCTCGACGATCGCAGCGTTTGGCGTGAGCACATAAATGCGATCCTCGAACAGGCCCTGAGCCCGGTCACCGGACAATTCGCGCTCCCAGTCGAGCAACTGGCGCAGCACCGCGATCTTGGCTTCGTAGTGCCCCGTGGCGGCGACGCCCGCGTAGCCCTTGATGCCCGACTCCTTGTACAACCAGTGCGCGGATACGCCATGCTCGGCATGGTCGTGCATCTGCTGGGTCCGGATCTGGATTTCGATGGGCTGGCCTTGCGCGTCACGCACCACCGTATGCAGCGAACGATAGCCATTGGCCTTGGGTTTGGCGATGTAGTCATCGAACTCTTCCGGCACCGGACTGAAACGCTGGTTCACCGCGCCAAGCGCCTGGTAGCAGTCGGCCACAGTGGGTACGATGACGCGCAAGGCGCAAATATCGTACACATGGGAAAAGGCTAGTGACTTGCCGCGCATCTTCTTGACGATGCTGTAGATATGCTTGGGTCGCCCCTGCACGGTGGCAACGATGCCATCGTGGCGCAGATCGACTTGCAGTTGCGCGCGAAGCTGCTCCACCGCGCGCTCGCGCTGGGCCCGCGTCTGCTCAAGCTTGAGCGCGACCTCGCGATAGGTCTCGGGCTCCAGGAAACGCAAAGTCAGGTCTTCGATCTCCCACTTGAGTTGCCAGATTCCGAGCCGGTTGGCCAGCGGTGCGAACACCAATAAGGCTTCTGCCGGCACTTCGGGAGGCGGGAGCTTTCGGCTGGCCGCGTAATAACGCAGAGTCTGCAGACGTGAAGCCAGACGCAGTATGACAACACGCAGGTCGCGCGAAAACGCCAGTAGCATCTTGCGCACGTTCTCGACCTGCGCGGCCGTTGCCTGCGGCATCGCGGTCGGCCCACCCGGCAGATCACGGCGCACGCCGGATCCGGTCTGACGCTGCAGCCGCACCAGCTTGGTCGTCTCCATCGCCAGATCGGCCAGGTTGCTGCCGAAATGTTTGCTTATCGCCTCCTGCGGACGTGTCAGATGCTCGCAGGCGTAGACCAGATAGGTCGCACCCTGCATGAATTCGGAGCCACCGATGGACGCGATGATCTGGGCCACGGCCTGGGCATGGGCCAGGGTCCCCTCGCCGGTGTCGAGCGACTCGTCCGCAATCAAGGGTTCCGCAAAGGCACGGACCCTGGCCAGTACCTGCACCGGATCGGCATCGGGCAAGGCAGCGCCGGTGGCAGAGGCTTCGATCAGTGGCAAGGTACCCGGGTCGGTCTGCGGACTCACTTCGCCTGTCTTCATCCTAGCGCCGTCGATTCGGATTCCAGTACAAAACCGCAGACCGTGGTCAACTGGTCTTCGGCAATCAGGGTGGGTGCATGGCCGACACCGTCGAATTCCACCAGCCGGGCCCGGGGACCGCGCGCGCACATGGCCATGGCTGTCTCGTGCGACAACAGGTCAGACTCGGAGCCGCGCAGCAACAGGGTCTGAGCCGAAATACCGTCATACAGTTTCCAGAGGGCCTCTTGCCCCTGCACGGCGGACTCGCGCGTGAGGGTCCTGAACGGGACCGCAATGGCCGGGTCGTAATGCAGTGTGAACACCCCATGCTCGCCAGGAATCGGTTTGACCATCGGGCCCGACAAGGCGAGCCACTGCTGCTGCGTGTGCGGACCGAAACCGGTGGAGATTGCCCACATCGCATCGGCGGCCTGCTGCACCGACGTGAACCGGCCCGTCTGCCCCAGATAGGTACCGATACGCTCAAGCGCCTCCCAGCGCACGACCGGACCCACGTCGTTGAGCACCAGGCGGCGGATCCGGACCGGCAGCGGCAGATCCGGCTGGCCAGCCAGCACCATGCCAATCAGTCCGCCCATGCTGGTGCCGACCCAGTCCAGCGTGGTCGGCCGCAACTGGGCGAGCAACACCAACATGTCCGCCGCATATTGTGGAATCTGGTAGCCCATCGGCTCCTTGAGCCAATCGCTTTGGCCACGCCCGACGACGTCGGGACACACCACCCGCACGTCATGGCCGGCACGCACACAAAGGGCACGCGCCAGCACATCGAAATCGCGCCCCTGGCGCGACAGGCCATGGGCGCACACCACGACGTGTGATGCAGCTGGGTCGCCCCATTGCCAATAAGCCATGTCATGGCCTCCCTGGGCGTCGGGACATTTCACATGGTGCAGTTCGGGTGCGATGGGATTCATGGGGAAAAGTGCAGGGACAAAACAGAGACAAAATGACAGCTGTCGATACATCGTAATTCAATTGGAGAATCATCATGCTCAAGGGCAAGACAGCACTGGTAACCGGATCCACCAGCGGCATTGGCCTGGGGATTGCCCAGGCATTGGCACAGCAAGGCGCCAACATCGTTTTGAACGGATTCGGCGACGTGCAAGGCCCCAAGGCGGCGATCAGCCAGCATGGCGTCAAGGTCGACTACCATGGCGCCGACATGAGCAAACCGGCGGAAATCGACGCAATGATGCGCTTTGCGGCCGAGCGCTTTGGCCGCGTCGACATCCTGGTCAACAACGCCGGCATCCAGCATGTATCGCGCATTGAAAACTTTCCGACCGAGCGTTGGGACGCGGTCATCGCGATCAACCTGTCCAGTGCCTTTCACGCGACGCGGCTGGCATTGCCGGCAATGCAGGCTGCCAAATGGGGTCGGATCATCAACATCGCATCCGTCCACGGACTGGTCGGCTCGGCAGAAAAGTCGGCCTATGTCGCGGCCAAGCACGGCATTGTGGGGCTGACCAAAGTCACGGCACTGGAAAACGCTGTGGGCGCAATCACCTGCAATGCCATCTGTCCGGGCTGGGTGTTGACGCCGCTGGTGCAAAAGCAGGTCGATGCCAAGGCTGCCAGCCAAGGTGTGTCAAACGACGAGGCCATCGCGCTGCTGCTCGGTGAAAAAGAGCCGTCACGCCAATTCACCACGCCAGAAGAGTTGGGTGCACTAGCCGTCTTCTTCTGCTCGGCTGCAGGTAACAACGTGCGTGGCGTGGCCTGGAACATGGACGGCGGCTGGGCCGCGCAATAAGCGCAGCCGCTGACCGCAGGGCGCAACAGCGCCGCGACATCAGTTGCGGCTGTTGCGCTGCGCGTCGCGCGCCTGCTCGGCCATGCGCCGCTGCCGGCAGACCGCATGACCTGCAAACTCGGCCGAAGCGCACTGTTCGTTCATGCAGGTTTGATATCCGAGCAACACACGGCCCTCGCAGACCTGTTCAGGATTGACCGGTCCACCCGCAACCGCGGCAGGTGGTTTGGCAACACGGCCCGGCATTGGGATACTGACCTTGGGCAGAGGCGAGGCGGTGACCTCTGGCGCCGCCCGCACGGGCGAAGTGCCGCTCGTGGCTGCGCTCGCTGCCACCTTTTGCGCTTCGACGACCTTTGCGGCGGCGGCCGACGCGGACCGACCCGCAGCCAGTGCCGCAGATGCCTGCACGGCAGCCGACGCAGGTACAACGGGTAGCCCCGCCAAAGCCACGGCCGGCGCCACCACCGGTTCGGACCTTGGCGCAGCCACCACCGCAGCGGCACCCTCGTCTGCCACGGGAGCGCCTGAGGGCGCAACAGCCTGCGCGGGCTGCGAATCTGTCGCCGGTTCGGAAACCCACAACACCAGCGCAGCGGCCACCAGCAATGACGCCAGCAGCGCCACACCCTTGGTCGGCCGTGCGCGCGCCTCGGTCACCACACGATGGTCTGCGGCGTCGGGCCGCATTGGCACCTGGGCAGAGGCGTTTTCCGAACCCAGCACCCGCTTTGTCGCCTCTGCCGCAGCCGCAGGTTGAGCCGGCTCGACGCCGACCACCGTTACATCTGGCGTTACCTCCATTGCCACTGTCATTTCAACCGTCTGATCATCCCGGCTAGCACAAGACGAATCGACACCTTGGGTACCACGTTCGATCAACAAGGTCTTTTCTGACATTGACTCGGTGTCGATAAAGCCGGTCGGCGCGTCAGGGCCATCCATCACATGCGTCTGCAGTGCGGTCCCGGTTTGCTCGGCGCGCTCCACACCGCCCAGTCGCTTCATGCGGCGGCGCGCCAGGTCGCCATAGATGCCATGCGGGAAACGATCGAGGAATCCCTGCAGGTCAGCCACATCTTCCGAGTCCTTGACGTCTTTCCAGTAGACCAGTTCCAGTTCCTGCGTCACCGTCGATCCGGACGTATCGCCCACTGCTGCGAGGTTGCTGCCGCTGGAGCGGCCTTGCCGGCTCACGGCATTCGCGCCGCTTCCGCCCCACTGCACTGCAGGACGCATGCCTGGTGGCGGCACGACGGTCTGGTCAGAGGCCGTGGCCACCGCCGCCTCCAAGGCAACTGCAAACGCCTGCGCGCTGGCGAAGCGCTGCTCGCGCGATGGTGCCAGAGCTTGCGCCAGCACGGCATCGATCGCCGGTGGCAGTTGCGCATTGATCGTGGACGGTGCAGCGGGCGCGGCGGCAACAATCTGCTGGATGATGGCGAAATCACTGGCCCCATCAAATGGCCGCCGTCCCGTGAGCAACTGGTAGAGCAACACACCCGCCGCAAAGATATCGGCACGTGCATCGACCGCCAAACCCTGGACCTGCTCCGGCGCCATGTATTTCAGCGTACCCACCATGGAGCCTCGCGTGCGAGTAGCGTCGCCTGCGTCCTGAATGCGCGCCACACCGAAGTCGGTCAACTTGACCCGTCCATTGGCCTCGATCATCAGGTTGGCCGGCTTGACATCGCGGTGCACGATGTTCTGGCGATGCGCATAGTCCAGCGCCGAAAGCAGGTCACACATCATGTGCGTCGTCTGCGCCAGAGAAAATGTGATGCCGCGGTCGAGCAACTGCTTGAGATCATCGCCCTGCACGAACTCCATGACCAGGTAGGCCATGTCGCCGTGCCGACCCGAGTCGTAGACACTGACGATGTGGGGATGCTGCAAACGGGCTGCGGAGCGGGCCTCGGTACGAAACCGGGCTTCGTATTCAGCCGAGGCTTGCTGCGACAACGCGTCGACCTTGATGGTCTTGATCGCCACGCGCCTATCGAGGTTTGGGTCGCGCGCCTCGTACACCATCCCCATCGCACCTTTGCCAAGAACGCGAACGATGTCGTACCGACCCAGTTTTCTCAAACCCATTGTGCTCAACCCGTTCGCATCATCCGGCACATTCTCCCCCAAACAGGGGGGGCGGTCGAAAGCGCCAGTGGCAGGCAGACGCCGAAGGCCGCTGCAACCGGCGACATGACCTACAAGGCGTGTGCCTGCAACTGCGCCAGCGTCACAATCTCAAGAGCATTTTGGTGGGTGGACGACAGAATCACGCCGGGCGCGACACCGGCGTCCAGGGCTTCCTTCCAGCGTAAGGCACACAGGCACCAGCGATCGCCGGGTCGCAAGCCGCGGAAGCGGTATTGCGGTATCGGAGTCGACAAGTCATTGCCTCGCGCGCATGAGAAAGCCAGGAATGCGGCCGTCATGCGCGCGCAAATCACATGGGTGCCGTGATCCTGTGCATCGGTATGGCAACATCCGTCGCGCAGGAATCCGGTCAGCGGGTCAAACGAACAGGCGAGCAGTTCGGTGCCCAGTACATTCAGAGATTTCATCGAGGAGTGAATGCCCGGTGGCGGGCGACGTCCGGCAGATTGCCGCAGAATCAAACTAACTACCGATGCTGCCACAACCGGCATTCCCCGGCATGGCGCCTGGGCGTTGACTCGTTCTGGCCAACCGACTTCCCATCGATGCTCCCATGAAAACATCTGCAGGCCATCCCTTGCCGACCTTTGCACAATGGCTCGGCTATGCCGGACTGATTCCGTTTGTTGCGCTTGCCGCCGCGGTGTGGTGGCTGCCCGCGGCAGAACGTATCACCGCCGCATTTGCGCTCACCGCCTATGGCGCAACCATCACCAGTTTCCTGGGTGCGATCCATTGGGGCCTGGCAATGCGGGGACAAACGGAGCACACATCGCCATGGCACTTTTTCTGGGGCGTAGTGCCATCGCTGCTGGCCTGGTTCGCATTGCTGTTGGCACCGGTAGCGGGTCTGGTGATGCTGGCCGTATTGCTGGCACTGTGTTTCGCGGTCGATCGCGCAACCTATGCCCAGTTCGGGCTACAGCACTGGCTGCGCCTGCGCTGGCATCTGAGCCTGGTGGCTGGCGCAGCCTGCCTGACAGCGGCTGCAAGCCTGGCTCGGTGAAAGAACACGATCCGCGCGCAACATGCCAATCGGGGCCGGCACGCTGACGCACGGACAGCAACCAATTGTCCTTGCAAGACTCGCCTCCTGCTGGGAGCGGAATTTATCAGACTGTCGATGCCCAGTTGCGCTTGGCTATAGCTGGCAACATGGCACCCAGACTCAAGCTGGCAAAATGATGAATGACCCCGCCATGCAGCCAGTTGCCGGCCGCAGCGCAAGCCACAGCGGAAACTACGGTCCCTCACTTGGCATCCGGCAGCGCGGCAGTGGCAACGATCTCGAGCTTCCACTCGGGACGCGCAAGACTTGCTTGAACCGTGGCGCGCGTTGGCACATGGCCAACCGGCACCCATGCGTCCCACGCACGGTTCATGCCGTCAAAGTCGGCCATATCCACCAGATAGATTTGTACCGTCAGGAGTTGGGACTTGTCAGTCGCGGCACGCGCCAGCAAGCCATCGATGGCTTCGAGCACTTGCCGTGTTTGCCCTTCTATGTCCTGTTGACTGTCCGTGGCTACCTGACCGGACAGATAGACGGTTCCGTTGTGAACCACCATTTCGGACATGCGTGTCCCGATATCAAAGCGTTTGATCATGTTATGAAGATTGGAGTTGAAAAAAGTACGTGGGCAGCACACCGTCGGCGACATCGTCGAATCCGTGGCACGCCCGTCATCCTGCACCCTGTACGGTGCGCCGTCGTCCGACCGTCGGATCATCATCCGCACTCTCATGGACAAACATGGCCGCGGCCAGATCTTCCAGTGCAGTGCCTACCGAATTGAAGACCGTAGGTTGCAACGCGCTGGACCGACCGAGTGCCGACCACCGCCGGCTCACCCAGCAGACTGGCGATCACGGCGCGTATCTGGTTGCCTTAGACAAGTACCGACATCCAGGCGTGCAGTCGGTTGGGCTCGGCATCGGGGCGCAGCGTCAAGGTGTAGCCGACAATCACATGGTCGTCGTATGCAGTTCAGGCGGGCATGGGAGCCAACTGATCCAGGGCATTGAAGCGCGCTGCACGCTCGATGATCTCGCCCGCGCGAAGACACAGGTCCTCGCGAAACCGGCCGCTGACCAGTTGCACGCCGATCGGCAGCCTCTTGACCAATCCCGACGGAACCGACAGACCCGGAAGCCCCATCATGGCCGTGCCCAGCAAGGGGCTTTGGGCTCTCACCAGCGCGTCAACCTGGTCGTCGGTCCCGTGGTCGGCGTCTATCGCGAACTGGCGCTGCCAGCTGTTGGGCATCAGCAGCACGGGGTACTGCTCGAGAAACACGGCCCAGTCGCGGCAAATGCTGAATCGGCGCGCAAGCGCCTCCAGCGTCTGGTCGCGGTCCAGCGGCTGCAGACCGGCCATGTAGCCGCGCAGTGCCGAGCGCACACCGGCATCGCCCATGGCCTGCACTGCGGGTTGGCCACCTCGGCGCATATCGTCCATCACGAGTTTGCGCCACAGTTGCGCGCCTTCTTCGAAATGGGGTGGCTCCACTTCCTCGATTTCGCAGCCAGCCGCCGCGAGCCAGTGCGCGGCCTGCTCGATGGCCGCCACCACCGTGGGGTCGGCGTCGAATGCGGCGTGGCGCTTGAACATCGCCACACGCAGCGGCATGGCGGTATCGGCGTACTCCAGCGGTGCCGGTACCCATTGCGGATCAAGCGGGCTGCCCTGCGCCATCACTTGCAATGCCAGCCGTGCATCGGCCACACTGCGTGTCAGCGGGCCCTGCACCGACATCATCTGGTTGCTCGGTACCCGGTTCGGTGCGCTCGCCTTGTAGGAGGTCACGCGTCCGACCGTCGTGCGCAGTCCCACCACGCCACAGGCCCAGGCGGGGTAGCGGATCGAGCCGCCGTAATCGTTGCCGTGCGCGATTGGCCCCATGCCCATGGCAACCGCTGCGGCGGCGCCGCCGCTGGAACCACCGGGCGTGACCTCGGGGTCGAACGGGTTCAGCGTGCGGCCATGCAGGTCGTTGTCGGTGAACCAGCGCAAGGAGAACGCCGGCGTGTTGCTGCGTCCGACGATGACGGCGCCGGCGGCACGCAGATGGGCAACCAGCGGCGAGTCGGTCTGGGCGATGTTGTCCTTGGCCGCAACGATGCCGTCGGTGGTCGCATGGCCGGCGGTATCGACATTGACCTTGATCGTGATCGGCAGGCCGTGCAGCGCGCCCGGTGTTTGCCCGCCGGCCAGCGCCCGGTCGGCCGCGTCGGCGACCTGCAGGGCCTCGACCCGCATCACCTCGGCCAGCGCATTGATGCGCGGGTTCACGGCATCGATACGATCCAGCACACTGGTCGCGGCCTCACGCGCCGACACAGTGCGCTCCCGGATCAGGCCAGCCAGTTCAACTGCGCCAAGCCGCCACAGGTCTTGCTTCATGCGGATCTCCAATTTGTCAATCGTTCCGATTCAGTTGTTCGCAGGCTTGTTGCCGCCGATCGCCCCCGGCATCGATCCCGAACCCTGCTTGCGGTTCGCTGACCTCGGCCCAGGTCGACCGGCCGACCCAATGTCATTGCTGCGGCTGAAGATTGATCGACTTGGCGATCGCCTGATAGCGGACGATCTCGCCCTGATAGATGCGCTCCAGATCGGCCGGCGAGGTGGGCGGCACAACCAGATTGCCGACACTCTCGAACGCGGCGCGCGTCTGCGGATTGGCCATGGCCTCATACAGCGCCTTGTTCAGGCGCACCACCACGTCCTCGGGCGTATTGCGCGGCACCTGAATACCGGCCCAGGAATCGAACTCGAAGCCTTTGAGTTTTGGGTGCGCGGCCAGCGCCGGAATCTGCGGGTACTTCGCCAGCGGCTGCGCCGTGGTCAAACCGATGACCTTGAGCCGGCCATCGGCGATCGTTGCCGGGATCGGCCCAGCGAAGATGGTGAACATCAGGTCGACCTGGCCGCCCATCAGATCGTTCATCGCCGGCGCCGATCCTTTGTAGGGCACGTGCAGCAATTCGATTCCCGATTGTTGTGTGAACTTCTCGCCGACCAGGTGGAACATGCTGCCCGGTCCGGTATTGGCCAGTGCCAGCGGCCTATCCTTGGACTTCGCGGCCAGGGCCAGCAGCTCGTCGAAATTGTTGGCCGGCAGATCCTTGCGCGCCACCAGCACCATCGGCGCCTTCACCAACTGGGCCACGAGGCGCAAGTCGGTCGACTTGTATTTCACGTTGGCAATCGTCAGCGGCGGAATGATCAACTCAAGCGGGCTGCCCAGCAGCAAGGTGTGGCCGTCGGTGCCGTTCAGCATTTTCTGCACGCCAAGCGCGCCACCGACACCACCGAGGTTTTCAACAATCAGCGGCTGTCCGAGCGCCTTGGCCGTATCGTTCTGAATCTGGCGTGCCACGAAGTCCGATGGCCCCCCTGCTGGCCAGGGCACGACCAGTGCCACGGCTTTGCTGGGCCAGCTTTGCGCCAGCGCCTGCGTGGCGGCGAAGGCGAGACTGATGACGAGTAGGTGTCGACGGGTTTTCATGGTGGCTCCTGGGTCTTTGCAATGGTCATGCGCGCTAGGCGCGGGATTGGGGTCTGGTGCGCTCAGGCCGGTTCGGCCTGAGCGTGCGTCTGGTGATGGCTGGCGCCGACCGGCTCCTCGCCTGGCTGTAAGAGAAAGCGCTGCGCCAGCAGCACCCAATAGGCAGCGCCGATGGCGATGTTGTCGTCGTTGAAGTCGTAGCCCGGGTTGTGGACCATGCAACTTCCCTCGCCAGCGCCGTTTCCGATCAACAGGTAGCTGCCCGGGCAGTGCTCCAGCATCACGGCGAAGTCTTCACTGCCGGTGAGCGCCGGGCCTTGCAAGGTCACGGCGTCAGCGCCCAATAGCTCTACTGCAACCTCGCGCGCAAACGCGGTCTCTGCGGCCGTGTTCACCAGCACCGGGTAGTCGCGCCGGTAGTCGATACGCGCCTGCACACCAAAGCTGTCGGCCTGCGCCCGCACGCAAGCGGTGATGCGAGCCTGCAGCAGGTCGCGCACGCCGTTGTCGAGTGCGCGCACCGACAATTCGAGCGTGGCCGTCTGCGGGATGACGTTATTGGCGCGACCGGCATGGAGCGCGCCGACCGTGACAATGGCGGCCTGTTGCGGGTCGACGTTGCGCGAAACCACGGTCTGCAGCGCCATCACGATGCTGGCCGCCGCCACGACCGGGTCGGCCGCGCGATGCGGCATGGCACCATGACCGCCGGTGCCGGTCAGCACGATGCTGACATCGTCGGACGAGGCCATCGCCGCGCCCTCGCGCAGCACCAGGCGGCCCTGCTCGATGCCGGGCATGTTGTGCATGGCAAACACCGCATCGCAGGGGAAACGTTCAAACAGGCCCTGCTCCACCATCAACTTCGCGCCTCCCGGGTGTTCCTCGGCCGGCTGGAATATCAGATGCAAGGTGCCTGAAAACGTGGTGTCCTGGGCCAATCGACGCGCCGCCGCCAGCAGCATCGCGCAGTGACCGTCATGGCCGCAGGCGTGCATCACGCCATCCGTCACGCTGGACCAGTCGCGGCCGCTGTCCTCCTGGATCGGCAGTGCATCCATATCAGCCCGTAGCCCGAGGCGCTTGCCACCGGTGCCTCGGCGCAGGGTGCCGACAACACCGGTCGTGGCCAGGCCGCGGTGCACTTCATAGCCCCAGGCCTGCAGGCAATCCGCGATTCGTTGCGCAGTGCGGGCCTCCGCCAGGCCGAGCTCGGGGTGGCGGTGCAGGTCGCGACGCAATTCGATGAATTCGGGCGCTTCGTCGCGCAGGGCCTGGATCAGTAGGTGGGACATCGTCTGGTGTTCAGGGTGTGACTGAAAAACAATCTGATGACAGCACTGTAGAAACGATGGGCGACATCTACAAGACACTATTTTTTCTTCATGAACGCTTTTGGTTGCTGTTTATCGCAGCGCCGTTATAGGATGATCAGTATTGGTGATCAATTCCTCTGAGGTGTCACTCATGCGTTCTTGTGGTCAGAACGGCAGAGAAGGCCGACGACGACCTTTTTTACCTGTATATCGAGTCCCCAACACACAAGGTTTTCGCCTAAGGAGCGTGGATGAAGCTGCAACAGTTGGAAGTCTTCGTGACGGTTGTGGAACAAGGCGGCATCCGGGCCGCGGCCCGCCAGATGCAGGTGTCACAGGCCGCTGTGACGAAATCCATGCGCCTGCTCGAACAGGAAGCCGGTTTGCCATTGCTGCTGCGCAGGTCCCGTGGCATAGCCTTGACCGACGCCGGTACCCGCCTGCTCGCGCGGGCGCGGTTGGTGTCGCGACAGGTCGGCATTGCACGCGAGGAAATGCGTCAAATGGCCGGTGAGAACATTGGCACCCTGCGCGTCGGCGTAACGCCGTTTCTGACACTCACCAGTCTCGGGCCGGCCTTCCGCTGGTTCCGGCAACGTTACCCAGGCGTCCAGATCCAGTTGATCGAGGGACTGATGACGCGGGTCGTACCCCGCCTGCGCGACGGCACGCTGGACATCGCCGTGGTCGCAGCCGACGTCGGCGAGATCCAGGACGATGAGTTCCATTGCCAGCGCATTCTGCAAGCACCCCAACGCATCGTCGTGCGCGCTGGCCACCCGGTGCTGGCCAAACCGGACGCCCTCGCCTTGTGTGCGCTGGAATGGGTACTGACCCAGCCCATCGCGGGCGGACAACAACCACGCATCGATGCGATGTTCACAATGGCGGGGGTTGCCCCACCGCGGCAGGTGATCGTGTGCGAATCATTGGCCGCGTTGACCATTTTGCGCAACACCGATACGGTGAGCATCTTCCCAGAGCCGTTGTTGGGCCACCCTGAAACCCGCGACATCGTGGCCATCGTCGATGCTCCTCTGCGGCCCTGCGACATTGAACTGGTGCTGCTGACGCAGCCCGATGTGCCACTGACCCCGGCAGCGGAGTATTTTGCGCACTGCTTGTCGTCCGTGGGTCAGGCCGCGCAACCAGCCGGTTGACAGCCAGAAGAAGTCGACCGAACCCCTGCCCGTCGCGTTGGCGCCCTGTGCTCCCGTTCTTTACCTGGTACCAGCCGGCTCCAAACCAAGAGCAGCCTCGGTAAGGAGGCGCTCGACCATAGTGCGATCCCCCATCTGGGTCAATGCCAGCAGCGCGAAGCGCGCCAGGTAGAGCGCGGCCTATTCCTCGCCCAACTCCGTCATCGTGTGACAGATGCGCGTGTAAAGGGCATCGAGGTCGGCATCTTTCATGGCAAGTTGCCTCCAGTAAGGGCATGGTCCATCGCGGCTTTCACGTCTGCAGCATTCGCATCGTGCCAGCGCGCCAGCATATGTACGTCACAACCAACAATGGCGGCGAGCGCGCGCACCCGGGCCCGATCTTCGCTGTCGGACGGCAGCAGCGGCGGTGTGGGATGGCGCTCCTCCAGCCATTCGATGATCGCCGGCGATTGCGTCAGCACCTGACCGCCGGGCAGTTCCAGCGCGGGCACCAGGCCCTGCGGGTTCAGCGCCTTGAATTCAGGGCCGAGGTGTTGTTCGGTACGCAGGTCCACCGGCACATAGTCGACAGCCAGTCCCTTGAGCCGCAGTGCGATGCGCAGCCGGTGCGAGGTGCCGCTGCGAAAGAAGTTGTAGAGCTTCATTGACCTTGCTCCGTCTCGCCGACCTGAACACGATGGGCATGCAGGGCCTCGAAGATGGGTGCGTCGCAGAAGCGAAAAAGATCCAGCGTCCTGCACTGGTCCTTTGCCGGCTTTGCGTCGGCAATCGCCTGGAATGGCGCCCACGATGGCACAACGAACATGTCGCCCCGCTGCACGGTCCAGCTGCGACCCGCGATGGTGACCTTGCCGCGACCGTCGAACACCTGGTAGACCGAGGAGCCAACCTCGCGCCGCACAACGGTACTGGCACCGGTTGCGATGCGGTGCATCTCGGTGCGCATGGTCGGCAACACGTCCCGGCCGTTGGTCGGATTGGTGTAACGCACCGCGGCATGGCCGGGGCTCAGCGTGGCGGCGTGCCCTTCGGCTTCCAGAGCCAGTTGTTCGTTCAGTGCACGGTCGGTGTCCACCCAGCGGTAGGCCAGCAAGGGCGTTGCCGTCAGGGCCTTCGACTGCGACACCGGTCGCAGGCCCGGGTAGCCCCACAGGCGCTCGGAGCGGCTGCGCTCAGGCGTGCCGCTCTCGGCCGGGCTGATGGCTTCGCGGCCGAATTCGAAGAACTGGGACTCGGTGTAGTACGAGAACGGGATGTCCAGGCCGTCGATCCAGGCCATCGGCTGGGTGGCCGCATTGTGGTGGGCATGCCAGTTCCATCCGGACTGCGGCAGGAAATCACCGCGCGACATGCGTACGGCATCACCCCCGACGACCGTCCATACGCCCTCGCCTTCGACCACGAACCGGAACGCATGCTGGCTGTGCCGATGCTCCGGTGCATTTTCACCGGGCATCAGGTATTGGATCGCAGCCCACAGCGTGGGCGTGGCGTAGGGTTTGCCGCCCAGTGACGGATTGGCCAGCGCGATGGCACGGCGCTCGCCGCCGCGGCCCACCGGCACGATGCGCCCGGCCTGCTCGGCCAGGGCAACCAACTTGTCCCAACGCCAGACATGCGCTGCAGCCTTGGACTTTGGATGCAGCGGCATCAGGTCGCCGATCTCGGTCCACAGCGGCACCAGCAGCTCACGCTCGAAGCCGCGATAAAGCTGCTCGAGCGCCGGCGATGGATCGGGTTGACCTGGCCCGGCCTGCATCTGGATGCTGACCGGCGAAGGGGTGGTTTCGGTCGTCATGTCGCTCTCTTTCACTCAGCCGCAGCAATGTTCAACGCGATCTCGCCAACACCTTCGATACGCCCTTGCAACTTGTCGCCAGCCACGACCGGGCCCACGCCCTCCGGCGTTCCGGTGAATATCAGATCGCCCGGTTGCAGGTGGTAGAACTGCGACAGGTCGGCGATCTGTTCGCGGATGTCCCAGATGAGTTTGTCGATGTCGGATTTCTGGCGCGTCGCACCGTTGACCGTGAGCGCGAGCTCACCCGTCGTGAGCACCGTGTCCGGCATCGGCACGATCTGCGACACCACCGATCCGTTCTCGATATCCTTGCCCAGATCCCATGGGCGGCCCTTGTCACGCGCGGCCAGTTGCAGGTCGCGCCGCGTCATGTCCAGACCACAGGCGTAGCCGTAGATGATGGTGTGCGCGTCAGCTGCGGCAACACGAAAACCCGGCTTGCCGATGGCCACCACCAGTTCCATCTCGAACTGGTAGTCTTTCGTCCCTGGCGGGTAAACCACCGTGGCGCCAGATTGCACCAGCGTCTGCGGCGCCTTGGTGAAATAAAAAGGTCGGTCGACCGACTTGTCGACCGGGCGCGCCATCTCGATGGCGTGGGCGTGGTAATTGCGGCCGACGAAGAACAGACGGTTGATGGGAAAGCGCTGGTCTATTCCTTGCACCGGCAGCGATTGCACGGCCGGCGGGTTCCAGAGATAGTTGGTTTGTGTCATGGTGGATCCTGAAGTAAAGGGTTGGGTTGCGTCATCGGTTTTGGGCAAAGGGTTAGCACTCAGGTCGCCAGGCAGTTGTCGGCTTTCCAGTCATACAGCCACTCCATCGCGTCGTAGAAACGTTCGGCGCTGCGGCCCTTCCACAAGTCGTTGCGCACCAGGCGTTCCACGCCCTTGGCGTGAAAGATGCGGCCCATTTCGCGCGCCGACAGCACGATGCGTGCGGTGCGTGCCACGCGGGAGCGCTGGTAGTGCGCGAAGGCGGCGGCGAAGTCGTTGTCATGCGCGCGCAGCGCTTCGCCCAGCGTGACTGCATCCTCGAGCGCCATGCAGGCACCCTGCGCCAGATACTGCAGCGTCGGGTGTGCGGCGTCGCCCAGCAGTGCGGCACGCCCGAACGTCCACTGGCCGATAGGGTCGCGATCGGCAGTGGCCCAACGCTTCCAGTCCTTGGGCAGGTCGATCAGCTGGCGGGCGCGGGAGCAGATGCCTTCAAAGTAACTCTGCACCTCTTCGCGACTGCCTTCGCGCACACTCCACTCTTCCTTGTCGCGGCTGTGAAAGGTGACAACCACGTTGTATTGCTCGCCGCCGCGCAGCGGGTAGTGCACCAGGTGGCAGTTGGGACCGACCCAGATGGCGGCGGCGTTCCACTGCAGATCGGCGGGAAAGTCCGCCTTGTCGACCACGGCGCGATAGACCACATGGCCGGAGACACGCGCGTCGTCGCCAACGTATTGGCGCCGCACCGCCGACTTGACACCGTCGGCGCCAATCAATGCCAGGCCGCGATGCCGGCCGCCCTTGGTGTCGATCACCGTGACGCCGGCACCGTCCTGTTCGACTTGCTGCACGCAGGTGGCGGTCAGCACCTCGATGCGATCCGATTCCTGCGCGCCTTCGAGAAGAGAGCCGTGCACGTCGGCGCGGTGGATCACGGCATAGGGATTGCCGAAACGCTGGCGGAAGGCGTCGCCGGTCGGGATACGGCCGACCAGCGTTTCATCGAGCGCGTCGTGCATCACCATCTCGTCGGTGTAGACGGCGCGACTACGCGCTTTCTCGCCGATACCCAGCGCGTCAAACGCCGCAAAGGCATTCGGCCCGAGCTGTATGCCGGCGCCAATTTCACCCAGTTCGGGCGCCTGCTCCAGTACCTTGACGGCGAAACCACGACGCGTCAGCGCCAGCGCGGCGGCCAGTCCACCGATTCCACCGCCGGAGACCAGCACCGGCAGCGCAGATTGATTCGGGTTCATGTGATCTTCCTTAATCTTCGTGTGCTTATGATAAGTACACTGATGATAAGTGTAATGATAAAATCGGTTTCAACATACCAGGGTTTACCCTAGGAGCGTGAAGATGCCAAAGAAAAAAATGCAAAACACCCACATCGACCTGGACAGCCTTCCCGGACACCATATCCGTCGGTTGCAGCAGATTGCCGTGGCAATCTTCCTGCAAGAAACTGAATCGCTGGGTATCACCCCGGTTCAATATGGGGCACTGCAAGGCATCGCGAATGCGCCAGGAATCGACCAGCGCAGCCTGGCCCGATCGATCGGGCTTGATACGTCCACCATTGCCACGGTGATCGACCGGCTGCAGGCCAGGGAACTGGTGCAACGCGGCGCATCGCCGGACGATCGCAGAGTCAGGCTGCTGACCCTGACCGATGCGGGCAAAAAGGAACTGACGGCTGTGTTGCCCGCCATGCAGCGTGCGCAGCAGCGCATCCTCGAACCCCTGCCAGAGGCGGAACGCGCGGAGTTCATGCGCATGCTGCGCACCATCGTCACGGCCAACAATGACATGAGCAGAGCCCCAAGCGCAAATTGAGCGCGCGCGACGCCTTGCGTTGGCGACCCTGCAATCAGGATCTGCCGGTCGTAGCGCCGACCCGCCGCGCTTGCCTGCAGCTACTCGATCCCATTACATGTCAAATGCCCATGCCGGACATGCCGGACATGCCGAACACGTAGGAATCCATGGCCAGCACGCCGTGCGTGACACCTCCTTCGATCACCTGCATCGGCAGCGTCGTGGCTCCGGCGGCACCGGCCGCTACAAGCAAAGGCCAAAAGTGCTCGGTCGTCGGGTGAGCCCGGCGGGCCTGCGGTGCGTCGTCCAAGGTGCGCAGCAGGCGCGCGCGGTCACCCTGCTCCACCGCGTCGCGCACCCAGGCCGCGAACTCGGACACGTAGGCTTCATCGTGCTCGTGCCCACCACGGAACTCGTGGAGGTTGTGTGTCAGGCTGCCCGAGCCGACGATCAGCACACCTTCATCGGCCAGCGGCGCCAGTGCGCGGCCAAAGTCCCAGGCCATGTCGGCGGTCAATCGCGACGGCAGTGACACCTGGAACACCGGCACATCGGCGTCGGGGAAAAGATGCATCAGCGGAACCCAGGCGCCATGGTCGAGGCCGCGGTCCTGGTCCGCCCGGGCCGCCCAGCCGGCGTCCAGCAACCGATCCACAGTTCGCTGCGCCAGTCGTGCGTGTCCGGGCGCAGGGTAACTCAATTGGTACAGCGCAGGGTCGAAGCCACCGAAGTCGTGAATCGTCTCCGGTTGCGCTGCGGTGCTCACACGCGGCGTGCTTGTCATCCAGTGCGGCGAGACCACCAACACCGCCTGCGGACGCGGGAGGCTGCGACCCAACGCAGTGAGCCGCGGCCCGGCCAGGCCGGACTCGAGCGCAAAGGTCGGTGCGCCATGCGAGATGAACAGGCTGGGCAGGCGCGACATCATCGTGCTCCCGAGATGACCCGATCGACCGAGTACCGTCCCGCACCGCTGAAGAGCAAGGACAACGATGCAGCGAACAACGCCAGCGCGTACTCGTAACCACCGCTGCCCGCAAAGAAGCCCTTGCTCCAGTGCACCGCGAAAATGGCGATCAGCATCGCGAAGGCCAGTGCCGCAGCGGCGGGCCGCACCAGCAATCCAAGGATCAATGCCAGGCCGCCGAAGAACTCTGCCAGCCCGGCCAGCAGTGCCAGCAAGGTGCCGGGCTGCAAGCCGACCGAATCGAAAAACTGGCCGGTGCCGTCCAGGCCGTAGCCGCCGAACCAGCCAAACAACTTCTGCGCACCGTGCGCAATGAAGATAATTCCCACGGGGACACGCAGGATCAGGGCGCCGGCGCCATTGTCCGCGGCGACCAGGCGGTTGAAAAGAGAGTTGCTCATGTTGTTGCTCCAATGAAAAAGACGGGGAAGGGTTGGTGTGTGCTGCCGCTGCGCCTCAGGCTTTGCGGATCCAGGTTGGCGCAATCGACGCGCCCAGACCTGCGCCAACGAGTTGCTTGACGAAGGCCGAGCCCATGTTGCCGGCGCCGATGACTGTGACTTTCATGATGGTTTCCTTGGAGTTCTGCAGCGAAATGCTGCGGTGAGGAGAACTTTAAAAGTTCCGATTCAATTGATAAATACGTGTCGCCCGGAATAACTATCCCGAATATCGGCACAATTGCGGCATGGACAAATTTCAGGAGATGCGCGCCTTCGTCGCCGTGGTCGACGCCGGCAGCTTTGTGCGCGCCGCGGATACGCTGGATCTGTCAAAGACCGCGGTGTCACGATTGGTCGGTGAACTGGAAGCCCGGCTCGGCACACGGCTACTGCATCGCACGACGCGCAAGCTTTCGCTGACGCCCGAAGGCGAGGTTTTTCATGAGCGCTGCAAGCGCTTGCTCGATGGCGTCGACGAGGCCGAAGCTGAACTCAGCACGCATGCGGGCGAGGCGATCGGACAACTGCGCATCAACGTGCCGGTGACATTCGGGCTGATGCACCTGGCGCCACTGTGGCCTGCTTTCATGGCACAACACCCGAAGGTGGTGCTCGACATCACGCTGGCCGACCGACTGGTCGATCTCGTCGACGAGGGTTACGACCTGGCGGTGCGCATTGCGCGGCTGCAGACATCGTCGCTGGTCAGCCGCCAGCTCACCTCGACCCGACTGATCCTGTGCGCCTCACCGGAGTACCTGCGCCGCCGCGGGAGGCCGCAACATCCGTCAGAGCTGGCGCAACATTCGGTGATCACCTACACCTTGCTGGCCAT
The DNA here is from genome assembly GCA_046594635.1 of Burkholderiaceae bacterium. Lineage (GTDB taxonomy): Bacteria > Pseudomonadota > Gammaproteobacteria > Burkholderiales > Burkholderiaceae_C > CAISIP01. The sequence continues at coordinate 21,236 of JBKJRR010000255.1, forward strand.
GGGCGAATCCTGGGAGTTCGAAGGACCGCAGGGGCCGGCCAGCGTGAAAGTGCAGCCGCGCATGCGCACCAACAGCGGCGACACCTGTTGCGCCGCCGCCGTGCAGCACCAGGGCATCGTGCTGCAGCCCTCGTTCCTGGTCAGCGCACACCTGGCCTCTGGCGCGCTGGTCGAAGTGCTGCCCCGGTACCGGTCGGTCGAACTGGGCGTCTACGCGGTGTACCCGACGCGCAAACATCTGACGCCCAAGGTACGTGTGCTGATCGACTTCCTGGCAGACGCGTTTCGCATGCGGGCCTGGCCGGATTGACTGCACATCAAGGCTTGCACCGAGTTATCGGCCTGTCCTGCCAATCGAGCCCGGCAAAGCACGTGCAACACACACCGGAAATTTCCCGCGACGCGGAGAACCGATGACTCCCGAAAAAGCGTTGGCACAGATCAGATGGGGTACATCCGCCCTTTCATTGCAATAGACACGGCCCTGGATTCGCGTCGTCGAACTCAGCACATTGATGCGCTCAGGTCGTTCTCAACACCTTGTTGCATCAAGGTTCTGCGCAACTTGATGGGTGAATCACCGTAGGCCCGTCGAAAGTTTTGCGCAAAGTGCGACATGCTGACAAAACCACAACGAACCGCAATTTCGGAAATCGGCATTCGACAGGTGCCTACGAGCTGGAATGATTTCGCCAGCCGCAGCTGGGTATAGGCGGCAGACGGCGTCATGCCAGATTCAAGCCTGAACAGGCGCTCCAGTTGACGGACGCTCAGATCGACATGGGACGCTATGAACGCAAGCGATACCGGCGCTTCGATCGTGCGCTCCATCAGCAACATGGCACGCTTGACCCTGTCGTCGTTGGTTCGCCGGGCGAACGAGGGCTGCGGCTGGAAAGCATTCGAGGGCTCTATCCCCTCTTCGATCATGATCCGCAAGGCCTTGATCGCGTGCCGCTTCCCGCAATGCTTTTCGACCAGTTGCGCCGCAAGATGAATCACGCTGGAGCCCCCTGCGCAAGTCAATCGGTCCGCATCAATGATGTAAAGCTCTTCGGAACTGGCACGTACCTCGGGATAGCGCAGCTGGAATTCGGCAATGTGAAACCAACTGACGCAACACCGCATCTGGTCCAGCAGCCCGAGTTGGGCGAGAACGAAGCTGCCCGTGCAAATGCCTGCCAGCGCTACGCCATCGCGCGCTGCCTGCTGCAGGTATTGCGACAGTTCACGGGCCATCCGCGGCCCCCCAAGCACGCCACCGACCACGACGATGTAGTCGAAGTTGCCGGGACTTTGAAGTTCCGAGCCAGGGTTGACCTCGACGCCGCTGCTGGAGCGAATCGGGCGCATGTCGTGGCTCAGTACGGTCCATTCACATTGAATGGGGCGGCTGCGATCGTCATCATCTGCGGCCAGACGCAAGGTGTCCACAAAGGCAGAAAACGCCAACAATGTGAAGTTTGGCACCAGTACAAAAGCCACCGAAAGTTTGCGCTTATGCCCCATGCCAAAACTACCGAGAGTTCTTGATGGCAGCGTCATACTGCCTCCTTGACATCTCCCGCTCGAGTCCGATCCGTGCGGACTTCAAGCTTGATTTTTCCTTGTAAAGCCCCACCCATACATCCATCACGCGCTTGTCATATGAAAACAGGTAATGCGCAATTTCGTTGATGCGCGATTCGATCAGGTTCACATGGGGACTTCTGGAAAAGTCATTCAATAGCCAGTTGCACACAGGCTCGTAGTCCAGGCATTCGTCCAAAATGCTCGGCGACGAATCCGCCAAGCCGCAGATGCGAAGGCTGACCACTACGGGCTGAAGTTTGTGCTCCTCGGGACGAATCCCCACCCGCACGCGCGTCTTCAGTGACTCCACCCGGATCGTCCATTTGGAGCGCGCTCCCATCACCGAGCCTCACGTCCTTGGGTCCATCGGCATCGCCTGGGCACGACAAAAAAGTCCACAGCCTCAGACCGGTGGAAAGGCCGTTGCCAGATGATGGGACAAACCTTGCACACACACGTCGAACAACAACTTGCCCTTGTCGGCCGTGGCCGGTTTGGCCGACGACAGACAACCCGAGTGTGGTGTCCACTCCGGCTTGATCGGAAAGAAGTCATACGGAGGCAAGGCGGCGGGCGGATGATCCACGACCTTGGACATGTCGACCAATTCGGGATGCAGATGCAGCATCAGCGAGGTTTCCAGCACGCCACCGTGTTCCACGGCCCAGCCCGGAA